>CAYQZM010000232.1:0-14455 GCA_964421935.1 uncultured Rhizobium sp. | reverse complement strand
ATGATGAAGCGCGGCATCAAAAAGGAAGAGATGGGCAACCATTCCGATGTCCGCGACGTCTCGCTGATGATGGCCGTGGATCCCAAGATGGTGCGGGCCGACAAGCTGGCGGCCGGCGACGGCAAGAATGGGGTGGAGGGCGATCCCCGCCATGCCAGCGCCGCGATCGGCAAGGTTCTGCTGGAACGTACCATCGACCGCACCGTGGCCGACATCAAAAAGTCCATTGCCGCGAAGTAAACTGGACATACGCGAAGCCGGTGCCTTATTCAGGGCGTCATGTTCGACGCTCTCGCCCGCCTGCTTGCCGCGCCCCAGCCCCAGGCTGCACCCGATCTGCGCCTCTCCGTCGCCGTGCTGCTGCTGGAGGCGGCGCGCCAGGACGATCATTTCGACGCGCGCGAACGGGCCGTCATCATGGCTCTGCTGGCCCGGCGGTTCGACCTGTCGCCCGAGGACTGCGAGAAGCTGATCGCCACCGCCCAGGCCCATGCCGCGGAACTGGTGCAGCTGCATGGCCATACCAGCACCATCGCCGCCGCCATGAGCCCTGAGGAACGGGTCGAGCTGATCGAGATGCTGTGGGGTGTGGCCTATGCCGACGGCGTGCTGGACCCGGAGGAGGATCTTCTGGTCCGCCGCGTCGCCGGGCTGATCTATGTCGATGATCGCGAGCGGGTGCTGGCCCGCCAGCGCGTGCTGGCGCGGCGCGAGCGGGACTGATCGCCATATTGGCGGACAAGCCGGTCTTGGCATTTGCCGCCTGGCCTTTAAGCTGTCACCCAGGGCACCATGGCTGCCAGAGCCCGCAAAAAACGGCGCCGGCCAGGGGTGAAATAGGGGTGGGACATGGCATTGCCCGTTCGCAGTCGTGTGGTCGCCTTCACCATGGCGTTGGCCGCGATCACCTATCTGGACCGGGTCTGCATCTCAGTCCTGGCGCCCAGGATCAGCGCCGAGCTGCATCTGAGCCGCGTGGAGATGAGCTACATCTTCAGCGCCTTCGCCGTCTCCTATGCCGCCTTCGGCGTGCCGCTGGCCCGCTGGGCCGACCGCGACGGCGCGCGCAAGGTGCTGACTCTGGTGGTGCTGGTCTGGTCGGCCTTCACCGCCGCCACCGCCATGGCGTGGAATTTCCTTTCCATGGTGATCATCCGCTTTTTGTTCGGCATCGGCGAGGCCGGCGCCTGGCCGTCCGTGGCGCGGGTCTATTCGCGCTGGATCCCGCTGGCGCAGCGCGGACGCATCCAAGGCATCTTCTTTGCCGGCGCCCATCTGTCGGGCGGTGTCACGCCGTTGATCGTGGCTGCCATGGCAGGCTGGCTGCAATGGCGGATGATCTTCCTGGTGTTCGGCGCGATCGGGGCGTTGTGGGCGGCGTGCTGGTATGCCTGGTTCCGCGACGAGCCGCGCGATCACAAGGCGGTGTCGACGGCGGAGCGCGATCATATCGAGGCGACGCGCGGCGTCGCCGCCGCCACGGACCAGGCCAAGGATCAGAAAAGTTGGTCGGCGGTGTTCAGGACTCCCACCGTGTGGCCGCTCTGCGTCCAGGCCTTCGCCAACAGCTATGGCTTTTATTTCTTCATCACCTGGCTGCCGACCTATCTGGCCGAGGCGCATGGCATGAAGGGCGCCGAATGGGCGGCTTTTTCCGGCCTGCCGCTGATTCTGAGCTTCGTCGCCGACCTGACCGGCGGCGAGGGCTCCGACAGGCTGGCGCGCCGGATCGGCTTGCGCAATGCGCGCCGCGTCTTCGGCGTGGGCGGTTATGTGCTGGCGGCGCTGGCCATCTTCCTGGCGACGCAACTGGGCAGCGGCGTGGCGGCGGGGCTGTTCATCGCCATCGGCGGCGCCTGTTCGATGCTGACCCTGGCGCCGGCCTGGGCCAGCGCGGTGGATGTGGGCGGCCGCCATGCCGGCGTGACGGCGGGGGTGATGAACACGGTGGGCCAGGTGGGCGGCATCCTCAGCCCGATCGTGCTGGCCTATCTGGTGGATGCGACGGGCAACTGGAATCTGCCGCTGCTGGTGCTGGCGGCGATCTATGCCATCGCCGGCGTCGCCTGGCTGACGATCAATCCCGAGCAACGGGTGGAGCGGGCTTAACAACGAAAGGGCAACTGCATGCTCACCATGATCGCATTCGCCGCCGCCGCACATGCCGGGCTTCCCTACGATCCGCCGACCACGCCCGTCGACAATGCGGTGGCGCGGGTGCAGCTCAGCGCCGGCAAGCCGGGTGAGGTCACCAAGCCCCATGTCCATCTCACCAACCGGGTGATGATCTATTTCGAGGCGGGGACCAACACGATCCGCTATCCGGACGGCAAGGTGGTGCCAGAACATTTCCAGGCGGGCGACGTGCAATGGAATGACGCCATGGGCACGCACACCGCGACCATCACCGCCGCGGGCCCGGTGGACATCGTCCATGTGGAATTGAAGGTGCCGGAACACAAGGATAACAGGGTGCATGCCGTGATGTATGGGCCGCGCGATCCGCTGACCATCGATCCCAGGCATTTCACGCTCGAGATGCAAAAGGACCAGGTGCGCGTGCTGCGGCTTCGCCTGGGCAAGGGCGAAAAGACGCCCGCCTACCAGACGATGTTTGAACATCTGCTGGTGCCGCTGACCGCAGCGCGGCTGACGACGGCCGACGCGAAAGGGGTGGTGAAAGAAGCGGCCTATCGGAAGGGTGAGGTGCAGTGGCAGATGCCGGGGACCCAGGCCGACGAAAACACCGGCGGCCAACCTTATGAGGCGATCATTGTCGAGTTCCGCAGATAGCGCACAGTCATTATGCGCTAACCGCGGCGGTCCCACAGAATTTCAAAAAGATAGATTGCGAGCGCGACTGGGGCCGACAGGCCGACTGCCCAGGCCGCGATGAATTTTTCGTAGATCACGGGAATATAGGGGTCGGCCGGGTTCAAATGCTCGGCACTGATGATGCTCCATGCCCAGTGATAGCCGATCATGGTGCCAACCGCCGCGGCGCCTAAAACCAATGCCACAGCGATGCCCAGCCGGCTGCGTTTCCAGTGAAGCGGATTGTACTGAGTCATCTCGTGCCCCAAGTGTCCCCAAGGACAGTATGATCGATTTTTGTGTCACGGGGCGCTGGCGGACCCGTTTCATCCGGTGAAATGCCTCTTGCGGCCCGATTGACTGTGCCCGGGCGAGAGTGCCTGAATCGCCCGTCTCAGGCCCTAGAACATGAACATAAAAATGCAGCGCGCCTGACAACGGAAACGGGAAAGCAGGGACGTCAGATCATGGGAAATTCCAAAACTCTTTCACGCCGTGGTCTGGTGCAGGGCGCTGGCCTGGCGGCGGGCGCCGGGCTGATCAGTGCGGCGTCCACCAGGAGCGCGAAATCGCAAACGCGCCGCGGCACACCGCGCGTGCTGGCGCTGGTCGGCGACCGCTATCACAACCCCGACTATATCCGCACAGGTCTGGACCCGGTGTTCAAGGAGCTGAACATCCCGATCGATTACACCATCGCCTATGACCAGATTTCCGCCGAGATGCTGAAGAACTATCAGATCTTCCTGACCTATCGCGACGGCATGATCTGGCCGGGCGGCTATCTGGGCCCCGACGCCTCGTCCTACTACGCGGAGAATCTGGAAAATCCCAAGACGTTTCCCGATCCCGTGCCGAAGCCCTGCATGACCGAAGAGCAGGGCATGGCCATCAAGGAGTTTGTGAATGCCGGCGGCGGTCTCTATGCGATGCATAACAGCAGCTACATCTCGCTCTATGTGAAGTCGTACCGGGAGGTGATGGGTGGCGTGTCCAAGGCCCATCCGCCCCTGCGCCCGTTCCAGGTGCACCCCACCAAGAACCGCCATCCCATCACCGACGGCATCCAGCCCTTCATGGTCAATGACGAGCAGCATTATGTGCAGTATGACCTCGATCCCGCGCATATCCTTCTGGAGTCCGAGAACATCGACGGGCTGACGTTCCGGGACATGGGCACCAAGGCGGTGTCCGCCTGGGCGCATGACTTCGGCAAGGGTCGCGTGGTGTTCACGGCGGTGGGGCACAACATGCACGCGATGTGGAATCCGCAATATCTGGAGATCCAGAAGCGTTCGGTGCGCTGGCTGCTGCGGCAGATCTAGCGTCGGCTCGATGGCGCGACAGGGCCCCGCGCCGCGAATACGGCGCAAACAAATAAGTTCAATCCCTGTCGCGATGTACGAAGATGCCGGAAGAACTCGGATACCATTTCAAGCACGCCATCGGCGTGCTTGAAATGGTGGGCGCGACAGGGATTGAACCTGTGACCCCTCCCGTGTGACGGGAGTGCTCTCCCGCTGAGCTACGCGCCCGTCCATGACGGAGGGGCAGGGCTATAAGCGGGCCCTCCCGACCCGTCAAGCCGCTCCGGCCGTCGCCGGCGGAAAATCCCAGAACTACAGCAGCTTGAGCTGGACCAGCGCCTCAGGCAACGCGGCGAAATCGTCCAGAACCAGGTCCGCGCCCAGCTCCGCCGCCGGCACCGGGGTAAAGCCATAGGAAAAGAGGATGCAGGGCGCTCCCGCCGCCCGGGCGGTGTTGAGGTCGGTGATGGAGTCCCCGATCATGACGCCGGGCGCTCCTCCACAATCGGCCACCACCTCATGGAAGATGCGCGGGTCCGGCTTTGCGTAGGGCTTCCTGCCCGCGCCATAGACGGCGGCGAACACACCATCCAATCCCAACAGGGGCAACAGGGGGTCGGTCAGCTCCTGCGGCTTGTTGGTCAACACCCCCAGCCGCGCGCCGCGCGCCTTCAGCGCCGCCAGGGTCTGCGGCACGCCGGGAAACAGCCGGGTGCCGTCGGCGATATGGGCGCGGTAATGGTCCAGGAAGATCTCCACCAGCGCCGGCATCTGGTCTTCCGTCACCGGGGCGCCGGATGCCTCCATCGCCTGGGCGATCAGGGCGCGGGCACCGAACCCCACCATGTGGCGCAGATGGTTGAGGTCCAGCAGCGGCCGCCCCTTGGCCGCCAGCACGGCATTGGTCGCCCCCAACAGGTCGGGCGCGGTGTCGGCCAGGGTGCCGTCCAGGTCGAAAATCAGGGCGGGATGAGCGGTCATGAATTAAGGAATCGCCGGAAGGTTCAGGGCAATATACCGTCGCAAATCGTCACTTCCTCTTTTTCCACCCAGGTTCTACCGCAAGCATCATGTCCAAAGCCGCTATCATTCTTGCCGCAGGTCAGGGAACGCGGATGAAGTCCGCTGTCCCCAAGGTGCTGCATAAGGTGGCGGGACTGCCGCTGCTGGGCCATGTCATCGCCGCGCTGAAGGGCGCGGGGGTGGAGCGGGTGGTGGTGGTGACCTCGGCCGCGGGCGATGCGGTGCGCGCCTACGCCAAATCCGCTGGCGCCGACACCGCCATCCAGCAGGAACAGCTTGGCACCGGCCATGCCGCCGCCTGCGCGCGTGAGGCGCTGGCCGGTTTTGATGGCACCCTCCTGGTGGTCAATGGCGACATGCCGCTGATCACCGCCGACACAATTGCCGAATGCCTGAAGGCGCAGGAGCGCACGGGGTTGGCGATGCTGGCCTTCGAGGCCGCCGATCCGGCTTCTTACGGCCGGGTGCTGATGACGCCGGAGGGCTATCTGGACCGCATCGTGGAGTTCAAGGATGCGAACGCGGATGAACGTGCCACCACCTTCTGCAATGCCGGCTGCTATGCCGCTGACGCCGGCAAGTTTTTCGGCTGGGCCGCGGCGCTGAAGAACGACAATGCCCAGAAGGAATATTACCTGACCGACGTGCCCGCTCTGGCCCGGCAGGATGGCGTGCAATGCGCGGTCGCGATCACCGACGAGCTCTCGGTCACCGGCGTCAACAGCCGGGCCGAGCTGGCGGAGGCGGAGCGGAAATTCCAGGCGCGGATGCGCGCCCGGTTTCTGGCCGATGGCGTCACCATGACGGCGCCGGAAACGGTTTTCTTCGCCCATGACACGAAAATCGAGAACGATGTGGAGATTGAGCCCTTCGTGATGTTCGCCGGCGGCGTGACGGTGCGGAACGGCGTGCGGCTGCGCAGCTATTCGCATCTTGAGGGGGCGACTGTCGCTTCGGGCGCCATCATCGGTCCCTTTGCGCGCCTGCGTCCCGGCGCCGACATCGGCGAGAACGCCCATATCGGCAATTTCGTGGAAGTGAAGAACAGCAAGATCGGTGCGGGCGCCAAGGCCAACCATCTCACCTATCTGGGCGATGCCAGTGTGGGCGAGGGCGCCAATATCGGCGCGGGCACCATCACTTGCAACTATGACGGCTTCACCAAGGCGCACACGGAAATCGGGGCGGGCGCCTTCATCGGCTCCAATACCGCGCTGGTGGCGCCGGTGAAAGTTGGTCATGGCGCGGTCACCGCGGCGGGATCGGTGATCACCGACGATGTCTGTCCCGACGCGCTGGCGATCGCGCGTGGCGTGCAGACCGAAAAGCCGGGCTGGGCGAAAGCATTCCGCGACCGGAAAAGGTCGGAGAAGAAGTGATCCTCATGCTTCGACAAGCTCAGCATGAGGATTTGGCTTTGTCCTCACCTTGCGCTTGTCGAAGGGTGAGGAGCGATTTGCAAGGCAAACGAAATGGCCCAGTGAGCCATTTCGAGTGACGAACGCCGCGAGCTTGGGCGAGCGGCGATATGTGGAATGAGGTAGGAACAACGGTATGTGTGGCATTGTCGGCATCGCGGGCACGCGCGACGTGGCGCCCGTCATCGTGGAAGCCCTGAAGCGGCTGGAATATCGCGGCTATGACTCCGCCGGCGTCGCCACTTTGGTGGACGGCCAGATCGAGCGCCGCCGCGCCCCGGGCAAGCTGACCAATCTGGAAGCCGCGCTGCGCCAGGCGCCGCTCACCGGCCATACCGGCATCGGCCACACCCGCTGGGCCACCCACGGCGCACCCACCGAGGGCAACGCCCATCCCCATGCCACGGCGCACGTGGCGATCGTGCATAACGGTATCATCGAGAATTTCCGCGAGCTGCGCGCCGAGCTGACCGCCAAGGGGCACAAATTCCAGTCCGAGACCGACAGCGAGACCGCGGCGCATCTGGTCACCGATTATATGGACCAGGGCCTGGCGCCGGACGAAGCCGCAAAGAAGGCCATCGCCCGGCTGATCGGTGCCTATTCCATCGCCATGATCTTCCGCGATCACGAAGGGCTGCTGGTGGGCGCGCGCAAGGGGCCGCCGCTGGCGGTGGGTTATAGCGAGCATGAGTCCTATCTGGGCTCGGATGCCTTCGCGCTGGCGCCGTTCACCAATCGCGTCGCCTATCTGCAGGATGGCGATGTCGCCGTCGTGAACGGCACCCAGGTGACGATCTTCGATGCCGAAGGCCGCCGGGCCAACCGCGAGGTCCAGATCACCTCGGCCTCGGCCGCGCTGGTGGACAAGGCCGGCCACAGCCATTTCATGGCCAAGGAAATCCATGAGCAGCCGGAAGTGGTAGGCCACACGCTGGCGCACTATCTCGATCCCGCGGGGCCGGACGTGCGCCGCCAGGGCAAGGGCCTGCGCGATGCGATGATCAAAGCGTCGCGCCTGACCATTTCGGCGTGCGGCACCGCCTATTATGCCGGCATGGTGGGCAAATACTGGTTCGAGAAGCTGGCGCGCCTGGCGGTGGAAACCGATGTGGCGTCTGAGCTGCGCTATCGCGATGCGGTCTATCCCGACAATGGCGTGGCATTGTTCGTCTCCCAGTCGGGCGAGACTGCCGACACCCTGGCCGCCTTGCGCGATGCCAAGGCCAAGGGTCAGACCACCATCGCGGTGGTGAATGTGACCGAATCCAGCATCGCCCGGGAAGCCGACATTGTGCTGCCGACCTATGCGGGGCCGGAGATCGGCGTGGCCTCCACCAAGGCTTTCACTTGCCAGCTCGCGGCACTGGCCTCATTCGCCATCGCGGCGGGCGAGGCGCGCCGCACCATCAGCAAGGGCGAGGAGCAGCGGCTGTGTGAGGCGTTGCTGGAGGCGCCGCGCCATATCGCCGAATTCCTGAAGCAGGAAAAGGCGGTGAAGGCGGTGGCCGAGGAAATCGCCAAGGCACGCGACGTTCTTTATATGGGCCGCGGCGCCAGCTTTCCCCTGGCGCTGGAAGGCGCGCTGAAGCTGAAGGAGATCAGCTATATCCATGCCGAAGGCTATGCCGCCGGCGAGATGAAGCATGGCCCCATCGCCCTGATCGACGAGGCGGTGCCGATCATCGTGATCGCGCCCCATGACGCCCATTTCGAGAAGACCATCTCCAACATGCAGGAGGTGATGGCCCGTGGCGGCAAGGTACTCCTGATCTCGGACAAGGACGGCATCGAGAAGGCGGGTAAGGTCTGGGCCAGCATTGAAGTGCCGACCACCAACAGCTTCATTACCCCGCTGATCTATGCCATTCCGGTGCAGCTGCTGGCCTATTACGCCGCCATTGCCAAAGGGACAGACGTGGATCAGCCGCGCAATCTGGCGAAGAGTGTGACGGTGGAGTGATATTTGCCCTCCCCTAGAGGGAGGGCCGAAATTTGCGTCAACAAAATTCGGGGAGGGGCGTGGCATGTTACCCCTCCCCAAAAAATTCTCGCGGCGCTCGAATTTTTGACCCTCCCTCAAGGGGAGGGTGGTTTGCTCCCTGCAGACTTCGCTTTATGTTCTCGGCCCATGACCGACCAGAATGCCCTCAAGCGCGCCGTAGCTGCCAAGGCCCTCGACTATGTCAAAGACGGCATGAAGCTGGGGCTGGGCTCCGGCTCGACCGCCGAGATGTTCGTGGAGATGCTGGCGCCGCGCGTCCGGGGCGGCGAAAAGCTGCTCTGCGTGCCCACATCCGAAAAGACCGCGGCGCTGGCCCGCAAGCTGGGCTTCACTCTGGCGGCGCTGGACGATCTGGCGCCGCTGGACCTGACGGTGGACGGCGCCGACGAGGCCGACCGCAATCTCGACCTGATCAAGGGCGGCGGTGGCATGCTACTGCGGGAAAAGATCGTCGCCGCGGCCTCGCGCCGGATGGTGGTGATCGCCGATGAATCCAAGCTGGTGCCACGGCTGGGCCGCTATCCGCTGCCGGTCGAGGTGGTGGAGTTCGGCCATAAATCCATCGCCGCGCGCCTGTCCGCGGCGCTGGCGGCCGCCGGTCATGCCAATGTAGCGATGATCCAGCGCCAGAAGGACGGCGGCCCTTTCAAGACCGACAGTGGCAATGTGATCTATGACTGCGCCTTTGGTGCCATTCAGAATGCACCGAAGCTGGCGGCGGCGATCAGCGCTGTTCCGGGTGTGGTCGAACATGGCCTCTTCATCGGCATGGCCACGACCTTGTTGATCGCGGCCGCCGGCGAGATCGAAGTCATTGAACGATGAAGCAAGCCGAGGCCTGCCTCCCTTCGCGTGCACCAGCACGCGGGAAGGAGAGGTGCCCGTGCCCACGAGAGCGGGCAAAGGGCGGAGGGGTAAATAATGAAATACGACTATGATCTCTTCGTCATCGGCGGCGGCTCCGGCGGCGTGCGTGCCAGCCGCATGGCCGCGCTGGCGGGGTTCAAAGTAGCCCTGGCCGAGGAATGGCGAATGGGCGGCACCTGCGTCATCCGCGGCTGCATTCCCAAGAAGCTGCTGGTCTATGCCAGCCAGTTCCGCGAGAACATCCTGGATTCGGCCGGCTATGGCTGGTCCTTCGGGGAATGCAAGTTCGACTGGCCGACCCTGATCGCCAACAAGGACAAGGAAATCGCCCGGCTTGAGGGCCTTTACACCACCAATGTCGAGAAAGCCGGCGTCACCATCTATCAGGACCGGGCGGTGTTCGAAGACCCGCACACTTTGCTGCTGCTCAATTCCGGCAAGCGCGTCACCGCGGACAAGATCCTGATCGCCACCGGCAACCGCCCCACCCGCGAGATGGGCAGCGAGCGCATCGTGCCGGGCGCGGAGCTTTGCATCACCTCCGACGAAGCCTTTCATCTGAAGCAGTTGCCGGGCTGCATCGTGATCGGCGGCGGCGGTTATATCGCGGTGGAGTTCGCACATATCTTCCAGGGCCTGGGCAGCGAGGTGACCCTGGTCTGCCGCCGCGACAAGCCGCTGTTCGGCTTCGACGACGACATGCGCGATGCGCTGTTCGCCAACATGCAGGAGCGCGGCATCCGGGTACTGGGGCACAACCAGTTCACCAAGATCGAAAAGACAGGCGCCGGCTTGAAGGTGGAGACCGACAAGGGCGCTTCCATCACCTGCGACCAGATCATGCTGGCGATCGGCCGGGCGCCCAACACCAAGGCGCTGCATGTGGAAAAAGCCGGTGTGGATCTGGGCAAGCGCGGCGAGGTGAAGGTGGATGATTATTCCCGCACCTCGGCGCCGCATATTTATGCCGTGGGCGATGTCACGGACCGCGTGCAGCTCACGCCCGTCGCCATCCATGAAGCCATGTGCTTTTTCGAGACCGCTTTCAAGAACAACCCGACGGCGCCGGATCATATCCATGTGCCCAGCGCCGTGTTTTCGACGCCGGAGCTGGCGGGGGTGGGCCTGACGGAAACCAAGGCGCTGCTGCAGGGCCGCGCCATCGATGTCTACAAGTCCACCTTCAAGCCGCTTCTGCATACCTTGGGCGGGCGGCCGGTACGCACGCACATGAAGCTGATCGTGGATGCCAAATCCGACAAGGTGCTGGGGTGCCATATCTTCGGCGATCACGCCGCCGAGGTGATCCAGATCGTGGCCGTGGCGCTGAAAATGGGTGCCACAAAAAGGGACTTCGACAGCACCATTGCGCTGCACCCTACGGCCGCCGAAGAATTGGTGACGATGCGGACCAAGAGCTACAGCAAGACACCCGCAGATCTGCCGCGCTAGAATTCCATCTGCGCGGCCACCAAGGCGAAGAATGCGGCCGCCAGCGCGGCGAGCCACAGCGCATTCATCCCAAGCCATGGATGCAAAGCGGCGCCCGCCACGGCGCCCGCGGCCAGGCCCGACCACAGCAGGAAATAGGAGCGCCAGGTGTTGCTCGCGTCGCCGCTCAGCGCGCGGACCAAGTGCTGGCCCAGTTTGACCAATGTGCCGGTCATGTAGGTGAGGCCGATATGGACCTCGCCCTCCCGTTCGAAGACCGCATTTTCCGCCCCCATCGCCAGGGCCATCGCAACACCGGCCTCCAGCATCAGGCCATGCATGCCGCACAGGGCAGCGACGGCCAGCAATGCGGCGACCAGCAACAGGATCCGTGCTGCCGGCTTTACTTGCACCCGGCACCGCAGCCAGGTGCCGCCCATTACGCCCAGAACGAAGGCCGCGATCAGCCCCGCCGCGGTTGCCGCCGCGGCCGTCCCTTGCGCCAGCCCTACGGCCAGGCGCGTGGTGTTGCCGCTCATGAAGGAGACGAAAAACCCGCCCAAGCCGATAAAGCCTGTCGCGTCGACAAAGCCGGCCAGCGCCGACAGGCCGCCGGCCAGGACCCGCACACGGCGCTGATAGGATTTCATCCCCCGGACTCAGTGCATTGTTTGGTTAGCGGCAAGCCCTTGGAACCAGCGCTTTTCCACGCCCTCTGCTTGCCAGCCATTCGCCAGGAGCGCTAGCAAATTATTCCCCTATCGCCTATATCCCCGGCTTGTTTTTGATGGAGCAGCCGGTGGCCCAGACTTGGACGCCACAGAGCTGGCAGGACAGACCCGCGCGGCAGATGCCGGATTATCCGGACAAGGCGGCGCTGGACCGGGTCCTGGGCCAGCTTAAGACCCACCCACCGCTGGTTTTCGCCGGCGAGGCGCGCAACCTGATGGCCGGGCTCGGCCAGGTGGCGGAAGGCAAGGCTTTCCTGCTGCAGGGCGGGGACTGCGCCGAAAGCTTTGCCGAATTCCATCCCGACAATATCCGCGACACCTTCCGTGTGCTGCTGCAGATGGCGGTGGTGCTGACCTTTGCCGCCGGCGTGCCGGTGGTGAAGGTGGGCCGGATCGCCGGCCAGTTCGCCAAGCCGCGCTCCGACGATTTCGAGAAGCAGGGCAACGTAACCCTGCCGTCCTATCGCGGCGACAACATAAACGGCGGCGAGTTCACGGCGGCGGCACGCATTCCCGATCCGCAGCGCCTGTTGCAGGCCACGGCCCAGTCGGCGGCCACCTTGAACCTGCTGCGTGCCTTTGCCCAGGGTGGCTATGCCGACCTGCACAATGTGCATCGTTGGATGTTGGGCTTCATAGCGGACTCGCCGGCCAGCGAAAAATACAAAGGTCTCGCACAGCGCATTTCCGAAACGCTCGATTTCATGGCGGCCTGCGGCATCACCTCGGATTCGGTGCCCCAGCTGCGTGGCACCGACTTCTACACCAGCCATGAGGCGTTGCTGCTGCCTTACGAGCAGGCGATGACGCGCGTGGATTCCACCAGCGGCGACTGGTACGACACCAGCGCCCACATGCTCTGGATCGGCGACCGCACCCGCCAGGCTGATGGCGCCCATGTCGAGTTCATGCGGGGCATCAAGAACCCGATCGGGCTGAAATGCGGGCCCTCGCTCGATCCGGAAGATCTGCTGAAGCTGATCAACGTCCTCAATCCGGGCAATGTCCCTGGCCGGCTGACCCTGATTGCCCGCTTCGGCGCCGACAAGATCGCCGACAAGCTGCCGCCGCTGCTGCGCGCGGTCAAGCGCGAGGGCATGAAGGTGGTGTGGTCCTCCGATCCCATGCATGGCAATACCATCAAGCTTCAGTCCGGCTACAAGACCCGGCCTGTCGAACGCGTGCTGGAGGAAGTGCGCAGCTTCTTTGCCATCCATCGCGCCGAAGGCACCCATGCTGGCGGCGTGCATTTCGAGATGACCGGCCAGAATGTCACCGAATGCCTGGGCGGCGCGCAGGGCCTGAAGGAAATCGACCTGCAGGACCGCTACCAGACCGCCTGCGATCCCAGGCTCAATGCCAGCCAGGCGCTGGAGCTTGCCTTCCTCATCGCCGAGGGCATCCGCGACGAGCGCATCAAGCATTCGGCGCTGGCCGCCTCGGCCTGACGGTATGGGTGAGGAGCGGCGTGCGAAGCACGTGAGCAGGTCCGGCGGACCTGCGAAAGTGACGAACGCCGCGAGCCAAAGCGAGCGGCAGGGGAGAGACGAGTAGTAGAGATCAATGGGTATTGCTCGTCTCTTGGCCAAAGGCTGGATCGTTTTCTGCCTGTTCGCGGGAGCCCATGCGCTGCGCTTTGCGCTGCGCAGCGGATTGCCGCTGCAATCCAGCGTCCTGCCCATCAGCATCTGCGCGCTGTTGTTCATGGCCATGGGCCTGTTGTTCGTGGGTGGCTTCGGCGTTTCCGCGGCCCATGTTTCCGGGACGCCCTGGATCCGGCGCTTTCGCGCCCATCACCTGCTCCCCGGATTCAATGAAGGCGTCTTCCTGCTTTTCGCCGTGCTGAGCTTCCTGAACCAGGCCTTTGTCGCGCCCCTGGCCATGGATCACCGGCCCGCCAGCGCCCTGCAGAACGCAATCTATTTCGTGGTGCCGGGACAGCGGACATTGGTCGGCGCCCTGGATGCCTGCACCATGGATGGCGGCCGTGCCTTTGCCGCGGCCTTCGCCTGGCTGCTGGCGATCATCTATCTGGCCAGCGCAGCCTCGCGCCTCCGGCTCCAGGCCGGCTTGATCCGGCTGGAAGCAGGCGACCGGCCCCAGCCGCTGGGACCGACCTTGCGCGCTTTCCTGTTCGGCATCGCGGCGGTGGTCGGTATCCAGTTTCTGTTCGTGGGTTCAGCCTATCCCTGGCTGAATTGCAGCGCCTTTGCCGATGTCACCGGGGCCCTTCTGATCGGACTTGCCCCCCTGATGCTGGCCTATCTGATTGTCGCGGCGCTGGCTTCATTGCTCGCCTCGGCCCCGGAAAAACAACAGTAAATTCAAATACTTATATAAGTAACAAGCCGCAATATTTCTTTGCTGGCGGCCACCCGCGGCCGGAACGCTTAATGCGGCCCAAGATATCGCTGGGGACCCCCTGTTTTGTTTCTTCGTCGTCGCGTGCCGGAAATTGGACCGCTGAAGGCTGCCGTAATCGGCGCCGGCGTTTTCGGCCATCATCATGCCACCAAGTACAAGACCCTTGCCCAGACGGGCAAAGAGGTTGAGCTGTTTGCCGTCGCCGATCCCAATCCCGACATGCGTGCCAAGGCCAAGGCGCATCATGGTTGCCAGATGGTGGCCGATTGGCGCGAGCTGCTGGGTAAGGTTGATCTGGTCAGCGTCTGCTCGCCCGCCGTCACCCATGCCGAGATCGTCTGCAGTTTTCTCAAGGCCGGCGCCCATGTGCTGGTGGAAAAGCCCATCGCCACCACCAAGGAAGAAGCGGCCGAACTGGTGGCGCTGTCGCGCGAAGTTGGCCGCGTCCTGTCCGTCGGCCACCAGGAACGTTTTGTTTTCGCCCGCACCGGCCTT
>CAYQZM010000231.1:0-6863 GCA_964421935.1 uncultured Rhizobium sp. | reverse complement strand
ATCAGCCATTCCTTTTTGGTCATGGTGACGCCTGCCAAATTTTCCCGACGACGCTTTTCAAGATACTCACCGGCTACCTCCCGAAAGGTCTCGCCCAGCCCGATCTCCGGCGTGGGGAGTGGCGTCTTCGACGGTCGTCGGGTGGCAGGATCGATCCCGTCACGGAGTGATTTGCGGGCCTGCTCGCGCAGGTCTCGTGCCTCAGAAAGCGGGACCTCAGGATAGGGCCCAAGGGCTATCTGCTTTTGGCTGCCCTGGAACTGGTATACCAACTGCCAAAGCTTCTTGCCGTTGGGCTGTATCCACAACTGGAGGCCCTGGCCGTCGGAAAGCTTCTTCCGGGTTGCGCCCGGCTTTTCGGACCTGCACCGCGCATCGGTTAGTGACATCGTATAGCTCCTCTCTATACGAAGGGCTTAGTTGACCTTACCCGCGTGGGATGTTGGGCCGTACCCAGACCGCTCTCCGCCCGTTACTCGTACCCAGACGTTCTGGGTCCAAAGGAGGGCGAATTTGCCGGGAAGGGTTTTTGCCGTTCTGGGTACAGGCTGTACCCAGAGGCTCGTTTTTGAACCCAAAATACCCAGAAAATACCCAGAGGCCGGCCGGTCTGAGCCGGTCTTCGCCGATCTCTGCCGGTATTAAAATGCCAGTCTTTTCTTGGATTTTTTGGAAATCTGATCTTCAGCGAACCACGCCGATCAGCCAAATGGTGCCCAGAAGAGGACTCGAACCTCCACGCCGTGAAGCGCTAGTACCTGAAACTAGTGCGTCTACCAATTCCGCCATCTGGGCACGGGAACGGCCGGGGCCGTCCGGTAGGGGCGCGATGTTTAGGGGCCGCGCCACCCCCAGTCAACCCCAAGTCAACCGGAAGTCAATTGCCTGACTTCATGGACCAAATAGCCCCTATCCGGGGCCGCGCCGGCCTTCTAAATTCCGCCCCTCGGCCGCGCCGTCCCATCGGCGCGACCATAGCTTCAAGGACCTGACGACATGAATACCAATCTCGTGACGGTTTTCGGCGGCTCCGGCTTCCTGGGCCGCCACACCGTGCGGGCCCTGGCCAGGGCCGGCTGGCGCATCCGCGTCGCAGTGCGCCATCCGAATGGCGCCTTTTTTCTGCGCCCCCTGGGCACGGTGGGCCAGATCGACTTTATCAAGTGCGACATCACCGATCCCGACCAGGTGGCGCGCGCTGCCCGGGGCGCCGACGCAGTCGTCAATCTGTGCGGCATCCTGTTTCAGGGCGGTCAGACCTTCGAGGACGTCCAGGCAGACGGTGCGGCAAACGTCGCCCAGGCCGCGGCCGCGGCGGGTGTGGGCGCGCTCGTGCATATCTCCGCGCTGGGTGCCGATGCGGAATCGAACTCCGAATATGCCGTCACCAAGGCCGAAGGCGAAAAGGCGGTACGCGAGGCTTTTCCCAAAGCCGTGATCTTGCGCCCTTCGATCGTCTTCGGGCCGGAAGATGGTTTCTTCAACAAGTTCGCCGCCCTGGCGCGGTTCACGCCTGCCCTGCCCCTGATCGGCGGCGGCCGCACCCGCTTTCAACCGGTCTTTGTGGGCGACGTGGCCCAGGCCATCGTTACCGGCCTGTCGCGGCAGGACGGTCGTACCTATGAGCTGGGCGGGCCCGCCGTCTACAGCTTCAAGGAATTGCTGCAACTGATCCTGCGCGAGATCGGCCGGCGCCGGCTGCTGGTGCCGCTGCCTTTTGGCCTGGCCATGCTCAAGGCCGCCTTCCTGCAGATCCTGCCCAAGCCGCTTCTGACCATGGATCAGGTGCGGCTGCTGAAGAAGGACAACGTGGTGGCATCCACCGCGCCGGGCCTGGCAGAACTGGGCATCACACCCACCTCGGTCGAAGCGGTAGTGCCGTCCTATTTATGGCGTTTCCATCCCAAGGGCGAATATGCCAGCGCCCAGGAACGTCGCGAGGCTCACATCTCCACTCAGTGAGCCAGCAGGTAGGCGCCCAGCGCCAGCCCCGCGGCGATCCGGTACCAGCCGAATGGCTTAAGGCCATACTTGGTCACGATCTGCAAAAAGCCGCGGATCACGAAGAAGGCGACGATAAAAGACACGACAAAGCCGACCGCGATATCCAGGCTCTGATGCTCGCTCAGCGCGCCGGCCTTGTGATGCAGCTCAAGGATGGTGGCGCCCAGCATGGTCGGCACTGCCAGATAGAAGGTGAACAAGGTCGCCGCCCGCCGGTCCACGCCCAGCAGCTCGCCGCCCAGGATGGTGGCGCCCGACCGTGACACGCCCGGAATGATGGACAGGATCTGGCAGCAGCCAATCTGGAAAGCCTTGATCAGCGGCAGCTTGTCGCCTTCGAACCAGCGCGGCTTGGGCGCGATACGCTCGAACGCCAGAATGACCAGGCCGCCCACGATCCAGCAGGCTGCGATGAAGGGCATGGCAGTGGCGGGATTGAGCAGCACCTCATCCAGCAGCTTCTTCAGGGCAAGCCCCGCCACGACCGAAGGCAGCAGCGCCAGGATCAGCCCCAGGGCGAAACGGCGGGCGTCCGCCGAACTGGGAAGGCCGATCAACGCCTTCCAGAAGACCTGAAAATAGATCGCCACCACCGCCAGGATGGCGCCCAACTGGATCACCACCGTAAAGGCTTCCCAGTCATCGCCCAGGCCCAGCAGCCGCTCCGTCACCAGAAGATGGGCGGTGGACGAAATGGGCAAAAATTCGGTGATGCCTTCCACCACCCCCAGGATGATGGACAGGAGAATATCGTGCATAGGCCCAAAGCCCCTCAAAAAGCGCAACGACAGGTAGCATCGCCGCCCGGCTCGTGCACTCTTTAAAACTTGTTATGTTACGGCCTGATGGCGCTGGGAATCAGGCTGTGGCGGGGGCGCGGCTGGCTGTGGAAGCTGGCCGTTTCGCTGTTGGTGCTGCTGGTGGCGGCGCCGGTCGTCCTGCTTCTGCTTTATCGCTTCGTTCCCGTGCCCGGCACACCAGAAATGCTGATCAGCCTGATGGAGGGCAAGGCCGCGCGTTATAGCTGGACCGACGACATCTCCCCACGGCTGGAGCGGGCGGTGATCGGGGCTGAGGATCAGAATTTCTGCACCCATCACGGCTTTGACTGGACCAGCATCGACAAGGCCATGGCCGACCACCAGCGCCATCCGAAGAGGCCGATGCGGGGCGCCAGCACCATCTCGCAACAGGCGGCCCGCACCCTGTTCCTGGTGCCCATGCGCAGCTGGGTCCGCAAGGGCCTGGAGGCCTGGCTGACCGTGCTGATGGAACAGCTCTGGCCCAAGAAGCGCATCCTGCACGTCTATTTGAACCTGGTGGACTGGGGCGACGGCATCTTTGGCGCCGAAGCGGCCAGCCAGGCCTATTTTGGCACGGATGCCGGTTCCCTGGATGGCGCCCAGGCGGCACGGCTGGCGGCCATCCTGCCCAATCCCCACAAATGGAAAGCGGTCCATCCCGGCCGCTATGTCCGGCGCCGCACCGGCATGCTCCAGGGCCGCAGCGCCATGGTGGTGCGCGATAGCCTTAACTTTTGCCTTCGCTGATTTTACCCTCCTCCATTTTGCTTTCATCTGGGCCTTTCTTTACAAGCCGATTTCATGCGCCGCCTGATTCACCTGATGCTCTCGCCCAGTTGCCGCCTGGCCCGCCTGATGGTGGCGGAAAAGCGCGTCGCCTGCGATCCGGTGATCGCGGAAGATCCCAAAGCGTCCATGCCGGTCTTTATGGACATGGATGGCACCCGGGCAGAAGGCGTCTGGGCGATCCTGGATCATCTGGAAGGCAGCTATCCTGATCATCCCCTCGCCCCGGCCGACGACACCGCGCGGCGCCAGTCGCTGCGCTGGCTGGATTGGGCCATGGGGCCGTTCCATGAGCGCGTCACCCAGCGCATCGTCTATGAAAAAGCCGCGCCGCGTTTTACCGGCGCCGGTTTCAGTCGCGCCCCCGACATGAACGTGATCCGGGCCGGACGGGAGGAACTTAAAGCCTCGCTGGCCGCGATTGGTCAGGCGGCGGAAACCAACGGCAATCTTGCCTGCCGCGAAACCACTCTGGGCGATCTGGCCGTGGCCGCGCATCTGTCATCCCTGGATTATTTCGGCGAAGTGCCATGGAATGATTTTGCCGCCGCGAGCGAATGGTATGTGCGGATGAAGTCGCGGCCTTCCTTCCGCTCCATCCTGTCGGACCGCGTGCCGGGCCAGCCGCCGGTCGCCCACTATGCCGAACTCGATTTCTGACGAGATCAAGGCGCGCGCCAAAGCCGAGGGCTTCGATGTCGTGCGCTTCGTTTCAGCTGAAGCGTCACCACACAACGTGGCGCGTTTGAGGGAATTTCTTGTCGCCGGCCATCATGGCGAGATGGACTGGATGGAGCAGCGGCAGGCTTGGCGTGCCGATCCCAGAAGCCTGTGGCCCGAAGCCCGCAGCGTGATCGTGCTGGGGATCAACTACGGTCCCAAGGACGATCCGCTGGCCCTTCTGACCCGGCCCGATAAAGGCGCAATCTCCGTCTATGCGCGCGGTGATGACTACCACGATCTCGTCAAGAAGAAGCTCAAGGCAGTGGCCGGGTACATATTCCAGGCCACCAAGGCCGAGGTGAAAGTCTTTGTCGACACCGCCCCGGTGATGGAAAAACCGCTGGCCCAGAAGGCCGGCATCGGCTGGCAGGGCAAGCACACCAATCTGGTATCGCGCGACTTCGGCTCCTGGCTCTTCCTGGGCAGCATCTTCACCACCCTGGAATTGCCGCCGGATCCGGCGGACGAAGATCATTGCGGCAATTGCCATGCCTGCCTGGACATATGCCCCACCAGGGCATTCCCCGCGCCCTACCGGCTGGATGCGCGGCGCTGCATCTCCTATCTCACCATAGAGAACAAGAGGCCGATCCCGCGCGAATTCCGGGAGGCGATGGGCAACCGCATCTATGGCTGTGATGATTGTCTGGCGGTCTGTCCCTGGAACAAATTCGCCAGCGCCGCTTCTGAAATGGCGCTGCAGGCGCGCGACGAATTGAATGCGCCGCATCTCGCCGATCTGGCGGCCCTGGACGATACGGCATTTCGCGCCCTCTTCCGCAAATCGCCAGTCAAGCGCATCGGCCGCGACCGCTTTTTGCGCAATGTGATGATCGCGATCGGCAACAGCGGCGACGCAGCCTTGATCGCGACGGCGCGCACGGCGCTGGCCGATGCTTCGCCGCTGGTACGCGGCGCAGCAGTGTGGGCGCTGTCGCGGCTGTTGCCGGCTTCGGACTTTGCCGCGCTGGCGCAAGGCCACGATGATGAATCTGATCCCGAAGTTCGGGCTGAGTGGGCTAGGGACTGAGCGAGGCCAGGCTTTCCTTGGCATGCGCCGCGGTCTCGCCGCTGGCCGATTTCAGCGCTGCCTGGAAATCGCGCCGCGCGCCGCCCAGATCGCCCAGTTCCTTGCGCAACAGGCCCCGCTCCACCAGCGCATCGCCATCCCCGGGCTTCAGCTTCAGCGCCGTCTCCAGATCCTTGTTTGCCTCCTCGTAATGCTTGAGGGCGCGGCGGGCGCTGGCGCGCAGCACCAACAAATCGGCACGGCGTGGTGACAGTTGCAACGCTGCGTTGAGATCCAGGTCTACTTCATGCCAGTTCTTGCGCATGGCCTGGGCGCGGGCGAGATCGGCGAAGAGATCGGCGTCGCCGGCCGATAGAGCCAGTGCCGCCGACAGACTCTGCACCGCATGGGCGCCATCGCCGGCTAGGAGCCAGGCATTGCCCGCCTGGTCATACAACGCCGCGCGAAAGGAGACATCGGGCACCCCCGGGTCTGCCGCCATCTTGTCCAGCCGTGCTGCTGCCTCGGCATAGCGCTTGAGCGTGACCAGAGCCAGCGCGGCGCAATGCTGCGCCGGCACGCCGCCCCCAGATTTTGCCCAATTTTCAGCATCTGTCAGCGCGATGGTGGGATTGGCACTGCTGTCGGCCAGGCAGCGGCGGTAGTGTGCCGGATCCGATGGACTGCGTTGGCCCGGGCCGGATGGTCCGCGTATGGCAGCCGCCGCCGGTAAAGCCGCAAAAGACACGACAAACAGGGCTATAATCAGTGTGACGCGCATGACACGGCAGTGTAGCAGCAATACAGGATTTGGCGGCGATGAAATCCTGTTAGTCTGCATCCGGAGGAAACACATGGCTTTTCAACGCATCGCTGCCGCCGCATTGTTGCTGCTGGTCCTGACCGGCGCGGCGGCGGCCCAGGATGCGCCGGCGCCCGTGCAACTCGGGCCGCGGGCGGCCCCTACCACCCATGTGGAGGTGGGAACTCTGCCCACCATGGACACCACGCCCTCCTTCGATGCGGCCAAGGCCACCGCAAGATATCTGGCCCAGGTCAGTGGCGCGGCGCGCGCCCGCTCTGATGCCTATTTCGAAGGGGGCTACTGGCTGCAGCTGGTAGACCTGCTCTACGCCCTGGGCGTGGCAGCTCTGCTGCTGTTCACGCCCATCTCCACCCGAATCCGCGACTGGGCCGAGGAACGCACTCACAGCCGCAGCAGCCAGGTGATGCTCTATGTCGCTTGCTATGTGCCACTGGTCGCGATCCTCACCCTGCCCCTAACCATCTATGAGGGCTTCATCCGCGAACACATGTTCGGGTTGTCCAACCAGAGCTTTGTGCAATGGCTGGGGGATTTCGGCATCGGCTTTGCGCTGACTTTCGTGGCCGCGGTGCTGCTCCTGCCGCTGCTCTATGCCGCCATCCGCAGGTCGCGCGAAGGCTGGTGGCTGTGGGGCGCCTCCCTGGCGATCGCCTTCGACGTCCTGGTGGCGGTGATCTGGCCGGTCTTCATCGCCCCTCTGTTCAATCACTAT
>CAYQZM010000230.1:0-6901 GCA_964421935.1 uncultured Rhizobium sp. | reverse complement strand
TTGATGCGTTGCTCGTTCTCAGGAGGGCGCTCATGGGTGGGTTGAAGCCGGAAGAGCTGCGGCAGCGCGCCAGAGAACTCCTTGATGCGGCGACAACAATCACCGACCCGAAGGGCCGGACCAGCCTGATCCAGCTTGCCGCCTATTATGAGGAGCTGGCGGTCAAGCTTGATGCCCCGGCCCGTCCCCCCGTCCGGCGGGATGCAGGCCCCCAGCCTGGCGGCCAGCGGCATTAAACGGAGGGGCCCAGGTCCCACCGCCCCCGCGCCGGGCCTAAGACTATTTGCGCGGCCCCCTATTTCCGAGGTGCCGGCGCGTTGGTGATCGACGCGGATTTGACCGGCGCGCCCTGGGCCTTGGCCTGCGCCAGCAACGGACCGCAACTGGCATCCTTGGCCAGACCGGGATCGACGAAAGCCAGCAGCGACGCCACCGGATTGATCAAGCCCAGCGCCGCGGCGATGCCCCCTTGCGCCACCACGGGTCCGGCCTTGATGCCGACAGCCGGATGCGCCCAGGCGCCGTTCAAGGTGATGGGCGCGCGCAGCCGCATGAGCTGGAAGTTCTTGGGCTTGCCCTGAAGTTCAAGGCTCAATGTCTCGTCGGCAAGATTGATATGTCCGGCGCCGTCCACCCGCACCGGATCGGTATCGATCACGAAACCCTGCGAGACCATCACGCCGTTCTTGGCATTGAAGCTGGCCACGGCGCAGCGCAGGTTGGTGTTGGAATTATCGCCCGCCAGGTTGAGGCTGAGCGCCGTCAGCACGTCCACCCCCGTCCATTCCGCCAGGCTGTGGCGCATGCCGCCTTTTGGCACCACCGCGGTGAAAGTGCCGTTGGCATTGGAGGCCGCCGCATGCACCGACTTGCCGGTGCCGGTCAGGACGGCGCGTGCTTCCAGCACGCCGCTGATCGGCTTGTCGGCGGTCTTGATGAAATTCTCGGCATGGATGTCGCTGATCCGCGCATCCACGGTGGAGGTCGGCACATCCTTGCGGGCATCGATCCGGATCGAGCCCGCCAGCTTGCCTTGCGTGAAGCCGAAGGCCAGCGGCTTGAGGTTCAGCACCGCATTCTGCAGGCTGATATGGGTATCCAGGCTGGTGATCGGGAAGTCGCGCGACTTCACGGTGGTGGCGCTGTAATCCACTTCCGCATTGGTCTGGCGCAGCCGCTCGGTATGCATCGGCGTGTCGGGCAAAAGATACTTGCTGGCGACCGCGGGCCTGCCGCCGCGGATCAGCGGTCCCAGGTCGGACAGGGTCAGCACCCGCGAAGCCATCTTGCCCGCGATGGCGGGTATTTTCCGCGAGGTATCCACGGTCAGATTGCCCCGCAGGTCCGAGCTGCCCAGCACCGCATTGATGTCGTTCAGCCGATAGTTGGTACCGTCGCGCTCCGCTGACAGGGTGAGGTGATAGGCGGGCGTGGACGGCAGGACCAGGCCGGTGAGGAAGTAAAGGTCCGACAGGGTCGGTCCGCTGACATTGACCTGCGCGGTGAAGCGGTCGAAGTGGAACGGTTCGGTGATCGAGCCCTTGACCTCGGCATGGGTGGCGCCGGAATGGATGTCGGCATTGAACTCGTAAGGCTTGCCGGCATCGACATTGATCAGCGGTCCGCCGGCGATATCGGCCGTGAACTTGTTGGTGTTGAGGGTGCCGTCGCCATTAAGGGTGAAGGCCGAGCGGCCGCCGCCGCGATTTTCCTCGGACGTCACCGTGCCGGTGAAGTGCAGCTTCCTCACCGCATCGTCGATCTTGAGATGGCCGTTCTGGATCAGGAACCGCTTGATGGGCGGCAGCTTGTAGGCCTGATGGGGTCCCACATTGGCACGGTCCCAGTTGGTGCGGCCATCCTTGTCGCGCACCACCAGAATGTCGGGCTCGTCTATCCTGACGAACGGCACCACCAGATGGCCCCAGAACAGCGGCACCAGGCGGATCTCGATGCGCAACTCCTTGGCCTTGGCGGCCTGGGCGGTGCCGACCCATTTGGGATTGCCGATGAAAACGCCATGCGCATCGGCACTGGGCTGCCAGGTGAACAGATCGACGGCGAGATTGCCGTCGATGCGCACCACCCGTCCCGTGTGATGGGACAGCCAGCGCCCGATCGGCCCGCGCATCGCATTCCAGTCCAGGAAATAGAGCGCGAAAATCGCCCCCAGGATCACGCCCAGAAGCGTTGCACCCGTCCACTTGAAGAAACCGGGCCAAGTGAATCGGGTGTCACGAAAATCGGAGACGATCCGCTCCCGCAGGTCCTCCTTGGGCCAACGCCGCTTTTTGCCCGGATATTCACTGACAGACATGACAAATCAATCGCTTACAAGTGCCGCTCTCCTTCCTAACGTTTGAGGGCCGCATGCGCTTCCACCGGTAATTGAAACTTTCGGCCGCCACCAGGGGTTGGAAACTTTGGGGCGGGCTGCGACGTTGGGTTCCCGGGAACCTGATCCCCTTGAGCGGAATCGTGAGCCGACGTTATCGCCCCCTCACCGTCTGGACGCTGATCAAGGAAGGGGTCACGGCGTTCATCGACGACAACGCGCTGTCACGGGGCGCGGCCATCGCCTTTTATGCCGTCACCGCCATCGCCCCGGTGCTGTTCATCGCCACCGCCATCGCCGCGCTGGGGCTGGGCCAACGCGCCGCCTCCCATGCCATCCACGACCAGCTCACCCGCATCATGAGCTCGGACAGCGCCGACATGGTGCAGCTCGCCATCCTGCATGTCCGCAGCAGCCAGCATTCCATCACCGGCAGCATCATCGGTGTGATCGCCCTGGTGGTGACGGCATCGGGCTTCTTCACCGAGATCGAGGATGCGCTGAATGTGATCTGGCGGGCGCCGCGCCATGAATCCTATTTCTATACCCTGCTGCGCGGCAGGGTGCTGAGCCTGTCGCTGGTGATCGGGCTGGGCCTGTTGCTGATGGCCTTCATGGTGCTGGCGGCGGGCATCCACGTGCTGGTCAATTTCCTGGACCGTTACACCGACATCGCCGACGTGGTGATTCAGGCGATCAATCTGGTGGTGAGCTTCTTCATCGTCACCCTGCTCTTTGCCGCGATCTATAAAGTGCTGCCCAACAAGCGCCTGGAATGGCGCGACGTGCTGGTGGGAAGTTTCGGCACCGCGGTGATGTTCGAGGCCGGCCAGTTCGTGATCGGCTATTATCTGGCCAATCTCATCACCGCCACCATCTATGGCGCAGCCGGCGGCATCATCGTGCTCCTGATCTGGGTCTATTACTCGGCGCAGATTTTCCTTCTGGGCGCGGAGTTCACCAAGGTCTGGGCCGAGCATTATGGCAGCCAGCGCCGGCGCGCGGAGCAATCGGTCTCCCTGCTCGATGGCGGCTGACCCGGTTCCTGTTCGCTGCAGAAACCGCCCGCCTTGCGACAAGACCGGATCGCGGTTCCTTCCATCTTTTGGCACAAAAGCCGGTTTCGTCCGTTCTCGGACAATGATGCCTGCCATGTCCCGCTATTTCTTCCACATCTATCAGAACGGCAGCCTGATCCCCGACGATGAGGGATCGGACTGTCCCGATCTTGAAGCGGCGAAACAGGAAGCCAAGGCAAGCGCCGCCGACCTTGCCCGCCAGGCCCTGGCGCGAGGCGAGCCAGCCGACCAGATGTGCGTCGAGATTCATGATGAACAGGACCGGGTGCTGGCGGGGCTGACCATCCAGGAAGTCCTGGCCCATCCCAGGCATCCCCGCTTCGATGCCTCCTGCGGGTCCTCGGGCGCGGGCACCTCCACCCTGCACTGACTGCCATCCGTATACGGAAGCTGTGCGTCAGTTCGCCCGGCGTGCGCTAACGGACAAACTCTCCTCATTGCATCGCGGCCTGTTTTGCTAGCTTCCCCCGCGATGGGGCCGAGCGAAAAAATGCGTATCGTTGCAAAGGCGTGGGATTGCGACCTGCCGGAGAACCCGTATTTGCGGGCGCGATACTGGACCGACAAAGCAGTCGCTGCGGAGATTGAGGCGGCGCGCCGGACCGGACCCGAAGCCGCGGCGTGGCTGGTGATGGCCAAGTCCTGGCGCAACGCCATCGACTATCTCAGATATCCGCCGCTGGCCGTTCCGCACCGCACCGCCCCCCGCACCAGCCACTGACGCTTCGGCCGGCAATCGCGACCGGTTCGCAACAGCAGGCCTGTCCCCCATGTGAGCGTTATAAAAACGCCCAAGGTGCGCCGGGACGATTGCCTTTGCCCCGTTCCGAAGAGAAGCTTTGCCTCACGTGGGGCGATTCAATGAGACCCGGTCAAAGGAGTGGTGACCGCGACTTTCGAATTCTCCAGGCTTTCGCGGACGGGGCATCCGTGGAAGAGCTGGCGGTTCGTCATGGCCTGTCGCCTGAACGAGTCGGCACCATCATCCGCGCGGAACGGCTCAAGGTCGAAGTCAGCCCCCTGCCCGAATATCGCGCCCTGCGCACCGCGCCGAAGCGGTAACCATCAGCGATCGATCAGGCTTTGCGCGGTCTCGGGATACCGATGGCCTTGCACGGCGATGCCGCCCAGCCGGTTTTCGATGTCCGTCAGATCTTCAGCCGTCAGCACGATATCGGCCGCCTTCAGATTCTCTTCCAGCCGCGGCAGCTTGGTCGTTCCGGGTATTGGCACGATCCACGGCTTCTGCGCCATGACCCAGGCCAGCGCGATCTGGGCCGCAGTGGCGCCTTTGCGGGCGGCGACGGCGGCAAGCCCATCCACCAGCGCCTGATTGGCGGCGCGCGCTTGCGGCGAAAAGCGGGGAATGGTGCTGCGGAAATCGCCCGCGGCAAGTTCGGTGTCCTTGCTCATGGCGCCCGTGAGGAAGCCCTTGCCCAACGGGCTGAAAGGCACAAAGCCGATGCCCAGTTCTTCCAGCACCGGCAGAATCGCCTCTTCCGGCTCACGCCACCACAGTGAGTATTCGCTTTGCAGCGCCGCCACCGGCTGCACGGCATGGGCGCGGCGAATATTCTTCACCCCCGCTTCCGACAGGCCGAAATGCTTCACCTTGCCGGCCTGGATCAGCTCCTTGACCGCGCCCGCCACATCCTCCATCGGCACATTGGGATCGACGCGATGCTGATAGAGAAGATCGATCCGGTCGGTCCTCAGGCGCTTGAGCGAACCCTCCACCGCCTCGCGGATATGCGCCGGGCGGCTGTTGACGCCGGGCCGGCCCTTCAGCCCACGCGGATCGCGGTCCGGCGAAAGATCAAAGCCGAATTTGGTGGCGATCACGACCTGCGCCCGCACCGGGGCCAACGCCTCGCCCACCACCTCCTCATTGATGAAGGGGCCATAGACTTCCGCGGTATCGAAGAACGTCACACCCCGCTCGAAGGCGGCGCGGACCATGGCGATGCTGTCGGTTTTGCTCAGGGCCGCGCCGTAGCCGAAATTCAATCCCATGCAGCCATAGCCGACGGCCGAGACTTCCAGACCGCTTTTGCCCAACACCCGCTTCTGCATGGACATCATCCTGATGGCTTCGGCCCGGAAGATAGGCCTCGTCCCGTCCAGCGATTAGCCGCTAAGATGTGCATGGACTTATATCTGGAATTCATCAATGCGACGCGGCGAACTGGGCGACCTGGCGGCATTCCTGGCAGTGGCGGAGGAGCGCAGCTTCACCCGCGCCGCCGCCAAGCTGGGGACGTCGCAATCGGCCCTCAGCCATACGGTGCGGCGACTGGAAAGCCGGCTGGGCCTCAGGCTTCTGACCCGCACCACACGGAACGTCGCGACGACGGACGCCGGCGAGCGGCTGATCGAGACCTTGCGTCCGGCGCTGGCGGAGATCGACGACAAGCTCACGGCGCTGAGCGAACTGCGCGAAAAGCCGGCAGGCATGATCCGCATCACCGCCGGCGAGCATGCGGCCGAGCAGGTTCTGCTTCCCGCCTTGGCAAAATTTCTGCCGCACTATCCCGACATCACGGTGGAAGTGAGCGTGGACCTCAGCCTCACCGACATCGTGGCGGAGCGGTTCGATGCCGGCGTGCGGCTGGGCGAACAGGTCGCCAAGGACATGATCGCCGTGCCCCTGGGACCTGACATGCGCATGGCGGTCGTGGGCAGTCCCGCCTATTTCGCCAAACATCCGGCGCCGAAAACCCCGCAGCAACTGGCCGAACATCGCTGCATCAATCTGCGCCTGCCCACGCGCGGCGGTCTTTATGCCTGGGAATTCGAGAAAGCAGGCCGCGCCCTGAACGTGCGGGTCGAAGGTCAGCTTGTCTTCAACACGGCCGCCACGATCCGCCGGGCCGCGCTGGCGGGATTGGGCCTGGCCTGTATGTTGGAAGACAATGTCCAGGCCGAGATCATCAACGGCCGGCTGGTGCGCGTGCTGGGCGACTGGTGCCCGCCCTTCGCCGGCTATCACCTTTACTATCCCAGCCGCCGCCAGCAATCGCCGGCCTTCGCGCTCCTGGTGGAGGCGCTGCGTTATCGTCCAGGCAAGGCAAAGCGCGGCCCCCGCCGCGGTTAGAGAAAAAATTCGGGGAGGGACGGGGGACCAGGAGATGTCCCTCCCCGAAATTGCCCTGCCCCTCCTTAAGGGGGCAAAGCGGCTTGCCTCTCCTCACGGAGGCAAAGCCCGTCTTCACAACCGATTCGCTCCGCCCAGCGGCGTCAACGGCGTGAAGTTCTTGGCGGCAAAGGCCGCGAGCGTCGCGGCCTGCCGTGAAATCTGGCCTTGCAGCGCGACCACGCGCTCGGCGGCCTCGACATCGCCCATCTGGGCGGCGATGCCGTACCAGGTCAGCGCCTGCTTCAGGTCCTGGGGCACACCCAGCCCGCGCTCGTAAAGAAGCGCCAGGTCGAAGGCGGAATCCACATAGCCGCGCTCGGCGGCGCGCCGGAACCATTCCGCGGCCTGTTT
>CAYQZM010000229.1:0-24640 GCA_964421935.1 uncultured Rhizobium sp. | reverse complement strand
TATTGGCGAGGAAGCGGCTCTTGGCGGCATTGGCGGCTTCGGCATCGCGCTTGGCGCGGCGCAGCGATTCCTCGCGATCCTTGACCGCGGTGAAGTCCGACAGGAAGTAGATGGAGCCGCCTTCGGAGGTGGCGCTGCCTGTCATGCGCAGCCAGCGGCCATCGGCCAGCTCCAGCTCTGCCTGGCCGGCCGCAGCGATATCCTCGGCGGGCATCTGGTCGGGCGTGAGCTGGCTGCGAATGGTTTCCAGCGCCACGCTGAACTGGGTGCCCGGCGTCAACTGATAGGCGATGGCGGGGAAAAAGCCGCGCAAGGTGGAGTTGGCCATCACGATGCTGCCATCGGCGGCCACCAGCATCACGCCTTCGCGGCTGGTTTCCAGCGCGTCCACCAGCCGGTTCTCGGCCGAGCGGCGCATCGACTTTTCCCGCGCCATGGCCTCCCGGATATTGTCCTGCATTACCGTCATGGATTTGAGCAGGGCCCCGGTCTCATCGGAGCCGCCGCGGGGAATGGTGGTCTCCAGCTCGCCGCTGGCGATACGGTCGGCGACGGAAGCCGCCGCCCGAAGCGGACGCACGATGCGGCTGCGCAACAGAAGCGTGATGCCCGCCGCCAGCAGCAGCGCCAATGCCGTGACGGCCATGCTGACATATTTGAAATTGGCGATGTTGGTGACGGTCTGACGGCGGTTGACGAAGCTGTGATCGGTGATCAGTTCGATAAGCAGATCGAACTTGTCGTCAATGGCCGCATCCAGCCGCTCCAGCGCCGCGTGATCGCCGCGGGCGCGCGTCTGCTGCCATTGTTTCACCAAAGGCGCGATCTCGGCGATCATCCGGCGCTCGTCCCGAGCGCTCGAGCGCTGGGCGGCCACGCCCAGATCATCGCTGAAGGTGCCCGTCATGTCGTTGATCTCAGCCGCGATGGCCAGCCGCCGCTCCGGCGATGCCTGCTCGAAACGCTGCTCCAGCACCTGCAATTCGGTGAAGTCGGTATGGGCGGCGCGGGCATAGGAGATGGCCATCAAGGGACCATCGAAAGTAGTGACCGCAATGTCACCGGCGGCCGACAATACGCCGTAACCGGCGAGCCCGATCGCCGCGATGAGCAGGCTCATCGCTACAAAGGCCGCGAATATTTTCGCGCCAATGCTGTATTTGGCCATCGCGCGTTCGAACACCGTCAATCCGGCCTTAAGTATCGGCCAGCACGGTTTATGGCCGCTTAAAAAGGGCCAAAGACGCGTTACATGCCGTTATTTGACATGCACCACCAGCCTCATCTTGGGGTGGATGTGGCAGCGGACCTCGAAGGTTCCCGGCGTTGTAAAGGTTTCGGTAATATCCTGGCCCGGATTACGCTCATCGCTGTCGAAGGCAAAGCTGGTCGCCTGGACATAGATCTGATGGATGAAATCGTCATTGTTGGTGAAGGTCAGGCTCTCGCCGCGATTGATATTGACCTCGCCCGGGTGAAAGGCCCGGCCCTTCTGGACGATGGTATGCGCTTCGTCTGCGGCGAAGGCTGCAGCGGGAAAAAGCATGAAAAGCAGGAGCAGTTTTTTCATTGCGTCACCACCTGATGCTGCATGGGGGCCAGGCGCGCCAGAAAGCGATTCTGGGTCGCAAAGGGGATATTACAGGAATCCATCGCCGCCTGCAGGTCCTCGACCAGGGCGTTGAAATTCGCATTGGTGAGATGCAGACCCTTGTGGGTCGCTTCCATCGAGTGGCCCGTGTAGCGGCAAGGACCGCCAGCGATCACGCAGAACTGGTCCTTCAGCTCGGCACGGATGCGATCCATATTGGATTCCGAGAAGATGTCCTTGATGCGCGGATCGGCGAGATAATTGTCCACCGAGGCATCCACCAGCTTGTTGATGCCGGGCTGCCCGCCCATGTCGTCGAACAGCGCGTCTTGCGCCCACAGCGGCGCAGTCAGAAACAGCGAAAGCGAAATGGAAATGGCGGCCAGGCCTTTCATGGCATCACTCCTTCACAGGCCCGCCTGCAGCGACAAATAAGCGCCGTGCTGGTCATTCCTGATCGCGATATTCCCCAGATCCGCATAGGCCGCCGTCAGCGACAGATGCTTGTCGAGGAAATAGGCGGCAAACAGATCCCAGGCCGCACCTTCATGGACGATGCCCAGATTGCTGGGCTTGGTGCGCAACTCCGCACCCATCACAAAGCGGCGGCTGAACAGGTAGGCGGCCGATCCCTCGAACTGGGTGCTGTAGGCGTTATGCTTGTCGCCGCCAAAGCCGAGGATGCCGAACTGGTTGGCCTTGGTCTCACGCAAGGCCCCGTTGACCAGAAGGCTTTGGGCGAGGAACAGCTTGCTTGCGGTGAGATAGAAATCGGTGCCGACACTGCCCTTTCCGCCAATGGCTGCGATCACGCCGCCGCGATCATTCTCCTTGTGCTGCAGACCGATGGCGATCTGCGGCAGCCAGCTATCCTGATCATAGACGGCATCGCCGACCAACTTCAGCTTGGCGCCGAAGATGTTCTGATGAAATGTGTAGCCACGACCCAGGCCCAGCGCGGCGCCCACATCCTGTGTGTCGAAACCCTGCCAGGCGTAGGAAAGCTCGAGCCGGTCGAAGAGGCCCACCGCCGCGCCGGCCGATTGAAGGCTGTAGTCTGGGAGGATCACGGCCGTGTAGTGCAGATTGGCTCCGATGCCGTCGCGCGTGCCGTAACCGGTGATCAAGGCCCAGTTGGCCAGACCACCGCCGCCGGCGCCTTCGACCTGGTTGACACCGCCCGTCGCCAGCAGCTTGCCGCCATCGAACAAATCGTCGGCGAAAGCCGGTTGGGCGGCCAGCCCGATCAGCAGAGTCAACGCGCGTGTCAGGGGGCGCATACAAGGCTCCGGAAAAGCGCAAGGGCCAGGGTTTTAAGGGGCGCAGGGTTAAAGCGGGCTGAACCCTGGAAATGGCGGGAAACCACCGCCAAATCTGGGCTGGACAGGGGGAGGCCAAAGGCCTATATCCCCCCACCCTCTGGAAATTTCCCAGGCAGTGACGCGGGGTGGAGCAGCCCGGTAGCTCGTCAGGCTCATAACCTGAAGGTCACAGGTTCAAATCCTGTTCCCGCAACCAAAAACACTGGAAAGACAAGTGGTTAGGCAAACGCTTGACCCCTTTTTTGTTCGGAATAGACTCACACAACACTCACACAAAAGCGCCCCGCCGGGCGCACGGCTCCATGTAGAGCCTCCCGGCAGACGCATGGAGAGGGTTGATGTCGACGCACAGCATTCTCGGCGGAAAGGTGCGCCTCTATCGGCGCGGAGAAGGCTCTAGCTGGCACTGCGCGGCCTATTACCGAGGCCGCGAACATCGCAAGTCAACCAAGGAAGAGAGCCTAGAACTCGCCCAGGAGAAGGCTGAGGACTGGTATCTGGAATTACGCGGTAAGGCCCGCGCCGGACTGCCCACGACCGAGGGCAAGGCCTTCGGGGCGGCAGCGGACACCTTCATGTCCGACTATGAAGCCAGCGTCGAAGGACAACGCAGCGACCGATGGATCAACGAGCACAAGGCACACATTGAGAACCATCTGAAGCCATTCTTCGGGAAGTATGCCGTCACCCAGATCGACCAAGACCGCGCCCAAGAATACCGCCTTCATCGCTTCAAGAACCCCTATGTCCGGGAGAGCGCCAAGGCTGATAGCGACAAGGCCAAGCCGGCGCCAAGGCCCACTGCGCAGAAGACCATCGAAAACGAGATCATCACCCTGCGCATGATCTTGAAGTTCAGCGTCCGCAAGGGCTGGCTCAAAGGCCTGCCGGACGTATCCTCACCATACCAGAAGCAGAAGAAGGTCGGCCACCGGCCTTGGTTCAGCCCGCAAGAATACAAAGACCTGTACAAGGCGACAGGGGCGTACAAGAACCGCAACGAGCTGCGCGACTGGGAACGGTGGAACGCCGAACAGCTCCACGACATGGTGCTGTTATTGGCCAATACCGGCCTTCGTCCCGATGAGGTGAAGAACCTCGAACATCGCGACGTGGCCATGGTGAAGGACGCCGCGACGGGCGAACTCATCTTGGAAATCGCGGTGCGCGGCAAGACCGGCTACGGCCCGTGCAAGAGCCGGGCGGAAGCCGTAAAACCCTATCAGCGTCTTCTCAATCGTCCGATCTGGACGCCGCAGGGCCGCAAGCCGCGCTCCAAGAAAGCTATCGCCCTAGCCGCTGCCGAGCCGCTACCACCGCTCGTAAAGCCGCAGCCCACCGACAAAGTCTTCCCCGGTAATCATATCAAGCTGTTCAACAAGATCCTGGGCAACGCCAAACTTAAGCTGGACCGCGATGGCAAAGCACACACGCTTTACAGCCTTCGCCACTTCTATATCTGCGAGCGGCTGTCCGAAGGTGCCGACGTTTATCAACTCGCCAAAAACTGCCGCACTTCTGTCGAAATGATCCAGAAGCACTATGCGGTGCATATCATGGCGGCAATTGATACCGCCGCCGTGAACGCCCGCAAGCCGCGCCGGCGGCAGGCAGACAATCATGTTGCTTGATTACCAAAATAAACCGGAAAGCCCGTTGGGCTTTCACTCAATCGGCGAGCCGTTCAGCGGCGAGACTAGGGACGCGCCCCTTGGGGAGCGCGGCCCCTTCGGGGTTCAGCCCCGTCTTGCTTCGCCTTTTCTTGTTTGCCATCGCCTCGCGGCATCGGCCGCGCTGAACCTTCACGTTCTCTTGAGGCGGCCTACCTATCGAAGGGCGCAGGAGCGTCAAGGCCGCTCGCTTCCCTCACTGCGTTCGTTGCAGCTTCGCGCCCCAGGGTGGCCGAGGGCCAGCCTATGACGCGCCCGCTTTCACCCTTCGATCTATCGGCCGGCATCGAGACCGCGATTGGCGCGGTTTCAAAGCCGAAAGCTCGACCGATGCCCGTCAATTCCCGAACCTCTCGCATTTGCGACTTGAATGACGCCTTCCGCGCCACGCTTGAAGGCGGCCAGTGCGTGACCACCCCAGGTCTCTGCGAGATGGGGACAGACTTCGTCACCCAAGCTATCGCCGCCGCCCGGGCGTTCGCGGCCTTCACGCCCGACAACGACCCCGAGGGCGAACATGACTTCGGGGCTTTTCGTATCGGGGAGCAGCGCCTGGTCTGGAAGATCGACTATTACGATTCGACGATGCGCTACGGCTCCCGCGATCCGTCCGATCCGGCTGAGACCAAGCGCGTTCTGACCGTTATGCTGGCCGACGAGTATTAGCGTCCGCTATCTATAATTGGACAATTTCACCGTCCTCTTTGGTGAAGCTTTTCGGCTTCTTGTCGAGAACCGTCAGCACGACCTCTGACGGTCGTGACAGAACGGTACCCTTCGGCGTCACGACGAATGGCCGGTTCACCAAAATCGGGTTGGCCACCATCGCTTCGATGATCGCGCCGTCTGGCACAGTCGCATCAAGTAGCCCTAGCTCTTGGGCCGGAGTGCCTTTTTCTCGCATGGCTTTGCGCGGGCTTAGCTTGGCGGTCGCGAATAACTCTTCAAGCTGAGGGCGTGTCCAGCCCGCCTTCAGATATTCAACCACAGTGGGCTCATATCCGGCAGCTTGGATGATCGCGAGCGTATTGCGCGACGTGCCGCAAGCCGGATTGTGGTAAATTGTGATCGGGAAATCGCTCATTGCGCTCGTTCCTTGAGTAACCAGCTGAATAGCCAACCAGCCAGCGTCATGCCAGCCATCTGGCAGACAATAAAAAGCGGTGCCGATACCGGCGCGATGCCGGCGAAGGTATTGGAGAGGCTACGCGCCACCGTCACGGCTGGATTGGCAAATGATGTCGAGGCGGTGAACCAGTAGGCCGCAGTGATGTATAGGCCAACCATGAACGGCGTCGCATCGCGCCGGAACCGCAACGATCCCAATATCGTGGCGACTAATCCGAAGGTGGCGACAGCCTCGGACAGACCCTGCGACCAGCCTGCCCTTAGCTTGGTCGAGATTTGCAAGACGGGCTCTCCGAACATCGCATGCGCCAGCCATGCACCAGCGATCGCGCCGATAACCTGAGCCAGGACGTATGCAAGAGCGTCGGTCCAAGCTAGCTCTCGACGCGCGGCAAACAGTACGGTGACGGCCGGGTTGAAGTGTGCCCCCGAAAGGGGCCCGAAGATGGTGATGAGCACCACTAGACCGGCGCCGGTGGCGATGGTGTTGCCTAGCAGGGCTATCGCGATGTTTCCGCCCGCCAGGCTCTCGCCCATAATCCCAGAGCCGACGACGACCGCCAGAAGCAGGGCCGTCCCCAGCCCTTCTGCCATCAGGCGTCTAGGCAGGTCGAAAGGCTGAAGGGGAGGCTCCAGGCTTGGGTCGGCCACTTGCTTAGGCCGATTGGTCAGGCTTGGCGATGTCGGCCACCTGCTTTTGCAGAGAGAGGCGGTCCAGCCCGGACATCTTCAGGTTGGCGAAGGCGCTGATCCGGTTGTTCAGCATCCGATAGGTTTCGGTGAACGCCAATGCGACTTCAACCTCTGTACCCTGGACGGCCGCGGGGTCGGGCATCCCCCAATGGGCGGTCATTGGCTGGCCGGGCCAGATCGGGCAGACCTCGCCCGCGGCGTTGTCACAGACAGTGATGACGAAGTCTAACGGCGGCTTGTCCGGGCCAGAGAATTCATCCCAGGGCTTCGACCGGAAATTCTCGGTTGGATAATCCAAGCGCTTGAGCAGGTCCAAAGCGTGCGGATTGACCTTGCCGTTGGGATGCGAACCAGCCGAATACGCTTGAAATCGTTCGGCGCCCACTCGGTTCATGATCGCCTCGGCGATGATCGACCGAGCAGAATTCCCCGTGCAGAGAAACAGCACATTATATTTGCGGTGCTCAGGCATGATGATTCCTCACGGACAACAGGCAGCGCGACTGATGACTTTCATGACGGGCGCGCAAATCTCAGGCGCTCCGTTGCAGCAATCTTCCAGCAGATAACCGAGCAGCTTGCTCATCTGGTCATAGCGAGCACTGTAGATGATCGAGCGCCCGTCGCGCCGCGACGCAACCAAGCCGGCATGACTGAGAATATTTAGATTGGCGGATAGGCTGTTGGGCGGCACATCGAGCTTGCGCGCGATATCGCCCGCTGCGATCCCATCCGGACCAGCTTTCACAAGCATCTTGAAGACGGCAAGCCGGCCTTCATGGGCCAGAGCGAACAAGGAACTTACGGCGGCTTCGCTTTTCATATTTCCATTATGCTGGAAATATACGACAATGGGAAGACGCCTGGAGCCGAAATGACAGATTTCCCTGCCCTAAACGCTGAATTCCTGGAAAAGACCGACCTCAAGCAGCTGGAGCCAGCCGCCCGCGCCGAGCATCCACCGCGCATCCTTCTTCTCTACGGCTCGTTGCGAAAGCGCTCCTTCAGCCGATTGCTTGTCCAAGAAGCCGCTCGCATATTGGAAGCTCTGGGCGCCGAGACACGGATTTTCGATCCGCGAGATCTGCCATTACCCGACGCGACCAGCGACCAGCATCCGAAAGTTCAAGAATTGCGTAAACTGTCCGAATGGTCGGAAGGCCAAGTCTGGTGCAGTCCCGAGCGCCACGGCGCCATAAGCGGGATCATGAAGGCGCAGATAGATTGGATTCCGCTGGAGATTGGTGGCATTCGGCCCACTCAGGGGCGCACACTTGCCGTCATGCAAGTTAGTGGCGGCTCCCAGTCCTTCAATGCTGTCAACACATTGCGTCTTTTGGGACGCTGGATGCGGATGATCACCATTCCCAACCAGTCGTCCGTTGCGATGGCTTACAAAGAATTTGACGAGAATGATCGGATGAAGCCGTCAAGCTATTACGATCGCGTGGTCGATGTTATGGAAGAACTGGTGAAGTTCACATTGCTCACGAGAGATCGCTCCACTTACCTAGTGGATCGATATAGTGAGAGGAAAGCTGACCGGGCAAAGGAGATTGCGAAAGTCGCGGCTTCCGCCCAGCTTTGATTCTCAAATAGACAATAGCTGTTGTCCCCAGCTGCTAATCTTCCGAGTTATCGCGTCCAGTTTTGTTTGAACTCGTCATCGAACCACATCTCGACATCGTATTCGGCGGATGTCGAGGTTCGGAACGCTAAGTAACTCGCATAATTCTGCTGAACCCAGGACAGGAAGCTGGAGAAGCTCAATTGGGATGTGGGCGTGCCATCTAGCCCCGCGGCTTTGCGCCATTGATGGCACAGATGGCGGATGGCTTTCTCACACTCTGCCTTTACCATCGGTCCATACTCCCTATTAGGCGTCTAGTTTCAGCACGCTGGCAAGCTGCCCTGCCAGCCGGGCCCGATTCTCTGCCGATAGCTTATCAAGATTGATCTGCTTCCACCGAACGGCGGGCAGCTCAGAGGCGCCCGGCACGGCTAGCAAATCCCAGTCAGGTGCGCCCTGCTTGAAGCCAAGTAGAAATCGCCGGTGCGCTTCTGGCATTTGGCCTGCTATTGAGGCGATTAGCGATTCACGCGCCGCGATTAGGTCGTCGAGGGCGACAGGCTCGGCCGTCATCCCCTCGAAGCCTTGGGCAAACTCCTGCGTAAGGTTCTTGCGAGTCGGCGCAAGCACCTCAGATATTGGGCGATCGTGACTGATCAAGTAGACGATAAAGGCGCGGCGCAAATCGTCGCCAATACCCTCATGCGCGAGCAAATCCCGAACATCAAACAGGTCGCGCGGATGCTGCCGGTCCAATGCTGCCATGATCTTGCCAGCGTATAGGTCGGCAAACGATACGACCTGCATGCGCGCAAAGCCGAATGCAGCTTCCACTGCTGCCGACACGGAGCGAACCTCCGGAGAGAACACGCAGCCGCGCAGAACTGGTGTCACCTCAATCTTGATTTGGGCATTCCCGCGACGAAGGACGAGCTTTGTCACGATGCCTTCGCGCGCATTCTGTGATTCTGTCACTTGAGCCCCAGGAAGCTTTTCGCGCAGCTTCGCGGCAATTCGCTTCATCGCCGCGTCTATTGCGGCAAGTGACTGCGAACGATCAGCTACCGGCAGATAGGTGAGATCGATATCGACTGACAACCGGGGCATGTCCCGGACAAACAGATTGATCGCAGTTCCGCCCTTGAGGGCAAAATCTGGTTCTGTGGCGACTAAGGGTATCGTCTCAACGAGAAGTGCGACCTGACGCTGATATTGTTCAGACAGGGGCATTCAGATCACTTGGGACAGTTATGTGATATTTCGGGTCAAGCGTGCCGCCCTTTACCAACATGCGCTTACCAGTACCCAAATCGATTTTCTTGCGGTCAAGTTGATCTAGCCACGGCTGGCGGTGTCTATCTGAAAACCAGAAGAATAAGCGCTTCACCTTTATGCTGCGGCAACCTTCGAGCAGCATTTGGAGTCGTTTCGGACTTAGCGTTCTCAACCCCTCTACGAGCATATCGACTTGGTGAAAACTTTCATTGTTGGGGAGTTCGTCTAGAAGCTCGATGAACGCGCGCTCCGGCGTCGACATCTTCAGAGGTATGTCTGAGTTGCTTGTCGTATATTGCGACAGCGTCGATTGCTCTGGACTGAGCGGATGCTTGAAAAGCGTTTGTGTGCGATGAAATAAAAACCGCTCTTTCAGCGGAAGTTTGGTCAACCAACCAGGAGCGGACTTCTGTCCGTAAAGATGGATCGTGGTAGGTCCGCTTGCTGTGAGATAATGCGCGAACCCTTGCAGTTCGAGCGCAGTACGCCCGCCGACCATCAGATCACGGTGCAATAGCGATTGCAGGGAGACGACGACCTTCTGCCAGGTCAGGTCGCCAAGTGGTCGCTTGTATGTTCCGCGGACGGGTTGGACCAACCAGCCGGCGGCGACATACTGGCTGCGCAGGCTCGTCGAATAGCCGCGCTCTTCCATCCACTGGGCGTCAACCAGCAAGCCCTGTGGCAGGGTCTGTTCCAGCGCGTTTAGCTTTCTGGCGTTTTGCGTAGTCATACTGAGCAAAATGGCATAAGTTCAAACCGCCCTCAAGGTTTGCATATGGTCATTTTTACGTAGTCATGCTAAGTAAATCATAAAGACTTCAAACCAAGCCCACGGGGGGCCGGGAATGACAGATTCGGCGGCCACGGCCGCGCCGGCCATCTACCGGCTCGCCATCGAAAGGTTCCGTGGGATCAAAAGCCTGACCTGGCTGCCCGCGCGGGGGACCAATGTGATCCTGGGGGGCGGAGATGTCGGCAAAACGACCATCCTCGATGCAGTCGCCTTGCTTCTCAGCCCGGTCAATTCTGCAACTCTCTCCGATACCGACTACTACGCCCGCGATATCGATGCCGAGTTTGTCATCGAAGCCATTATCTCGCTGCCCGCCGGCAGCGAAATCCATCATCAACTGAAGCCCGCATGGCCGTGGACGTGGAACGGCAAAGAGGCGACCGTTCCCCACATTGGTGATGATGCTGATGATGGTGGTGGTGATGATCACCATACCGGCGCGACGGGCGAACCCGTCTACCGCATTCGCGTGCGCGGCACCGAAGACCAGGAACTCAGCTGGGAGATTGTACAACCTGAAGGCACCACCGATCCGTTCCCGGTGGCCCTGCGCCGGTCAATCGGTCTGGTGCGTCTCAGCGGCGATGACCGCAACGACCGGGATCTTCGCCTTGTCCAGGGATCGGCGCTCGACAGGCTCCTGTCGGACAAAGGCTTGCGCGCGCGCATGGGCAGCGAGCTGGCCAAAACCGATGTAAAATCGGAATTGAGCGATGGCGCCAAGGACGCGCTGACCAAGCTGGACGAGGCCTTCACCTCAAAGAGCCTCCCGGCCGGCCTGGACCTGGCCATCACCGGCGGCCAGGGGCCTTCGATCGCATCCCTGATCGGTCTGACTGCCGACCGCGCCGGCATTCAATTGCCGCTGGCCAGCTGGGGCGCCGGCACCCGGCGTCTCTCTGCCTTGGCCATCGCCGAACAGAACCAGGGGGAGAGCCCCATCACGATCGTTGATGAAGTGGAGCGGGGCCTCGAGCCCTATCGCCAGCGCTTGCTCATGGAAAAGCTCCAAACCGCGAATGCGCAGATATTTCTGACCACCCATAGTCCCGCCGCCATCTCAGCCGCATCCAAAGCCAGCCTCTGGTACGTCGATCACTCCGGCGCCATCGGACCGCTGGATGCCGAAAAGATCGCGCACCATCGCACCAACGACCCGGAGACGTTTCTCGCGCGTGTGGCCGCTGTCGCCGAAGGCGCCACCGAAAAAGGCTTTACCTGCTCCATTCTGGAGCGCGCCCTGAAATCGCCGCTGACGCAGCATGGCATTCATGTCAGCGACGGCGGCGGCCACGACAATACGCTGGGCGTTCTGGAGGCCCTGGCCGCTGGCGGTCTCCGCTTCGCGGGTTTCGCCGACGATGAAGGGGTATATCCGGAGCGCTGGAAGAAACTTTCGGACAAGTTGGGGCCGCTTCTGTTCCGCTGGCCGACCGGCTGTATCGAACAGAACATCATTGCCGCCGTACCCGACGACAAGCTGGAAGCCCTGATCATCGATCCCAAGGGCGACAAGAGTGGCACGCGGCTGCGCACGCTCGCCGACCGTTTGGGTTTAGCGGAAAAGGATTTCGCCAGCTTGAAAGCGAAAGTCGGCGCCGGACTACGTGCCGTCATCATCGAAGCGGCGATGGGAGAATGCCCAGCGGGCAAGGAAGCCGAAAAGAAACGCTACAAATCCCACGCCGGTATCTGGTTCAAATCGGACGCTGGCGGGCGCGAATTGGCGGATAAAGTCTTCAGCCTTGGGCTTTGGCCCAGTCTGAAGCCCCAACTTCTCCCTTTCTGCAACGCAGTTCTGGGCGCGGTCGGCTTGCCGCCGCTGTCCGACCTGTCGTGAGCGACGCGTCGGTTCATGCGGCGCTGCGATCCGCCGCCACCCTGGTGGTGGTGGAAGCGCCCGGCGGCTGTGGCAAGACCCATCAGGGCGCCGACTACGCCCATGCCATTGCCGCCGGCTCCGAACGCCTCCTGATCCTCACCCACACAAACGCTGCCTGCTCGGTATTCGCCGCGCGCACCGTCGCAGCCGGCGCGCGTGTGCAGATACGCACCATCGACAGCCTGATCGCCCAGGTCGCGAACGCATACCATGCCGGTCTAGGGCTACCTGCCGACACTGCTGCTTGGGTCCGCCAAACCGCCGACGGCCATGCGCATTTGGCCATGCGCACCGCGGCCTTATTGCGGCGTCATCCCATGATCGCTGCTGCCCTGGCGCGGCGCTATCCCGTGGTCATCTGCGATGAACACCAGGACTGCAGCGATGACCAACACGCCGTTGCCCTGGCGCTTTTGGAGCATGGCTCCCGGCTGCGCGTTTTCGGCGACCCCATGCAACAAATCTATAAGAAGAAGGCGTTGCCGGGCGGAAGCAGTGGCTGGACGTGGGGCGGGCTTAAGGCTCAAGCCCACACGGTGGAGGAGCTGGACACCCCCCACCGCTGGGCCACCGGCTGCCCAGACCTCGGGGCGTGGACGCTTAACGCGCGCGCCGCCCTGCAGTCCGGCGGCAAGATCGATCTACGCTCCAACCTTCCCGCCAGCGTGACGGTCGTTGTTGCCGAAAACCAAGCCCAGAAAGCTATGGACTACAAGCTTTCAGGTTCTGACAGAAGGCCGATCGATACCTTCGAGCGCGCCCAGGCATCGCTGTTGGTCCTGACACACCACAACGCTACTGCCCGATCATTCCGCAGCTTCTTCAATCGCCGAATCCCGCTGTGGGAAGGCCATACCCGTACCGCCCTGGAGGGTTTGGTCGACGCCATTCGCGGCGCGAACGGGGACAAAGGTGTGGTGGCCGCGGCCGCGGTCGGATTCATCGCGGAGACCTGCAAGGGGTTCAGCCCCTCTGCCTTTGCAGATCGATTTCAGAAAGAGGTTCAAGACGGATGCGCCGCTCGATGCCGGGGCAAGCCCGCCACCATCCAGGCGCTTGGCCAATACATCGTGGCTGAGCCGGACCATCGTGGCGTCGCCATGATGCTGCGCCGCCTTGCCGAGCTGCGCAAATCCGATAGCGATTTCGCGGCGGTCGAACTGGATTGCCAGAAAGAATATTGGGACGCAGTCCGCCTGGGCGATTTGGGCGATCTCGATGCGGGCCTGATTGAGATTACCAATCGGCGCACCTATGCGCGACCGCGCCCTCCCGCGAGGGCGATCAGCACCATCCACAAGGCGAAGGGGCTGGAGTGCGAGAGCGTCATTGTCATGCCCTGCGATGCCAAGACTTTTCCAGATACCATCGAGGGCCGCTGCTTGCTGTATGTCGCCCTTAGTCGTGCCAAAAGTAGTCTGATGCTGGTCGTCTCCCGCGCCCAGCCCAGCCCGCTTCTCCAACTGTAGAACGCCTTTACGCAGGAGCGCTGCTCGGTTCCGGAAACAGCACGTTGATGATGTCGTGACACCATTCTAGCGAATCGTATGACCCGGCCTGCATTAGGTGAAAATCACCGTGGGCCAGGTCGTTGCGGAGCCGGCGGATGATCTCGAGCAGCGAAATGGTGCCGGTGGGCGTGCCGGGAAACGGAATCTGAAAATCCGCTTCATTCAGCCAGCCCTTTTTCAGGGCGTAATCCAGCAGCGGCGCCCGCCTCCATAGCGCTGTAAGCCTGCTGTTCGGCAAGGGTGACGAATTCATAAACAAACCAGTGATAGAGATAGAGATTGAGCGCCAGATCAAATTGCGCCCGCACTTTCTCCGGCACGGCGTCATGCAAATTGAATTTCGCGATCTGCTCATAGATCATTCACGCTAGAAAAATGAAAGCGAAATGGATCTTGGCTTTCGACGACGACATGATGCTCCCAGCGAGGATCGGGATGTCCGTATCTATCAATAGGCTTAGGCATGGTGGGCCTCTCAGATCGCGCTAATCGCTTCTCTTTTTTCTGCAGCTGAAATCCGGAAAAATACAATTAGACAATATCAGTGACGGCTTGGGGGAAATGCCTTTCCCCTGGGCCGAGCCTAAGTCTCGGCCCACCCCTTTCGAGCGGGGCTCTGCCCCGCAACGCCCCAACAAGAGGTTAGGACGCCGGCCTGATGGCCGCCGGCTCTCTTTGAGGCCGACCTCCCGGAAAATCGGTGCGGGCGGCGCTCCCTTGTAGTCCCGTCCCGGCGCCCCGCAACCGCCTTTGGCGGTCCTCCACTTCGTTCCGGTCCCATCCCCGCGCGTCACACGCGCGCGGGGCCCCTTGAGGATGCAGCGCGCCTCAAAGGCCGGGCCTGCCGGTCGCATTCCGCCGCCCACCCCGCTTCACATGGGGGGAGTCCGGTCAAGCCATTCCTTGCGACTTAAGCTTTCCAGAACGACACGACGGCGCCGCCGATGACGATCAATGATCCCCCCGTAAGGGTCGGCATGGTTGGGAGGGTCCGAAAGAACGCAAAATTGATGACCTGCCAGACGATAAACAGAGTTGCGATGTAAAGTCCCACGACTTCACCGAACTCCAAGGGCGCCAGGTTTAGGAATGTGCCATAGCCGAACAAAAGCGCCGCACCGACCACAAACAGGCCGACACGAACAGCAGTAACACCGCTATGTCCGTGTAACGCGATACGAATAGTGGCATCTCCACTGACTTCCAGCACCGTCGCGGCAATCAGAAATCCAATTGCCTGAAGTGTTCCCAAAGATTGCATGACGCTCCTGCTGCTCTTGATAGGGTGCGATATTAACATCGCCTCCATGTGCCCAAAAGCAAAACCGGATGTCGACTGCGTGCTATCATCGCCCTCCATTCCGCTTCGAATCCATGGTCTGAGCCTTATCTATGGCCAGGCGACATTCCTCGCCAGTCCAGCCTCACATCCGGTCGCTGCACACGGCAGCTGCACCAATATCCCGCATTCGTCGGGAAAGGCTCAGGAGAACGGGTCCAGTCTTCCGGTCGGCATTTCGTGCCACGGCGGGGTGTCGGTCCGTTCACCTGGATCCGCCGGGGATGATCAGCCCCGGTAGATTCCGATGTTTGTTATGTTGTTTAGGCCGGCTTCATCACGGCCCCCTCGATCACGACGCCGTGACGAATATACTTCCACAGCGCGACCAACAATTTGCGGGCGAGCGCGACAATCGCTGTCTTGCGCCGTCGGCCGCCATCCAGCTTCACACGCTCCTGAAACCATTGTGCCAGGGCCGACTTGGGCTGGTGCAGCAGCCAAAACCATGACAGCTGCACCATGGTCGTTCGCAGTCGGGGATTGCCGGCCTTCGACACACCTTGCTCTCGGCTGACAGACCCTGATTGCCATGGTGTCGGTGTGAGCCCTGCATAGGATGCAAGCTGGCGGCGGTTGTCGAAGTCGCGAAACAGCCCCTCGGACCAGAGGACTTCGGCGAAATCCGGTCCGACGCCTCTGAGGCGCATCAATAGCTGCGGCCCGGTCAAGTGCGCGGGATTATCGGCCGCGCGCGTTACCAGCTCAGTCCGCTTCGCTTCGACGGCTTTGATTTGCTCCAACAGCAGTTCAAGCCGATCCAGCGCCCGCGTCACCTCCGCCCGAAGGTGATGCTCCAGCGGTCGGCCATCGCCCGTTCTAAGCCCTTCAAACCGTTTGCGCCGATCTCGATTCATTGGCGCGAAGCCCGTCACGCCCTGGGAAAACAACAGGCCCTTAATTCGGTTCACCAGCCTGACCCGTTCTGCGATCAGTGCCACCCGCTCACGGCTGTTGCGCCGGCGGTCTTCCTCGGCCGGGCTGGGTGGCCGCACCATCGCACATACCCGCGGTTCGCCGCGCTTGTAGGCCAACAAGCTCCGAAGCAGCGTCTCGCCATCCAGCCGATCGGTCTTGACCCGGCGCCGATGACGGGAGGTGGCGACCGATGCGGAATCGACGACATGGCTTTCCACACCTTCACGGACGAGAACGCGGTGAATCCAGAAACCGTCCAAGCCGGCCTCCTGGATCACCACGATGGGACAGGACTGAGCTGTTCGCTTCCCAGCTTTCTCTCGCAGCTTGGCAAAGCGATCAAACAGGCCCGCGACATCGCCAGCGCGCAGGACGTGCTTTGACATCTTATCGCCGCCACCTGGCAGCATCGAGGTGATCACCCAGGAAATGCGACTGAGTTCCAGGGAGATGAATATTGCGCTGAGCTTCGTATCAATCGTGGACGCAGAAACAGGGTGAATGACGTTCATGTTCTCTCCGATTTGAAAAGGGAATTGGTCTCCGTCGTAAGATTTAAGGTCACCGCGGCGCGGTGACTTTTTTGAAGTGCCTGACCCGCGCGGGCGGTGGGCGGCGCTCCCTTTTAGGCCCGCTGCGGTGGCCCGCAACCGGCTTCGCCGGTCCTTCTCTTCGTTACGGCCCTTCGGGTGCGGCCCACCTCAATCAGCGAGCCTAACGGTCGAAGTCGCCGCCCACCCCCCTTCGGGTTCAGGTTGCGAGGTTTGGACCGAGCCAAGCTGCGCCACCTCCATAGGGTCTTCCGGGGTTCGGGTGCGGTTTTTTGCGAGCGAGGCACCAGCACATGCGCCAACACGATCAACAGCAGCAATCGGCCCAGCGTCCGGGGCTCTATCAAGAAATCACCGACAAGATCATTGTCCAGATCGAAGCCGGAATTTTGCCATGGGTGCAGCCTTGGGCGGGCGGACCGGCGCTTTCCATGCCGGTCAACGCCACCACCCATCGCAATTATAGCGGCATCAATATCTTGCTGTTGTGGGACGCGCTGTTTCAGCGCGGTTACGACCGCAATCGGTGGCTGACCTTCAAGCAAGCGCTTTCGGTTGGCGGCAACGTCCGCAAGGGCGAACATGGCACGACCGTTGTTTTTGCTGACCGCTTCACCCCCAAAGGCGAGCAGGAAACGCCCAGCGGCAAGGATGGCGAAGCCCGCAGCATTCCCTTTCTCAAGCGCTTCACAGTTTTCAATATCGCGCAATGCGAAGGCTTGCCCACCGACATGACGGCGACGCTTGCGCCTGTCTCGCATCGCTTTCCCATCGAAAGCGCCGAACTCTTGATACAAGCGACTGGCGCGCAATTCCAGCGCGGCGGCGAACAGGCCTATTACCACATCGGCGGCGACTATATCCGCATCCCCGAACAGGACAGCTTTTTCGAGCCGATCAATTTCTACCGCACGGCGCTCCATGAGTTGACGCATTGGAGCGGCGCAAAGCACAGGCTCGACCGGGACTTTTCCAAGCGCTTCGGAGATGAAGCCTACGCCCGCGAGGAATTGGTCGCGGAAATGGGCAGCGCGTTCCTTTGCGCGACCTTGGGCATCGTGCCAACTGTCCGCCACGCCGACTATATCGGCAACTGGCTGACCGTTCTCAAGAACGACGCGCGCGCCATCATCAACGCCGCTTCGCATGCCTCGAAAGCCGCTGACTTCCTGCTGGCCTTCGCCGCGCCCAGCGCCCAGGTGGAGGACGCGGCGTGAAAACCTTCACCGTGCAACTCAGTTACGCCGCCTACTACTTCCGCGAGGAAGTGGTTGAAGCGGAAACACTGGAAGCGGCGCTAGATCAGGCCGTCACCCAAGCCAACGACAGCCCGCATTGGTCATCCACCGACACCACCGGCAACACCTTCGTGGACGCCGTTGCGGAAGGCGACCACTACGACCTTTGGGCCGACAACGTGCAGCAGCTTCCGATACCGGCGCGCTTTGCCGAGGATCGCGGCGGGCCGCACATCGTCATCACCGTCGAAGGCGGATTGATCCGGCACGTCGATATTCACAACGGGTCGGCGCTGGTCGAAGTCCATGACTACGACACCGAGGGCACCAGCGAACCTGAGAACTTGGCCCGTGACCCGGACGGCACTCCGTTCCTGCGCACCGTCCATTCCAACCGCGATGAAGACGCCGCACCGGCTCCCGACAGCGCCGCCCCCAGCACAAGCGAATGAACCGCTTTCGCTCCGGCGAAGCGGACACCGGAGCGGACATTCCAACCGTCCGCATCAACAGGAGACTGACATGCACACTGCTATTGCCCTTCAAAGCCTTCACGTCTCGCCGTTCAATATGCGGGCCGAGAAGAAGGTGCCATCCCTCAAGCGCATGGCCGAAATCTCGGCCAATATCCTCCCCACCGTGCGCGAAAAGGGCATCCTGACGCCCTTGATCGTTCGTCCGAACAATGACGGCTTTGAAATCCTTGCCGGGCGGCGGCGCTACTACGCCGCCAAGGTGATCGAGGGTGAAGCTGGTAGCTTCCCCGATGTTCAGTGCGACCTCCGCGAGAATTGCAGCGATGCCGAAGCGCTGGAAATCTCGCTGATCGAGAACGTCGCGCGCGAAGACGCCGACGAACTCACCGAGTACGAAACCTATGCCGGGCTGATTCGGCTTGGCCGCACACCCGGCGAAATCGCCAAGACCTTTGGGGTGGAAGACAAGGACGTGCTGCGGCGGCTGGCGCTCGCCAATCTCATGCCGCGCATCCGCGACCTGTACCGCAGCGAGGAACTGGACAGCAGCGACTTGCAATTGCTGACCATGGCGACCAAGACCCAGCAGCGCGACTGGCTCAAGCTGTGGGATGACAATGACGCGCCGACCGGCCATGCCTTGAAAGGCTGGCTGTTCGGCGGCAGTGCTATATCCACCAAGCATGCCCTGTTCGACCTGGAGGCGCACCGCGAGCGCATCGTGGGCGACCTGTTCGGAGAGGACAGCTACTTCGCATCGGCCAAGGAATTCTGGCCGCTGCAGGATGAGGCTATCGCCGCCAAACGCGATGCCTATCTGGCGGCGGGTTGGCCGGAAGTCGTGATCTTGGAGCGCGGCCACCAGTTCGATCACTGGAATTTCGCAAAAGCAGGGAAGAAGGCGGGCGGGCGCGTGTATATCGCGCTCGCCAATAGCGGCGAGGTCGGCTTCCATGAGGGCTATCTGACCCATCGGGAAGCAGCCAAGGCCAAAGCCGCCAAGGGTAAGGCGAAGGGTTCGGATCAAGCCGAGGCCAAGGCCCCGGCCAAACCGAAATCGCCCATCACCAGCGGCATGCGCAACTATCTCGACTTGCATCGCCATGCCGCCGTGCGGCTGGCGCTGCTGGGCAATCCCAACGCCGCGCTGCGGCTGTTAATCGCCCATGCCATAGCCGCCAGCGGCAATTGGTCGGTCAAGCCCGACCGCCAGCGCACCGAAGGCGAAGCGATTGCGGCGAGCCTCGCCGCTTCGCCCGCCCAGATCGCGTTCGAGAAGGAGCGCGCCAAGGTCCGCAAGCTGCTGGGGCTGGACGAGGCCGAGGATGACGATGCCGCCGTTTGCAATGGCGGCAACGGCGACGACGATGCCACCGCGCAAGTGTTTGCGCGGCTGGCCCGTCTCAGCGAGGCCAACCTCGCCCGTGTTGCCGCATTTGTGATGGCGGAAACACTGGCAGTCGGCAGCGCTTTGGTGGAGAGCGTGGGCGTCGGCGCAAGCGTCAAGCCGCGCGACCACTGGTCACCGGACGAAGCCTTCTATGGCTTGCTCCGTGACCGCGATGCGGTCAACGGCATGCTGGCCGAAGTGGCGGGCAAGAAGTTGGCCGACAAGAGCCTGACCACCAAGGTCAAGGATCAAAAGGCCACGCTCGCCAAGCTGGTTCTGGAAAAGCCCGACTGGGCTCCGGGCTGGATGCGTTTCCCGGCCCTTGCCGCCTAACCGCAAAACCGTTCGCGCCCGCGCTTTGCGCGGGCGCGGCGGTCTTTTGGAGGACACTCCCATGACAGACCTCAACGCCTTGACCCGCCGCCTCAACGCCTTGACGCGCAGCCAGCCCGAAATCGCCAACGCCTCGTGGGTGATGACGCGGGGCGTGGCGGCGCTGCTGACTTCTGACGACGATCCGCCCAAGCCGGACGCGGCACGGCTGGCCACATTGCGCGCCACCCTTGCCAGCTTCGACCACTGGCCAGAGGGTAACGACCCTTACGGGGAGCATGACTTCGGCGCGTTCGACCTCTTCGGCGAGCGGCTGTTCTTCAAGATCGATTATTACCACCCCGACCACGATACCTTGTCGCCGGTTCCTTCCAGCATCGAGCTGTGCCGCCGGGTTCTCACCATCATGATGGCTGGGGAATACTGATCCCGCACGAAGGCAAGTCGATACGGCGCGGATGAGGTCTTCTTTGGGGTGGCGGCCTCATTCGCGCCCAATGCGCGGGCTGGGAATCGGATTGGGGGCTTTGGATTGCGATCCGTTGTAGGCGCGGGAAAGACTTCGATCCTTCAAGCCCTGTTCGCTTTTCATGGCTCTGCGCCATCGTCTCCTGAATTTCCCGCCCAGCGCCCCGTGAGCCGTCGAATGGCATGATCAATGACTCAGACCGGCTGCGCCTCGTCCGCCTTGACCGCAACGCCTTGTCAAACTTTCTTCCCCGGCGCGTTCCGCGCCTCCTCGCGCAAGTCAAGAAAGTTTGCCGGCGGCGTCCTCCGCGATGCTTCGGCCCCAAGGGGTGCGGCGTCGTCCGTCTGCGTCACCTGATCGCCATCGAGGCCGCGATGGTCGCGGGCTCGAAAACAACAGGAGACTACACATGGCACACATCGGCACATTCCAGGCGAACAGCGACGGTTTTGAAGGCGAAGTCTTCATGGTCCCGCTCACCACCAAAGGCGTTCGGATCGTCAAGGAGACTAAGCCCAACCGCAATCCAAAAGCTCCCAGCCACCGCATCTTTGTCGGGCGCTCGGAAATCGGCCAAGCCTGGCCCAAGACGACCAACGACGACCGCGACTATCTCAGCCTCACCTTCGACTTTGCCGGGCTCAGCCGTCCGGTCTACGCCATCTTGATGAAGGACCCCAACAGCGAAAGCTACGGCGCCTTCTGGAGCCGCGCCAAGAAGCCGGTGTTCGAGTAATCGATCCCGTGAAGCCCCGCCCGCTCGCCGGGCGGGGCCTCTCGCGCCGGGCGTGTCAGAAGCCTTTGAACACGAGCACGGTCTTCCATTTTTCTTCGTCGTACGTGATCTCGACGTGATCCAGCGGCTCGGTAATGTTCATCTGCGACGAAACCATCTGGAAGCGCACCGTCTGGGCATTGCACTCCAAGATGCGCGCCTCGCCGCCCTCGCGATAATCTCGCGTCACGTCACGCCGCGTCGAGCCCAAGCGGTGGCCCAGACCGATCACGATCACCACCTGGTTCTTGAGCTTCAGGATGGCCGCCGCCTTGGCGGTGCGGGAATAGATCAGTTCATTGAAAACCTGTTCTGACGCCACCACGCTTTCCGAGCCGCGCCGAACGAACGCCGGGCCGCTGAAATGTGGCCGGTTGGCGCTGAACGGTACCGACACCGCCACCACCGGGCCCGGCTGGGCAGCAATCACCTCGCTGGTGAAGGCAATGGGGGGATAGCAGTCCTGCTCGCAAATCTTGCGGATCGTCTTCTGCACGGAATCCGGGTTCGTGCAGCCCAAGACGCCGCCCTTGTCATGGACGCCTATCAACAGCAATCCCGTGCGGCCCTCGGGTATCGAATTGGCGAAGGCTACGAGGGTGCGGCGAAATTCGCCTGCGCTGGCGCCCTCTGTCTTTCGCTCGGTGAAATTGTCCTCATGGTCCGCGATCCGCAGACGCAGCTCATCCGGTGTCATATCCCTCTCCCCGGCCCCCGGCCCCCGGCCCCCGGGCCGGGCCCGGACGCCGGACCAACCCGGTCTGGCGGGGCCCCAGGCCGGCTGGGGAAAACTGGTACGCAGCGGTGGGACTTGAACCCACGACCTCCCTGCCCATACTCTGGGGTGCGATCCACCAGCTATGTCGAAAACAGGGGCTCTATCCATTCTGAGCTACGCCGCGATTCTGTTCCTTACTTGACCACCTTCAGGGTGGGTTTGCCCTTCCGCTCTGACCGGGCCTTCTTCACCGCCACCCGTTCAGCGATTTCGGCCAGCTTCTCCTCGGCAAAGGGCTTGGCTGCCTCGATCAGACCGTCAAAGTGGTAGATATTGGTTTTGCTGCCAGTCGGCCCCCGCCGCTCCTCCCGCCTCAAGAAGCCCGCCTTCTCCATGGCCGCTATGCGCCGCTGAACGGTCCGGGGATCGACGTTGATCGCCTTCGCCATGGTGCCCTTTGCCGGATAGGGCTTGCCGTCCGCCGTCCACCACCGGGACGCCAAGTTCAGCAGAATGCACATATCGATAGGAGTCAGTCCCAGCTGCTTCTGGTTCTCGATCACCACGCTGGGAAAGGCCGTCCAGCCAGCGTCCATTAGCAGCTTGGACCACTTCTTTTCGTTGGTCCGCAGGCTGCTGGCGTCGGCAGCGGCGGTCTTGGATTTGGCACTCATTGGGGCGTCCAGTTGTTGTCACGCCTCTGATATTGCGCTGACGCCCGGAACTTTCAACTTGAGGGGGGAGGCAAGGGTGTCACCCGGTCTACGGGATATGGGATGGTATCCACGGGGCTATGCGCGAATGGAGTATGCGCAATAGGCCATCTGCTTTGTAGGGCGCGGGTGTCTCCCGCGGGGGGGACGACCCTGTCTGGCGCCGGGAGACTTGTCCGTCTCCCGTGGGAGACCGAGACGCCCCCCTGTTCGCCGCGAAAATCTGCAAACGACACGCTGATATTAGCCCAGCGCTCTTAAAGATCAATGTTCATCGACGAAAATCGCTACCGTTGAGTGTCCGGCTGTTTCGGTGGCTCCAACCACATCGGGATTTGGCAATAGCGCCGACCTTTGGCGTCCCGTTCGGTTTTGCAGTTCTTCAACGCCGCCACAGGATCATTCGCCCCCATCAGTCGCGCCCAGGCCCTGGCCGCGTCTGGTCCAGCCGTCATTGCCAACCCGATGGTCTTGCCCGCCAACAGTCCCTTCGCCTGCCCATTGCTAAATCCCGCTCCGTAGCTGATGGCGAACACCACCACCACCAACACCACCGCAACCCCGCCAGCCGCCAGGAGTGTGCGCAGCCGGATCGACCACAGCCGCACTGCGGCGTGGCGTTCGGCTGTCCGGGCTAGGTCCGGTCCGAGGCGCTCGATCAAAGCGGCGCTGCGGCGCTCCAGTTCCGCACTGGCCCGCTTCACCACCAGCTGGGTCTCTCCCTCGACGGCTGCGGCAATCTCCGCTCGTTCCGCCTGCCGGGCTTGCATCAACGACCCCATACCCGCCAGCACCTGCCACAGCGCCGTCAGGCTTTCGGCGGCAGGGTCACCGCTCAGACGCGAGAACTCCGCACTCCATTCCAGCCCCTTGAGCGCCTTGTTCAGATCGGCCAAAGCAACATCGACCTGTTTGGCCGCAGGCTCGGACGGGGCTACGGCATCCATGACGCCACGCCGGAGAACCGCTGGTCCATGGTAGTGAGCCAGCTCTTCACCCGCGCCCGATCGAACATATTGATTGGCCGCGTGGCATTGCCGTCGCGCGCCTGCGCAAATCCAGCGCGGCTGTTTTCGACGGCTGCCGCCGCGAAAAGGCGCGGCATCCATAGCATCAGGCTTCCAGCCTTTATCTCATCCTGCACCACCGGGTGCGCCTGAATCTCGGCAAACGCTTGCTGACGCGGAAGCCCTGCATCGGACACGCCTTCGTTGAAGATCAACGCGCGGGCCTTTGGCGTGAAACCATGACTGGCCAGCGTAACCACAGGCGCCAAATCATCCGGCTGCGGGCCACACATATAATATGCCACCACCGCCAGACCGGCGGTCTCAACTTCCGCCAGCAGAGACGGCATTTCCGAAAGCAGCGAACGTAGCGCCGTATCGCCACCGCCCAGATCGATTAGGGCCGTCGTCTTGTTCTCCACCGCGTAGCCGATGAAACGCTGCACCCAAGTCCGAACCTCGGCGGGATCGTGCCCGCTGGGCCGCGATACATCAGGGAAGTAAGATGAGAAGCTGGCATTGGTCGGATCGATATCGGCCATCAGGAAGGGCCGATTCCGATCCAGCGCGGTCTCTGCCACCCAGCGCAAGAACGTGGTCTTGCCCGTCTTGCCGCGCCCAATCACAAAAATGAGTTTGGGCCTATCCGCCAGGTCCATGCCTTGCTGCGGCTTCACATCGTCATCCTGCTTGCGGGGCGCAAAAGCGCCCACGTCTACGCTGGGCGCTGCCGTCGTATTTTCCGGCTTGTCGGAAAATGGCTTGGGCTTTTTCAGGTCGGTCTTACCGTCGCTCATGGGTCACCTTTCTTGGGTTGCTTTGGCTTCACTCGCCCCCGTTTCGATTGCTGGTCACGTTCGATCCAGGCCCTCGCTGGATGATCTTGAATTCGGGTTCACCGGCTGGTCTGGATGGAGCTGGAGCCGCCGGAACGAACGAATGCCCGATTGATGGCGGCATCGGGGCCTGGATTTTCTCGGCTCGCACCTTCTTTGCTTTGGTGGCCAGGTCCACTGCCCGGCGCACATTTTCGCCGGTCCATCCCCTGTTGGTCTTGAATTGGACTCCGGCCAGGCTCAGCGCCTTGCCAACATTGGTCCATGACCAATCTTCGTCGCGGACGAGCTTGCGCAATTCCGCGCTGTGATTGCGAAGCCAAGAACGAATGACTTGGCCTTCGCTCCAGCTTTCGCGGAACTTCGCCGCCAGCGCTTCAATCTCTGCGTCGGTATGCGCGCGCTTCAATCCCATCAGCGCACTCCACTTCGCGCTTCT
>CAYQZM010000228.1:0-7803 GCA_964421935.1 uncultured Rhizobium sp. | reverse complement strand
GTCGGCCCCCCCCACGTCCGGACGGCGAGACCCGCAGGGCCGTTGACCTGGCTTTTCCGGCCGGCACCGCTGAATTGGTGGTGTTGCCCAACTTCGCGATCGGCGGTTACGACTATCAGCATTTCAACGCCGATGACGCCTTTGGCGGCATCGCGCCGAAAATGGCGGAGGCCGAGAAGATCATCTTCGCCACGCCGGTCTACTGGTACGCCATGAGCGCGCCAATGAAGATCTTCTTCGACCGCCTCGACGACATGACCCAGAATCTGAAAACTCTGGGCAAGAGTCTCAAGGGCAAGTCAGTCTGGGTGATCGCCACGGGCACCGAAACGGTGCTGCCGGAGGGCTTTGAAGTGCCCTTCGCCCGCACCGCCGGCTATTTCGGCATGACCTATCGCGGCTGCGCCTATCTCTATACCGGCACCGATCGCGAACGGCGTGGCGAGACTGAGATCGCACTGATCCGTTTCGGCGAAAACATCATTGGCGGGTATTGAACACCACGTAGTGGAATTTGCCGCCGGCGGCGATGTTGAACAGATGCGGCATGCCCGCTGGAATCTGCAGGAAGTCACCGGCGTGCACGGGGATGCTGGTGCCGCCTTGGATCGCATCGCCACGAATCTGTCCGGGCCCGGTTTCCCGGGCGTTGGAGACCTTGCCGCCATAGACCAGGGTCGCCTCGCCTGACAGCACCTGGATGTAATGAGTCCAGTGAGTATGGATTTCCGGCTCATTGCCCTTGTCGCTGCGCGCGGCATATTCGACATAGTAGTTCTCATGATCTACCGGGAAGGCGGTCTTGGCGCCCGGACCCGGCTTGTCGGTCAAAGCCTCGACCTCCTTGGCCGAGAGATGCTTGAACCCTTCCGCCGGCAGGGAGCGCAAAGAGGTTTGCGCCATGGCCGACGACGTCAGCAAGGCGGCGGTAAAAAGCGATAAGGCCATTCTCTGGAAAATCATTCTGTTCCCTTCTCTGTTTTGGTCTGAAATACCGAAATCGTGCGCTTGTTTAAGGCCTCTCAGTTCTGCGCCAGGCCCCGCACCACCCCCAATACCACCGCCAGGGCCATACCTGCCCCTACCAGGATTGCCACTCTCCGTACGAACACCTTCTTGTCGACCGGCTCATTGATGCCATTTTGCCAGCGTTCTCGCACCTCCGCTGTCCCGCCCCGTCGCCACACATACAGCCAGCGCATGAGCGTCACCAACAGGCACAGGATGAGGAACAGGAACAGCCACTGTGCGGGCGTCCACTGCCAAGGCTCGATCAGAGCGGCATGGCCGATGAACAGGATAAACCACAAAAAGACCAGCAGCCCGAGCCAGCGAATCCATGCCACCTCCAATACCTGCCCCCAATTTCTGAAATCAAAGATCGGCCAGCCGGGTCCAGATGCCTGCGGCGGCAGCGATAGTTGCGCCCACACCCAAGCTCATCGCCCCGTGAAAGCCAAGCTCGCGCGCCGCGGCTATCCACAGCGCCATGACGGCAACGGCCACCACCGCCCCGCCGACCAAGCTGGCCTTTCCGGTCGTGACATGGGCGCGCGTGCTCATGTCCCTGCCCGCTTCCTGACCAGATCACCCCGCACCGTGCTGGTGTCATAGCCGTTGAAGATGTGCTTGAGCAGGCTGCATCTGAGATCGGAGGTGCCGAAGAACCAGTCCGCCACCGGATAGGTCAGATTGAAATTGCGCTCCATCATGATCGCCGGATTGTGATGGGCGATGTGATGGCGGCGAATGGAATTCACCAGCGGAATGTGCCGCACCAGCCTGTCATCGCTGACATGGCAGCAATAATGGAACAGCTCGTAGTTCAGGTAGAGCGCGGTATTGGTCAGCAGCAGCAGCCAGCCCGCATTGGCCAAACCCAGGCGGTTCAGAATGAAGGCGGGCACCAGCGACAAGGTCATGAACGCCACCAGCGCATAGGGCGGGAAGAAGACGATGCGGAAATCGCGCGTGTTGTCGAAGGCGGGCGCGAGATCGGTGAAGAACTCGTGATGCGCCAGGGTATGGCGCCGGTAAATGCCCATCAGCCCCTTCACAGGGCGGTGCATCACATATTTGTGGATCCACCATTCAAAGATATTGGACAGGCAGAAAGCCGCCGGGATCACCAGCCATTCGTACCAGGCGGGCCTGGTGATCTGGCGCGCGCAAACCCAGATCGCGGCCGCGCCCAGCGCAAAGATCAGCGCTACATGCACCCAGCCCACATAGGCGGGGGCGATGCGCTGGCGGTAATCGATGCGGAACGCGGCTTGACGGGACGGCATCTGGGGCATTGGCGAGCCCTTTTCCGTCACGATATGACCGCTCCCGACACCCCGCAAGACCGGTTCAGAACGTCCCGATCGGATTGAGCACCGAGCCTGTGGCCCCCGGTACTGCCGCCGGCGAGGCCGTGACCAGGAAGTCCCAGCGCTTGCGCTTCTCGGCCTCGCGTCCGACCAATTCCAGGTCCAGATTGTCGAAGATCGGCATGCCCATGGCCACGATACAGAGCGCATGGATGGGCTGGGAGACGCCTTCGACCTGGCTCGGCAGCACGTCCTGGGCATCGTCACCGCCCAGGATCGATACATCGCGCGCATGCATCCATGGCGCGCAGCTCATATGCAGGCCCGCAAGCTGCTGCACCGGCCAGGCGCCCAGCTTGTCGCGCCGCGCCCAGCGGCCGGTGCGCACGATCATCACGTCGCCGGCACGGACCTTGACGCCCGCCTTTTTCTCCCAGCCTTCCAGGTCTTCGGGATAGATGGCGGTGCCGGGCTCCAGCCAGTCCACGCCCTTGTGGCGCGCCATGTCCATCAGCACGCCGCGGGTGATGATGCCGTTCTTGAAGTTGAGGATACTGTTCTTGGCCGCGCCATCCTCGCCCACGACATCGGAGGAATAGCCGTTATAGATCTTGCCGTCATAGACGAAGTGGCACAGCGAATCCATGTGGGTATGCGCCATGCCATGATAGGAAATGAAAAACGTGTCGCTGGTGCTGGCGATGCCGGTCTTGGGCTGGCTGGCGCCGGTTCGTGTGGTCTTGCGCACGATCGGCGCGGCATTGTCCACCGCTTCCTTGGTTTCGGCATCGCGCGCCATGGAGAAGGACACGCCTTCCCTTACCGTTCCCAACGCGGCCTTGCGTCTGGCGGGCGTGATCAGGTTCACCGCCCCCATCTGGTCCTCGGCGCCCCAGCGGCCCCAGTTGGAAAGCTGTTTCTGCAGCCGGACGAAATCCGCAGGAGTCGAGTCCGGCCGCGCCCCTTGCGCCTGCGCCGGGAGCGCCGCGCCGGCCATGGCAGCGCCGGCTGCGAGCTGCACCATCGCCTCGCGGCGCGATGATGCGCGGGATTCTGTGTCAGACATGATGCCCTCCCCGTTTCGCCCTCTCGATCAGGGCTTTGGGTAAAGGCTAGCCGGAAAGCCTGCTACGGCCTAGAGCGGCGCGCGGCGCGCTATAACGCTGTAGCGGTCATCAGGTTGCCCGGTAAATCGCGGCAACCCGGCGGTTCCCGCAGCGTTTCCTTCGGCGAATAGCCCAATGGAGATTTCCATGCGCCCTGCCATTGCAGTTGTCTTGGTTTGCCTTTCCCTTGCCGCCTGCGGCTCGACCGAACGCAAGACCGTGATCGTCAATCCGCCGCCCGATTCCACCACCGTGGTGGACCGCGACGGCAATGCCCATGTGATTCCAAACCACTAAGCGTGATTAAGCGGTCCGTGGCCAGCGCCGTGAGGCCGACAAGGCAAAGCTTCAGTGGAGCTTTGCCCGGTCGAACGGTCATTGCAGCCAGACCGAATGATTTAGCGGGCCGCTTCCTTGCCCAAGGCCGGGCGCGGTCCGGATCGCTTGCTGGACATAGGCGTGGGCGCGCGCCACCGCCTCTTTCAAGGACAGCTTTTGGGCCAGGCCGCAGGCGATGGCGGTGGCAAGGGTGCAGCCGGTACCATGGGTGTGGCGCGTCTCCTGCCGTGGCGCCTCGAAGGGAATGAACTCACCTTCGGTCCACAGCACGTCGCTCACCATGGGGCCCTCGCCATGCCCACCCTTGAACAGCACGTCTTCATTGCCCAGCATCTTGAACACCATGGCGGCGTTGCGCAGCCGATGCTCGCTGGTGGGATAGATGCCGGTCAGGGCCTCCGTCTCCGGAAGATTGGGCGTCACCAGTGCGGCGCGGCGGAACAGGCGCTTTCGCAAGATCATCACGCCAGCCTCGTCCAGCAATGGCGTGCCGCTGGAAGACAGCAGCACGGTGTCCAGCACCAGGGGAATGGTGTTGGTCTCCAGCACGTCTGCCACCGCCGCGGCGATGTCCGCCGTGGCCAGCATGCCGATCTTGATGGCATCGGCGCCGATATCGTTCAGCGCCGCTTCGATCTGTCCGCGCACGATGTCGGGCGCCACCGGATTCACCGAAAAGACCTTGGTCGTGTCCTGCACGGTAACGGCGGTGATCGCCGTCTGGGCATAGATCCCAAATGCCAGGGCGGTCTTGATATCCGCCTGGATTCCGGCACCGCCGGACGGATCGGAACCGGCGATGATCAGCAAACGAGGAACTGTCGCGTTCATAGGACGCTCACCCTTCGACGGGCTCAGGGTGAGGACTTTGCTTAATCCTCATGCTGAGCTTGTCGAAGCATGAGGATTAAGCCGCCACTTCTTCGATGGCAGACGCGATCTGGCGCACCACGGCGCGCACAATCTTCTCGTCCTCGCCTTCCGCCATCACCCGGATCAAGGGCTCTGTGCCGGACTTGCGCACCAGAATGCGGCCCGAGGCGCCCAACCTGGCATTGGCGGCCTCGATGCTGGACTTGACCTTCTCGTCGTCCAGCGGCGAGCCTTTCTTGAAGCGCACATTCTCCAGCACCTGGGGCAGCGGCTCGAACAGGTGCGCGGCTTCCGAAGCGGGCCGCCCCTCCCGCGCCAGCACCGCAAGCACCTGCAGGGCCGCGATCAGCCCGTCACCGGTGGTGGAGAAGTCGGACAGGATGATATGGCCGGACTGTTCGCCGCCGACATTGAAGCCGCCCTTGGCCATCTCTTCCAGCACATACCGATCGCCCACCGCCGAGCGGGCCAGCGACAGGTTCAAACTCCTGAGGAAACGGTCCAGCCCGGCATTGGACATCACCGTACCGACCACGCCGCCGCCCTTGAGCCGGCCGATTTTCGACCAGCTTTTGGCAATCAGCGCCAGAAGCTGATCGCCGTCGATGATGCGGCCATGCTCGTCGGCCATCACGACGCGGTCGGCGTCGCCATCCAGCGCAATACCGAAATCGGCCCGCACCTCCCGCACCTTGTTGCACATGGCGGCCGGGGCGGTTGAGCCGCAATCCAGGTTGATGTTCGTGCCATCCGGCGACACGCCGATGGGGACGATATCAGCACCCAGCTCCCACAAAACTTCCGGCGCCACCTTGTAGGCAGCGCCATTGGCGCAATCGATCACGATGCGCAGGCCATCCAGGCGGACGTCTCGAGGAACGGTGCGCTTGGCAAATTCGATATAACGCGCCTGGCTGTCATCGATGCGCTTGGCGCGGCCGATCTGGGCCGAGGGCGCCAGGCCCTGCTCCAGGCCGGCGGCCATCAGCGCCTCGATTTCGCTTTCCACCTCGTCCGAGAGTTTCTGGCCATTGGGTCCGAAGAACTTGATGCCGTTGTCCTCGAAGGGATTGTGCGAGGCGGTGATCATCACACCCAGATCGGCACGCAGGGAGCGTGTCAGCATGGCCACCGCCGGCGTGGGCAACGGGCCGAACTGGAAGACATCCATACCCACGGCGGTAAAGCCGGAGACCAGGGCGCTTTCCAGCATATAGCCCGACAGGCGCGTGTCCTTGCCGATCACCACCCGGTGGCGATGCTCGCCGCGGGTGAAGATCCGGCCCGCCGCCATGCCCGCTTTGAGCGCCACTTCCGGGGTGAGCTTGGCGGTGTTGGTGCGGCCGCGGATGCCGTCGGTGCCGAAATATTTGCGTGTCATGAGGTGAAAAATCCTGGAAGCGGGCCGTTTTACCATAATCCCTGTCAGAGGGCGTTAACGCGCGTCTTTTCCTATGGTTTTCAATATCTTGAGCCCGTCCCGCAGCGCCCCCGGGGTGTGGGTGCGGATATAATCGGCGCCGTTGGCATCCGCGAAAAGCTCGGCGGCCAGGCTGGCCGCTCCCGCTTCCAGGGCGGGGCGGTTGACCAGTTTGCGCAGGAAGCCCTTGCGCGATACCGAGACCAGCAGGGGAAGGCCGTAGCGCGCCTTCAACTCCGGCAGGCGGCGCAGCAGGATCAGCGAATTCTCGGGATCGGTGCCGACGAACTGCCCCATGCCGGGATCGAGGATCAGCCGCTCCCGGGCGATGCCGGCATCGGTCAGCGCCTCAAGGCGTGCATCGAAGAAGGCGGTGACGCGATCGAAGATTTCGGCGGACGGCACTTCGGTGCGCACGGCCACGCCGCGTTCCTGCACCATATGCATGACGATCAATTTGCAGCCGGCTTTCGCCAGTTCGGGATGGAGCGCGGCATCGGGGAAACCGTGGATGTCGTTGAGATAGTCCACGCCTTGCGCCAACGCCCAGCGCTGCACCTCGATCGCGAAGCTGTCGATGGAAAGCGAAAGGCCTTTCGCTTTCAATTCCGGCACCACAGCGGCCAGCCGCGCGATCTCCACCTCTGGCGCAACAGGTTGCGCAACCGGGTTGGACGATGCCGCACCGATATCGATGATGTCGGCGCCCGATTGCGCCATGGCCTGAGCATGAAACAGTGCCGCGCCTGGCTCCAGATAGCGGCCGCCATCCGAGAAACTGTCGCTGGTGATGTTGAGGATGCCGAGGATTTTCACGCGGCCTCAAGGTGCGAAAGGGGCAGGTCAAAAGAAAGGCGGCGCGCACAGGGCCATAGCCCGGCCCAAAAGAAAAGAGCGGCCGAAGCCGCCCTTTTGTTATCATATCAAATTGCCATTACCGGGGTTGCGGCTCGGGCGAGATGATAGGCCCAGGCCCTGCCGGCCGCGGCTTGCCCGCCGCCGGCACGGAGGTGCCTTCGCTGCGGGTCGGCACCGGGTCTTCATACGGCGTACGGACCGGCGGAATGCCCTTCAGAAGCGCGATGATCTCATCGCCCGTCAGGGTCTCATATTCCAACAAGCCTCGCGCCAGCACATTCAGGTCGCTCTGGCGGTCGGTCAGGATCTGCTTGGCCCGCTGATAGCTCTCATCGATGATGCGATGGATTTCCGAATCGATCTTCTGGGCCGTGGATTCCGAGATGTTCTGGGTGCGCGAGACGCTGTGCCCCAGGAAGACTTCCTCCTGGTTCTCGGCATAGGCGATAGGGCCCAGGCTGTCGGACATGCCGAAGCGGGTGACCATGGCGCGGGCCATGCGGGTGGCCTGTTCGATGTCGCTCTGGGCGCCGGTGGTGACCTTTTCGTGACCGAACACCAGTTCCTCGGCGATGCGGCCGCCAAAGGCGACGCACAGATCGGCCAGCATCTTCTGGCGGGTCAGCGAAAGCTGATCGCGCTCCGGCAGGCGCATCACCATGCCCAAAGCCCGGCCACGCGGGATGATGGTGGCCTTGTGGATCGGGTCGGAGCCGACGACATGCAGTTCCACGATGGCGTGGCCGCCCTCGTGATAGGCGGTGAGCTTCTTTTCCTCGTCGCTCATGGCCATGGAGCGGCGCTCGGCGCCCATCATCACCTTGTCCTTGGCGTCTTCCAGCTCGCTCATGGTGACCACCCGCTTGCCGCGGCGGGCCGCCATCAGGGCGCCTTC
>CAYQZM010000227.1:0-3883 GCA_964421935.1 uncultured Rhizobium sp. | reverse complement strand
GAGACCCTCAACCCGCTCTCGGCGCTGGACAAGGGTGGGCGCCACACCATTTTCCGCGCTTCTCTCACGCCGGCGGCCGCCAAGAAGCGCTGGATCGCCGGTGTATTGAGGCCCGAAGGCGCGCTGGTGATCGATGATGGTGCGGTGCGCGCCCTGAAAGATGGCAAGAGCCTGCTTCCTGCCGGCATCCGCCAGATCGATGGGCGCTTCGAGCGGGGCGACGCCGTGCTGGTGAAAGACCGGCAGGGGCGTGAAATTGCCCGCGGTTTGGCCGCTTACAATGCGTCCGACGCGGAGCGGATCGCGGGCAAACGCACGGTCGAAATCGAGGCCATTCTAGGCTATCGTGGACGGGACGAAATGATCCATCGCGACGACCTGGTTCTGACAGGGTCCTGAAGGGACGCCCATGACGGTTCACAATTCCACTGACGCGCTCACTGCGGAAATGCTCACTGTCGGCGCCGCCGCGCGCGAGGCCGCCCGCGCCATGCGCGAAGCCAGCGATGAGGCCAAGACCAAGGCGCTGATGGTTGCCGCGGCCGCCATCCGCAGCCGCGCCGCCGAAATCCTCGCCGCCAACAAGGAGGATGTGGAAGCCGCCAGGGCCGCTGGTCTGCCCGGCAATATGGTGGACCGGCTGGCATTGAACGATACCCGCATCGAAGCCATGGCTCAGGGCATCGAAGTGGTTGCCGCTTTGCCTGATCCGGTGGGGCGCGAACTGGCGCGCTGGTCGCGGCCCAATGGCCTGGACATCGCGCGTGTCGCCACCCCCATCGGCGTGATCGGCATCATCTATGAAAGCCGCCCCAACGTGACCGCGGACGCCGGCGCTCTGACCCTGAAGTCGGGCAACGTCGCCATCCTGCGCGGCGGTTCGGATTCCATCCGCTCCTCCGGCGCCATCCAGCAGGCGATGGCCGACGGGCTCAGGGCTGCCGGCCTGCCCGAAACCGCGATCCAGGTGGTCAAGTCCACCGACCGCGCCGCCGTCGGCATGATGCTGGAAGGTTTGAACGGCACCGTGGACCTGATCATTCCCCGCGGCGGCAAGGGCCTTACGGGGCGCGTCATCAACGAGGCGCGCGTGCCGGTGCTGGCGCATCTGGAAGGGCTTTGCCATGTCTTCATCCACGCCAAGGCCGATCTCGAAAAAGCCCGCAGCATCAGCCTGAACGCCAAGATGCGCCGCACCTCCATCTGCGGCGCCGCCGAAACCTTGCTGCTGGATCGGGCCATCCTGAAATCCCATGGCGTGCCCGTGCTGGAAGACCTGGCCAAAGCCGGCTGCGAGATCCGTGGCGACGAGGCCGTGCGGGCCGTGTTTGCGTCCGCCAAACCGGCCACCGAGGAAGACTGGAAGACCGAATATCTCGACGCCATCATCGCGGTGAAGGTGGTGGACGGGGTGGAACAGGCGATCCGGCACATCGAGCATTATGGCTCGCACCATACCGACTCCATCGTCACCGAAGATGCAATCGCGGCCGAGACCTTCATGAACAGCGTGGACAGCGCGATCGTGCTGTGGAACGCCTCCACCCAGTTCGCTGATGGCGGCGAGTTCGGCATGGGCGCGGAGATCGGCATCGGCACCGGCAAGATGCACGCCCGTGGACCGGTGGGCGCCGAACAGCTCACCACCTTCAAATATGTGGTGCGCGGCACCGGTCAAACTCGCCCTTAACGGAGATGTCCATGGCGACCCATAGCGGCAGCTGTCACTGCGGCAAGATCGCATATGAATTCGAGAGCGATGCCATCACAGGTGGCATGGAATGCAATTGCTCGATGTGCCAGCGCAAGGGCTCGATCTTGCATTTTGTTCCCGCCTCGGCCTTCACGCTCAAGACATCGCGTAGTGACTTGGGCACCTATCGGTTCAACAAGCATGTAATCGACCATCATTTCTGCCCCGATTGCGGCATATCACCCTTCGCGGAAGGTACCGATCCCAAGGGCAACAAGATGGCGGCGATCAATCTGCGCTGCGTAGACGGTGTAGATCCGCAAAAGCTGGCGATCCAGCATTTCGATGGACGCAGCGCCTGAATGGCTCCGGCCTGATGACGGGGTGGGTAAGGCCGCCCGGTCCGGTGGGCGATGGGCTGCGCATCGGCCTTCTGGGCGGCAGCTTCGATCCGGCGCATGAAGGCCATCTCTATGTCAGCGAGGTCGCGCGCACGCGCCTGAAGCTCGACCAGGTCTGGTGGCTGGTTTCGCCCGGCAATCCGCTGAAGCCGGAGCCCGACCCTTTTGAAGTGCGCCTCACCCGGGCGCGTCTGGTGGCCCACCCGCCCTACATCCATGTCACCGGCATCGAGCGCGCTTTGCACACACGCTATACCGTGGACACGGTGCGGGCGCTGCAGCGGCGCTTTCCGCGGGTCGAATTCATCTGGCTGATGGGCTCCGACAATCTGGTTCAGTTTGATCGCTGGCGCCGGTGGCAGGACATCGCCGCCAGCATCCCTATCGCGGTGGTGCGCCGTCCAGGCTCGGTGCTGGCCCAGCTGTCGGCGCCGCTGACACGGCGCTTCGGCGTGGCGCGGCAGCTTGGTTCCGCGCCTTCGCTGGTGGTGCTGGATGGGCGGCGCAATGAACAAAGCGCGACCTTGCTGCGGGCCCAGGCTCTTGGTGCTGCCGCCGAGGCCGTGCTAAATCTGGCTCCCTGATTTCCAAAGGATTTCCGCCCTGAAAGCCGCCAAGAAGAAAGCCCCGGCAAAAAAGACTGCCAAGGCAAAGCCCTCGTCAAAAAAGGCTGCGAAATCCCCGCCCAAGAAATCCGCCAGCAAGACCGCCCGCAAAGCCGTGTCGAAGGCCGGCAAGAAAGCTGCTCCGCCCAAAAAGAGCGCAACCCAGACGGCGCTGCTTCAACGCATCCTGGCCTCGCTGGACGACGACAAGGCCGAGAATGTGGTGACCATCGACCTGGAAGGCCGCTCGGCGCTGTGCGATGCCGCGGTGATCGCCAGCGGCCGCTCCTCGCGCCATGTCGGCGCCATGGCCGAGCATCTCGCGCGCCGCCTGAAGGAATCCGGTTACGGCACACGGCCCGTCAGCGGTCAGGGCCAGGGCGACTGGGTGCTGGTGGATGCGGGCGATGTGATCGTGCACATCTTCCGTCCCGAAGTGCGCGACTATTACGACCTGGAAGGCATGTGGTCGGTAGGCGGCCGCAAGTAAAGCCGTGAGACTCTGGATCTACGCCATCGGTCATATGCGCGGCACGCCGGAAGGCCTGCTGGCCGAAGATTTCTGCGACCGCGCCCGCAAGCTGGGCCGCAATATGGGTTTCGCGGCCGTGACCTTGGAGGAACTGCCCGTCTCCAAACATCGAGATATCAGCGTCCGCATGAAGGATGAGGCCGAGCGCCTGTCTGCAAGACTTCCCGAAGGCGCGCATATCGTTCTGCTGGACGCGCGCGGCAAGGGCATGACATCCGAGGATTTCGCCGAGATGCTGGGAAGCCTGCGCGATGTCGGCACCAAGGATCTGGCCTTCATCATCGGCGGGCCTGATGGCCTGTCGCCCTTGCCCGGCAAGAAAGCCGGCCGCAGCCTTGCTTTCGGGCCGCAGACCTGGCCGCATCTTCTGGCCCGCGCGCTTTTGACCGAACAAATCTACCGCGCGCTCACCATCCTGGCGGGTCATCCCTATCACCGGGCTTGAAGGCCGGTCGGCGAAACCCTTCCTTAACCATGTTGGGTGATGCTGGTGTGTCGCAGTGGGACAGCCCATGGAAATCAAGGGTCCTGGCCGGGTCGAGACCTCCGCCATCAAGCGGAAAGCGCCCTCTTCAGCGTCGGGCGGTTTTTCCGTCTCCGATGTGCCGGACACGCATGCCCAGATCGTAGCCGGCCCCGGACCCATCGCGGC
>CAYQZM010000226.1:0-10195 GCA_964421935.1 uncultured Rhizobium sp. | reverse complement strand
AATCCGGCCACCGGCGCGGCCGTTGGCGCGATCGCCGGCGGCGCGGTCGGCGCGGCCACCGACCCCTGCACCCTGAATCTGGGCGACCCCGCCTGGAAGAATGACAGGCGCGCTTATGAACGCCGTTGCGGACATCCCTACCGCGACTGACGTCCCAAGGCGGAACGGTTAACTCAGTTATTTTCTGGCATGCGCCGTGAAAGGCCCGGGCTGAAACCCGGGCCTTTTCTCATGACAATCGCCAGTGCCGCCGCGCCGGCGGCGCCGCGCCTTCCCTTCCGGTTCCTGCTCGCGGCTGCCTTTGCAGCCTATGCGGGGGTGGTTGCCCTGGTTTGGTGGCTGATCGGCCACAGCCTGCCGGATCAGATCACCCTTTCCGTGGTCGGCCATGCGCTGCATCTGCAGCATCTACGGGACAAGATCCTGGGCAATGCCAGCCTGATCGCCGTGCTCCTGCCGGCCGCGTTGTGGCTGGAATGCATCACGGTGGGCTGGGCCAACAGCTCGGCGCGCGCGCTGCTCAAACCGACGGCCTCGATGAAGACCGATCTTGCTTATTTCCTGCTCGATCAGGCCCATGTCATGGGTGTGGTGGGCCGCATCATGATGCTGGGCGCATCGGTCATTTCCGGTATTGCCTTAAAGGACTGGCTGGCCAGCCGTACCGGCTTTGCCATAGATCCATTGGGCCTGCCGCTGTGGCTGCAGGTGGCGATTTATTTCCACGTCTATTCCTTCTTCGACTATTGGGCGCACCGCCTGGGGCATACGCGCTGGTTTTGGCCGCTGCACCGCTATCACCACGCCGCGGAGGATTTCTGTGTCGTCAATGGCGCGCGCATCCATCCGGCAGGCTTTGTCGGCATCTTCCTGCTCAACATTCCCATGCCGCTGCTGGGTGCCTCGCCGGAGGTGATGATCTGGGTCAATGTCATCACCATCGCGCTGGGTTTCGTCATCCATTCCCGCATGGGCTCCGGTTTCGGCTGGGCAGGGCGCTGGCTGGTGCAGTCGCCCTTGCATCACCGGCTGCATCACAAGCTGGACATGACAACGCCCACCGGCTTCTTCAGCATGACCCCCCTGTGGGACCGGCTGTTCGGCGGTTGGAGCCAGGCTGCCACCCGCAATGTCGCGATCGGCGTGGACACGCCCTATCGCCACGGCCTGTGGTTGCTGCCGGACCTGTTGCGTGACTATTGCGATTTCTGGAAGGGGCTCATCGGCCGCCGGACCATCTATCCAAGCGAACGCGCCTAGCCTTCGGCCATTTTCAGATAGGCGGCTTCCAGGTTGCGCGTGAACCGGTCCGCATCGAACAGCGGCGTGATTCCAATGTTGCGCGCCAGTTTTTCCTTCAGCGCTGCCAGCCTTGCCGGATCGCGCGCCGTCGCCAGTGCCAGCGCTTCATAATCCGCCAAATTGTCGGTCACCAGTTCGGGCATCCCGATCGCGTGAAGCAGGCTGGCGGCGACGCGGCCGGCAAAGGCCTCGCCCATGACGGTCAGCACCGGCAGCCCCGCCCATAGCGCATCGGCGGCGGTGGCATGGGCATTGTAGGGCAGGGTGTCGAGGAACAGGTCGGTGGCGCGGTAGCGGGCCAGGTGTTCCGCCAGCGGGAGATCTCCTGCCCAGATCAGGCGATCGGAGGCAATGCCAAGCGCCGCCGCTTCCCGCTCCAGATTGGCCCGGACATCCGCGGGCGCCGCCTTCAGCAACAACACGCTGCCGGGCACCTGATCCAGCAGCCGCATCCAGGCCGCGAACACCGGCCTGGTGATCTTCCAGCTATTGTTGGTGCAACAGAAAACGAAACCGGTTTCGGGCAGGCCGGCTTCGGCGCGTGAGGGCGTTGGCGCTATGGCGCGATCCGGATCGGTGGGAAAATAGCTGTGCGGCAGATGGACCAGCTTTTCGCTGAAGAAAGACTGGTCCTCATCCGGCGCCACCACAGCATCGGCGATCAGATAATCCATGCAATCGGCGCCGGTGGTGCCTGGATAACCCAGCCACTCCACCTGAACTGGCGCGAACCGATGGGCGAAGGTCTGAAAGCGCGACAGACCCGTGTGCCCGCCCAGATCGACGGCGATATCGATCTCCATGTCCTTCAGGCGCTGGGCGATGTCCTCGCTGCCCAGCGCGGCGAAGTCGTGAAAGCGGTCAAAAGCTTCCATCAGCCGTTGGCGGATCGCACTGTCATCCGAAGGGCCGAGCGAAATTCCGATCACCTGGAAGCGTGTGCGGTCATGGCGTTCGACGATCGGGGCAAGCTGGAAGGCCACGGCATGTTCGCGAAAATCCGCCGACACATAGGCCAGGCGGATGCGGTCATGGCGATAGGTCCCACCACGCCACAGGGGTGGAAGAGGCTTCGGCGTCAGCGCCTTTGCCGCGGCAGCGCCGCGTTGCCGTTGCAGCGCCTTGTCCTCGTTGATGCCCAGGAAGGTAAGGGGAGACGCCTTCAGCGTCTCGCCGGGCGCGAGCTGCGCCACCCGGTCCCAAGCGCACAGATTCAACATCACCATGATGCGATTGGGCAGGGCGGGCGCGTAACCGGGGTCCAGCGTCAGCGCCCGGTCGTAAGCCGCCAACGCCTCACCATTGCGATTCAACCCCGCCAGCACCACGCCACGGTTGTAGTGTATTGCCGCCATGCCGGGTTGCAGCAACGCGGCCTGATCCAGCGAGGCCAGGGCGTCCTCGAACGCATTCTTCTGCGACAGGATCACGCCGCGATTGTAAAGCCCGTCAAAGGCGCGCGGGTCGCGGGCCAGCAACCGATCGTAAGCGGCAAGGGCCTCGTCGAAACGCTGCGCCGCCATCAGGGCGCCGGCATGATGGCTGAGCACGGTCTGGTCGGCCGGATTCGCCCGGACCGCCTTGTGCAGCAAGGTGATGGCCTCGTCATACCTGCCCTGCTGGGCTTTGAGGAAGCCCAGCATGTGCAGCGCGGGGAAATTGCCCGGCTCCGCGCGCAGCACCTGGCGGTAGATGCCTTCCGCCTCGGCGAAACGGCCGGCCTGGTGCGCCGCCAGGCCCTGCTCGAACAAACGGCGCAGATCCATGGAGATTCTTAAAGGTCCTTCAGCAGCCAGCGGATCGAGCGCTTCTGCACTTCGATATATTGCGGATTCCACATGGCGTGGATGGTGTGGCCGACCGCGGTGAAGACGACACGCCCCTTGCCATAGTCATAGGCCCAGCCGGCAGGCGACTTGGTGCCACGGCCTTCATAGGTCAGCCCGTCGAGATTTTCCGATTCCAGGATCACGTAACGGGGGTCCTTGTCGTAATCCACGTAATGCTGCTCGTCATTGACGATGAAGGGCTTCATCCCCGCGGTGATGGGATGGGCGTTCTGGGTGGCATGCACCTGGAAGGGGCGAAGCGGGGGATGGCCGAAATAGGCGCCGCCCATCACGTCGCGATAGTTTTTGGATGACAGCGAGATGTGGCTGGAATTGTGCAGTGGATAAAAGCCGCCACCGGCTTCCACGAAATTCTTGATCGCCAGACCCTGGTCCTCGGTCATCCACATCACCGACTTGGCGGCGGGAAAGTCCGACGCATTCTCCAGCTTGGTTTCATAGGCATTGTAGGAATCAGGGCCGGAATAGCCGCCCGGCCAGATCATGCCGTCGCGCAGGATCAGCAGCAGCTGATAGGGCTTGATGGAGGCAGCCGACAGGCCGGCATAGTCGATCGTGTAGTCGATGGGGATGTTGAGCTCATGAAACACCCGGTCCAGGCTGACACGGATATAGTCCGGGTTGTGGTAGCGGTCGCCGATCAGGGCCAGGGCCCGCGGTCCCCGGCTGGTTCCAGGCCGGGTTTGGGCCCAGGCGGGCAGGGCGGCCGCGCCCAGGCCGGCGATCATCGCGCGGCGAGAGAAGGAGGGCGGCAGCAGCTTCATGACTTTCCCCTTGTTATGCTTCTTCTTTTTATGGGGTTCGCAAAGCTATAGACGCGCCCCCGCGGGACCGCCAATATCTATACATAAGTATAGATCGGGACGGCCCGCCCGGACGCGGAGGATAGAACAGGACGGCCCAATCGGGAAATCGTCTGTTCTGGCGTGAGGGATTTCGGGGGCTGTTTCGTCTTTGCTTATGCCAGGGCATACGCCAAGGCCCGGGAGGGAAAATGGAAAGTCTGGAACAGGTCATTTCCGAGGCGCCACAGGGCCCATCGGCACCGCCGACTTTGCGCGCCCATGTGGTGCAGATGCTGTCGGCCGGCATTCTTTCCGGCAAATACAAGCCGGGGGACCGGCTGAACGAGAGCCAGATCGCCCGCGAGCTGAATATCAGCCGCATTCCGGTACGGGAGGCCCTGTCCCAGCTTCAGGAACAGGGGCTGGTGCAGAATCGCGAGCGCCGCGGCATGTTCGTCACCCATATCACCGGCGAGGAGGTGGTGCAGATCAGCTCCCTGCGCCTGATCCTGGAAACGGAAGCGGTGCGCCTGGCGCGGACCCACATGACCCCGGAAATCCTGGCCGAGCTGGAAGCCCTGGTGGAGCAGATGGAGAATTGGGACGGAAGTTTGCTGGATGCCCGCGCCCTGGATCTTCAGTTCCACCGTGCATTGTGGCGGGCCTCGGGCAATCCCTTTCTGGAGCGCAGCCTCTATGGGCTGATTGTTCCGCTTTTCGCCCACAAGACGCTGGAACACGTTACCCACGATGTCCGGCGCTGGCGCATGAGCCATCACCGCACCTTGCTCGATGCCGTTACCGGACGTTCGGGCGAGGACGTGGAGGCCGTGCTGCTGACCCACTTGCGCATGTCCCATACCGAGCCGGAGCGCTATTCGGCCGCGGTGCGCAAGCCATCTTAAAGATCGGCAATCTCGCAGTTGCGAGATAGCAGATGCGAAACGTTGTCGCTTGGCAAAAAACTGCCGCGGCTCCTAAGGTGTCGCCGTCTCATTGAGATGGGCTGTCGAAGACCCTCCACCATGGGGCGTAACCGGAGGATTGAAGACCCATGACCGTCAGAACGATTCTGCTCGCGGGCGCGGTGGCGCTGGCTTTTGCCGGCCCTGGCGCGGCCCAGACCGCCAGTGACTATGCCCGTTATTCGCAATGGCCGGCGCCGCATGCGCAAGGCCAGAACGTCAATGGCATGCACATCTTCCTGTTCGCGGGCCTCAAGAGCCATGGCCCGGGCGCCCATGACTATCCCTATTGGCTGGATACCTGGTCCAAGCTTCTCACCGCGCATGGCGCGGTCGTGGATGGCGCGCTGTCCTTTCCCAGCCAGGAGCAGCTCGACAAGGCCGATGTGGTGATCATCTACAAGGGCGATGCCGGCTACATGACGCCGGAACAGCGCGCCCGTCTTCAGGCCTATGTGAAGCGCGGCGGCGGCTTGGTCACCTTCCACGATTCGCTCTGCGGTCCCGATCCCGCCGACATGGCGACCCTGGTGGGCGCCGGCAAGAAGCATGGCGAGGTCAATTACACCTGGACCGCGACGCTCGACTACAACGTCGTGGACAAGGCCAATCCCATCGTCCAGGGCATGCCGTCACAGATCTATGACGAAGCCTTCTACAAGCTGAATTTCGCGCCGGAAGTGCATCCGCTGATGACCGTCACCATGCCGGACACGCCCAGCGCACGCCGAGGCGGCGGTGTCGGCCAGACCATTCCGCAGATGTGGACTTATGAGCACACCTTGCCGGGCGGCCAGCCCGCCCGTGCCTTTGTCTGGATGCAGGGCCATATGGTGGACAGCCTGCAGGACCCCGCGATCCAGAAAGTGCTGATGCGCGGCATCGCCTGGGCCGGCAAGAAGCCGTACACCGAGCTCACCGACTATGTGCCGCCGCAGCGGGCCGCGCGTGCGGAGTAGAGTGCGCAAGGGTCATTGAGGCGGAAAAGAGGCATGGCGCATCCTGCGTCCATGCCTCTTTCCCATTCATCTTCCAGTCAGGTCGGGTCGAATAAAAGGGATATGCCATGAATACCGTGTTGAAGTGCACCGCCGCCAGCGCCGCGCTGGTGTTGATGGCCACGGCGGCCACCGCTGCGGGCACCGACTGGCCGGTCAGCGGCCATGATGCGGGCGGCCAGCGCTATTCCCCGCTCACCCAGATCAACAAGACCAACGTTGCCAATCTTCAGATCGCCTGGACCTATCATTTGACTCCGGCCGGCTATACCAGCCGCCCGCGCCTGGTCGAGACGGTGCCGATTGTGATCGGCAACAGCATGTACATCACCTCCAGCTATGGCGAGGTCATCGCGCTGAATGCCACCACCGGCGCCGAGCTGTGGAAATACAAGCTGCCGGATAACGACATTCCGACGGCGCGCGGCGTTGCCTATTGGAAGGGCGACAAGGGTCACCCCGCCGCGATCGTGTTCGGCAGCCGGCTGGGCCGGCTCTACCAAGTCAACGCCAGGACGGGCGCGCTGATCGCGGGCTTCGGCGAGCATGGCATCGTCAATCTCAAGACGCCCGAGGTCATGGGCAACAGCCCGAACTACCCTTACGGCCAGCCCGCGGTGCCGGTCATCTACAAGGATCTGATCATCACCGGCGCGGGCACGCCTGATGCCGCCCCCAACACCGGGGCGAAGGGCGATACGCGTGCCTGGGACGCCAGGACCGGCAAGCTGGTCTGGACCTTCCACACCGTCCCGCTTCCCGGCGAGTATGGCTATGACACCTGGGGTGGCGACAGCGCCCGCCACCGCTCCGGCGTCAATGTCTGGGGCTATTTCACGATCGATGAAAAGCGCGGCATTCTCTACATGCCGCTGGGCGCGCCCAACAACGACCGCGTCGGCGTGGACCGGCCCGGCAATAATCTTTTCAGCTCCTCGCTGGTGGCTGTCGATGCCAACACCGGCAAATATCTCTGGCACTTCCAGGTCACCCATCACGACATCTGGGACAACGACACCCAGGACCCGCCGGTGCTGATGGACGTGCACAGGGACGGCAAGACCATTCCGGCGGTGCTGACCGTCAACAAGAACGCGCTGGTCTTCATTCTCAACCGCGTCACCGGCAAGCCGATCTATGGCGTCGAGGAACGCCCCGTGCCGCAAAGCAAGGTGCCGGGCGAACAGACCTCGCCGACCCAGCCCTTTCCCGTGAAGCCCGAGCAGCTCTCCCAGGGCTCGGTCTCACGCGACAATCTCTACAAGGGTGAGCCCGAGCATCAGGCTTATTGCGAGAAATTGGTCGACGACAAGCACATGGTGCTGGGCTCGACCTATCTGCCCCCGGGCTACAACGAAACCACCGTCGCGCCCCCCGGCACCCAGGGTGGGGTGAACTATTACGGCGGCAGCTTCGATCCCAAGCTTCACCTGTTCGTGGCGAACGTGAACAACCTGTTCCAGCCCATGCATGTGGAGAAGAGGCCGGACGGGACTTTTGCCAATACCTACGGCGTGGTCCGCTTCTGGGACCCCGAGAAGAAGCTGCCCTGCGGACCGACCCCCTGGGGCCAGCTGGTGGCGGTGAACGTGGATACGGGCGATGTGGTCTACCGCAAGACCTTGGGGGTCACCGACAGTTTCCCGGCCGGTTTGCAGGATACTGGCCGGCCGGGCCTGGGGGGAACCATCCTGACGGCCAGCGGCTTGACTTTTGTCGGCGCCACGGATGATTTCCGCTTCCGCGCTTTCGCCACGGCAACCGGCGACAAGCTGTGGGAGGTGAAACTCAAGGCATCGGTTACCGCGACCCCGGTCACTTACAAAGGGACGGACGGACGCCAATATGTAGCAGCGTCGGACACCGGCGGGTCGCAGACCGGCTCGGTCGTCACCAATGATGAGATTATCGCCTTCGCGTTGCCGAAGAAGTAGTGCTGGACGGGCAGGAAGAAAGAGAGACGAACGTGCGCGTATTTACCATAGCTGTGATGCTGGCGGGCCTGACGGCCGGTTTGTCCACCTCGGCGCTGGCCGACGATTACAAGAGCCTGCCGGACGGCCCTGGCCGGGATGTGACGGTGCGGGTTTGCTCCCAGTGCCATTCCCCGGAAGTGGTGGCCCAGCAGAGTCTGGACGCAACTGGCTGGAAGGCCCTGGTGGACCAGATGGCGAACAATGGTGCCCAGGCCTCGGACGCCGAATTCGACACCATCACCAAGTACCTGGCCACGGCCTTCCCGCCCAAATAGCCGCAGTTTCCTGATCGCGTCCCTTGGGTTAAAAGCAGGCCCGATTTTCACGCCTGCCGAAGGAACACGAACATGAAGCTGCTGCGCTATGGCCCCAAGGGTCAGGAAAAACCCGGCCTTTTGGACAAGGATGGCCAGATCCGCGACCTTTCGGGGGTGGTGAAGGACATTGACGGCAAGGTCCTGGCGGACCTCTCCGCGATCCGTGCTGCCAAGGTCGAAAGCCTTCCGGTGGTCCAGAAGGGCGTGCGCCTCGCCGAGCCCGTGGCCAAGGTGGGCAAGTTCCTCTGCATCGGCCTCAACTATTCCGACCATGCCGCGGAGTCCGGCATGCCCGAGCCGTCCGAACCCATCATCTTCACCAAGCAGACCTCCGCCATCATCGGCCCGAACGATGATGTCTATCTGCCGCCCAACTCCAAGAAGGGCGACTGGGAAGTCGAGTTGGGCGTGGTGATCGGCAAGGAATGCCGTTACGTCTCCAAGGAGAAGGCGCTGGACTATGTCGTGGGCGCCTGCGTGGTGAACGACCTGTCCGAGCGTGAATTCCAGCTCGAGCGTCTGGGCACCTGGGACAAGGGCAAGGGCTGCGACACCTTCGGTCCCTTCGGCCCCTATCTGGTCACGCTGGACGAGGTGGGCGATCTCAACAGCCTGGGCCTGTGGCTGGACCTCAACGGCAAGCGGATGCAGACCGGCAACACCTCCAGCCTGATCTTCGACGTGCCGACCCTGGTGTCCTACACCAGCCAGTTCATGAGCCTGCAGCCGGGCGACATCATTTCGACTGGCACTCCGCCGGGCGTGGGTCTGGGCATGAAGCCGCCGCTGTTCCTCAAGGAAGGCGATGTGATGGAGCTGGGCATCGACAAGCTCGGCAGCCAGAAGCAGACGGTTTACCGGACGAAAATTTAAACTCGCCAGAAAACGAAAAGGCGCCGGATTTCTCCGGCGCCTTTTTCTTTTGAGCACGAGCGCCGCATTTCGCGGCGCGACCCTCCGCTAGGGCCATGACCTGCCTCCCCTTTGCGGGCGAAGCCCGCCTAAAGGGGAGGTGGCCGCGACGGGCGCAGGAGCGAAGCGACTGCGTGATAGTCGCGGCCGGAGGGGATCAATGATTATCCCTAGGGATGCCCATGGTCTGATCGATGCGCTGATACTTGACCGCATTCTCCAGCACCATGCCGGTGCCCATCTGGCCGACATGCTCACGCTGGATTTCCTGCCAGGGCGTCTGGGAGGCGGGATATTTATAGCCGCCGGCGGCTTCCAGTTCCTTCCTGCGCTTTGCGATCTCGTCTTCCGGCAGCAGCATGTTGGCCGTGCCCTTCTTCAGGTCGATGCGGATCCGGTCGCCGCTGCGCAGCAAGGCCAGGCCGCCGCCCACCGCCGCTTCCGGCGAGGCGTTGAGGATGGACGGCGAGCCCGAGGTACCGGACTGGCGGCCGTCGCCCACGCAGGGTAGCGCATTGATGCCGGCCTTCAGCAGCGAGGCGGGCGGACGCATGTTCACCACCTCGGCGGCGCCGGGATAACCCACCGGACCAGCGCCCCGCATGATCAGGATGGTGTGCTCGTCGATGCCCAGCGACGGGTCATCGATGCGATGGTGGTAATCCTCCGGCCCGTCGAACACCGCCACGGGACCCTCGAAGGCTTCGGGGTCCTTGGGGTTGGACAGATACCGCTTGCGGAATTCCTCGCTGATGACACTGGTCTTCATGATGGCGCTGTCGAACAGATTGCCCGACAGCACGATAAAGCCGGCATCCTTCTTCATCGGCTTGTCGAAGGGCCAGATCACTTCTTCCAGATGCACCTTCCTGCCGCGGCACTTCTCACCCATGGTCTTGCCATTGGCGGTGAGCGCATTTTCCTTGATCAGGCCCTGTTCCATCAGGATGTTCACCACCGCCGGCACGCCGCCGGCATGGTGGAAGTCTTCCGACAGATATTCGCCCGCCGGCTGCAAATTCACCAGCAGCGGCACCTTGTGCCCGATGGTCTGCCAGTCCTGCAGCGGCGATTCCACGCCCATGTGGCG
>CAYQZM010000225.1:0-2790 GCA_964421935.1 uncultured Rhizobium sp. | reverse complement strand
GCCCGGCAGTATTTGGCTGAAGGCTGATGGTCCGGTCCGGCCCTTCGCTTCGCTTCGGGCGTTCACGGCTCTGGCAGGTCCACTGGACCTGCTCGTGCGCTTTGCGCACCGCCGCTCACCCGTTTGACCAGCCTGGTGTCGAGGAAGGCAAGGTTCTGGCCCGGCCGTACTTGGCGGAGAAGTGATGGCGATCCGCCGGCTTTCCGAAGGCACCGTCAACCGGATTGCCGCCGGCGAAGTCGTCGAACGCCCGGCCGCGGCGGTGAAGGAGCTGGTGGAGAACGCCATGGATGCGGGCGCCACCCGCATCGCCATTTCCGTCACCGGCGGTGGTGCCGACCTGCTGGTGGTGGAAGATGACGGCGGCGGCATGACCGCCGCCGATCTGAAGCTGGCGAGCGAGCGCCATGCCACCTCCAAGCTGCCGGTGGTAGGTGGCGAGGATGATCTTTCGCACATCGTCACCATGGGCTTTCGCGGTGAGGCGCTGCCAGCCATCGGCGCGGTGGCGCGGCTGACCCTGGCCAGCCGCATGCGCGATAGTGAGCCGGCCGAAATCAGAGTGGATGGCGGCCGGCTGGAAGGGCCGCGCCCCGCCGCGTTTCTTGCTTCCGGCCAGCACGGCACCCGGGCGGAAGTGCGTGAGCTGTTCTATGCCACACCGGCGCGGCTGAAATTCCTCAAATCGGCACGCTCGGAAGAGCTGGCCATCACCGACATGGTCAAGCGACTTGCCATGGCGCGGCCCGACATTGCTTTCTCGCTGGTGCTGGATGGACGCACCGCGCTGAACCTGGAAGCCGAGCCTGATCTGATGGACGGCCGGCTGCCGCGGCTGGCCCGTATCATGGGCCGCGACTTCGGTGACAATGCCGTGCGGGTGGAGGCAGCGCGCGAGGGCGTGACCTTATCGGGCTATGCCGGGCTTCCCACCTACAACCGCGCCAATGCCGCCATGCAATTCCTGTTCGTCAATGGCCGCCCCGTGCGCGACAAGCTGCTGGTGGGCGCGGTGCGCGGGGCCTATGCCGATTTTTTGGCGCGGGACCGTCATCCGGCGCTGGCGCTGTTTCTGGATTGCGATCCCAGCTTCGTGGACGTGAATGTCCATCCCGCCAAGACGGAAGTGCGCTTTCGCGACGCCGGGCTGGTGCGCGGGCTTATTGTTGGTGCGCTGAAATATGCCCTGGCGGAAGCGGGTCACCGTGCTTCGACCACTGTGGCATCAACGGCCATGGACGTCCTGCAAAGCGCCGCCGCTTTTCAGCGCCAGGCGCCTCAGAGTCATCAATCACCACAACCGGCTTTCATGCCCGGCATGCGCGAGACGGCGCCGGTGATGTTCGAGCACGCGCCGTCGGTGCGGCTGGAAGCGCCGGCGGAAGTGCCGGAAGACGCGCCGGATTACCAACTTGGCGTGGCGCGGGCACAGCTGCACGAGACGTATATCGTAGCGCAGACGGAAAACGGCATTGTCATCGTCGACCAGCATGCCGCGCATGAACGGCTGGTTTATGAGCGGATGAAGAAGGCGATTGCCAATGGCGGCGTCAAGCGCCAGCCGCTTCTGATTCCCGAAGTGGTGGACCTCGATCCCGCCGAAGTGACCCGCGTGATGGTCCGTGCCGATGAATTGGCCGAACTGGGCCTGGTGATCGAGGAGTTCGGGCCCGATGCCGTGGTGGTGCGTGAAGTGCCCGCCATGCTGGGCAAGCTGGATGTGAAGGGCCTGGTGCGCGACCTGGCCGATGAGATCGCCGAGACCGGCAATGCGCTGTCGCTGAAAGAGCGGCTGGAAGAAGTGTCCGGCACCCTGGCCTGCCACATGAGCGTGCGGGCGGGGCGCCGTCTCAATGCCGAGGAGATGAACGCGCTGCTGCGCGAGATGGAAGCCACACCCCATTCCGGCCAGTGCAATCACGGCCGCCCGACCTATGTCGAGTTGAAACTCGCGGATATCGAAAAGCTATTCGGCCGGCGCTAAGAACCGCACCCGCGTCTCGCCATAGTCGCGTTCGTCCAGCAGCGTGTAGCCGGGCGCGTCCAGCGGCTCGTTGGCGTCCGTTTCCGCCACCAGCAGTGCCTTGTCCGCGAGCCAGCCGCCGGCCTTCAGGCTGACAAGAGCTTTGGGGATCATCTCCTTGCGGTAAGGCGGGTCTAGAAACACCAGTTCGAACGGTCCACCGGCCGCAGGTCCGATAGGCCCCAAATCCGTGGCATCACGCCGCCAGATGCGGGTGGCGCCGGTCAGGCCCAATGTCTCGATATTCTGCCGCTGCAGGGCGCGGCTTTCGGCACTGTCGTCCACCAAAAGACACCAGCGCGCCCCGTGGCTGAGCGCCTCGATCCCCAGCGCGCCCGTCCCGGCAAACAGGTCCAGCACCCGCGCGCCCTCCAAGGTAAAGCCGATGTCAAAATCCTTGTGCCGCAGCATGTTGAAGATGGCCTGGCGGGTGCGGTCGGACGTGGGGCGCACCGCCTGGTCACGCGGTGCCGCCAATTGCCGCCCCCGGTATGTGCCACCCGTTATGCGCATGAATTTCCTCTGAATTATGCAACTTCGCGCTGCAACTGGCGAATAGCATGGTATCCGGCTATAGGGCAGGGCCATGAAACGACTTCTTCTTTCCCTTCTTCTTCTGGTGGCGGGCCCCGCTCTGGCACAGCCGGAACCCGGTCCCAAGGTCCATGCCCGTCTGGTGGCGGAGGATAAGGGCGTGGCACCGGGCGGCACCGTCACGGTGGCGCTGGAAGAGAAGATCGCCGAGGGCTGGCACACCTACTGGAAGA
>CAYQZM010000224.1:0-3735 GCA_964421935.1 uncultured Rhizobium sp. | reverse complement strand
GAATAGAGCACGCCCTTGGGCCGCCCCGTGGTGCCGGAGGTGTAGCAGAGGCCAGAGGCCGTGTTCTCGTCGAACTGCGGCCAGGCGGGGATGGGCGCGGCCTGGCTCAGCAGCTCTTCATAGCAATGGAGCGGCACCGGCAGATCGCCAGCCGGCATCGCGCCGGCCTCGCACAGCACCACCACGGCGCGCAGAGCCGGCAGCTTCGGCGCGATGGCCGCCACAGTGGGAAGAAAAGCCGGATCGGTGAAGATGATGCCGTCTTCGGCGTGACCCGCGATATAGGCGATGTCGTCGGGCGAAAGCCGCGGATTGATGGTGTTGCACACCATGCCGGCGCCGGAGATGCCGTAATACAGCTCCAGATGCCGGTCGCTGTTCATGGCGATGGTGCCGATGCGCTCGCCCGGCTTGGCGCCCAACCCCGCCAGCGCGGCGGCCAGCTTGCGGGCGCGCAATTCGATGTCCCGATAGGTGGTGCGGGAGAGCGCGCCGCCGGGGCGGCGGGAGACGACTTCGGCATCGCCATGATGGCGCGCGGCGTGCGTGATGATGGAGGAAATCAGCAATGGATGCTGCTGCATCAAACTCAGCATGCGCCCTCCCCGCGGGATCTGCCGTCCCGTCCAGAGGTATGCTCAGCCCGGACTGAAGCCCGGTCAAGGGCTGATGCCGCGGAAAACGGCGTCAGGAGCCTTCGGCCACCTTCACCTTGTCGCCGTCATGCAGCTTGTCGAGATTGTCGCCCGCCAGGCGCTCGCCCGCGGTGATGCCGGAAAGGATCGTCACATTGGTGGCGGTCTTCAGGCCCAGCGCCACGTCGCGCTTTTCGATCTTGCCCTCCTCGCCGATAACGAAGACCGTGCCGGTCTTGCCGGTTCCCAGCACCGCCGCGACCGGCACCGTCACCCGCGACACGGCCTGGGCAGCGCCCTTCTCCGGCATGTTGAGGAAAGCCACGCGCGCCGCCATCTGCGGCAGGATGCGCTTGTCCTTGGCCTTGATCGCCACGCGCACCTGCACCGTGCCCTTGCTCTGGTCGGCGGTGGGGATGATGGCGATGACCGAGCCGGGAATGTCCCACTCGGGATAGGCGTCGAGATGGATGGTGACCGGCGCGCCGACCTGGACGCGCTCGATATAGTTCTCGCTGACGTCCACTTCCACTTCCAGCGAATTCATGTCCACGATGGTGACGATGCCGGTGCGGGTGTCGCCGGCCCCGGCGCCCGATGGCGCCACGATCTCGCCCACCTGCGCCACTTTCACCGTGACGATGCCGTCGAAGGGCGCGCGCACATAGGTGTCGGCCTCGGCAGCCCGGGCAAAACCCACCGCCGCCTGCGCCACGGCATAGGCGGTGCGGGCATTCTCGTAAGCCAGGCGCTGGGTCTCCATCGTATAGGTGGAAATGCCGCCCTGCTGGTTGGCCGCGCGATAACGCGCATAGAGAGGCTCGGTATTGTCCAGGGTCACCTTGGCCTGCACGGCCAGTGCCTCGGCCTGATGCAGCGCGGCGAGATAATTGGAATCGTCCAGCCGGGCGACGATGTCGCCGGCCTTCACCCGCTGGCCTTCCTCGAAATTCACTTCCGTCAGCTTGCCCAGGATCTTGGTCGCCAGGGTGGCCTTGCGCCGCGCCACGACATAGCCGGAGGCATCCAGCCCCGAACCGGTGGCGCCGCCCGCGCCCTCGGCGCTGGCCGTCACCACATGCACGGCGATGCGGTTGTCGGGCCAGAAATACCAGCCGGTGCCGGCACCCGCCAACAGCAGAACAACAAGCGCGACCCAGATCCAGGGCGAGGTGCCGCGCCGGATCGGCGTGCGCTCGATCTTGAGGGAATCCAGCAGCGCGGATTTGTCTTGTTGAACGGTCATGTCGCCCTCAACGCTTCTACCACAGGACGGCGCACGGCGCGAATGGAGGGCAAGAGCCCCCCAACGCCGCCACCGACAGCAGGGTCAGCACCGCCCGCATCGGTTTGCGGGCAATAGCAACCCGGACCAGCGGCGGGTATTTCATCAGGTGGCCCGAAGTGCTTCCACCACCGGGCGCCGCGCCGCACGGATGGACGGCAGAATCCCGCCCAGCAACGCCACCACGATAGCCCAGCCGACGCCCAGCCCCACCATCGCCGGCGGCACGCTGAGATGGAAGATATTGACGCCCCAGGTCGCCTGGCGGCCGTCATTCAAAAGCCAGGCAATGGCGGCACCCGACAGCGCACCCGCGACCGACAGAACCACAGCCTCCAGGATCACCGACACCGCAACCGGAAAGGCGCCATAGCCCAGCGCCCTTAAAGTGGCGATCTCCCGTGCACGGGTGCTCACCGCCGCATACATGGTGTTGAGGCAACCGAACAAAGCGCCAATCGCCATCACAAAGCCGACGACATAGGCCAGTATGGCCAAGATCCTGGTCGATTGGCCGCTGATCTTCTTGTACCAGTCCGAATGCCGCTCCACCGTCACCGACAAAGCGGGATTGGTGGTCAGCGCCTTCTTGAATGTATCCAGGGAATCCCGCGACGCCAGCCGAACCAGGATGCTATTGTAGGCGGTGCGATGAAAGGCGGTCAGCATGGTTTCGGTATCGCCGACAAGCTGGCCGTCCAGGATGTCGCCGGTGGTGAAGACGCCGACGATCGGCCAGTTGCCGTCAGGCAGGATCACATTGTCGCCGATCTGCATATTCCGGAACATGCTCTGGGCACCCGCGCCCACCATCAACTCGCGCTTGCCGGCCTGGAACATGCGGCCCTTGACCAGATGGAATTCCGGCCGGACCGCCACGCCTTTGGGTCCGAAGCCGCGCATGGTGGTATAGCCCCTGCTGCCATTGGTGCGCAGCACCGGCACGCCGATATTCAGTTGCCGGTCGGCCAGCGGCTTGCCGTCCACGTCCTTGGCGACGCCCGGCGCATCGCTGATGATGGGCGCGTTGTCGCGGCTGACAGAACTGCCGCCCTCGCTGTCGGCACCCTTGGAGACCACGATGGCACGTCCGGGATCGCCTACCCGATCATAGGCCGCGCGCAGGCCCACCGTCATGGACATCATCGACAGCAGCACGCCGATGGTGGCGCCCAGGCCCACCACGATCACCATGGATTGCCAGAAGCGGCCTTTCAGGCTTCTGAAATTCAGGGCGGAGACTATAAAGATCTGGCGCAGCATGGCCTGACGTCCTGGTTTAGGTTCGACCGGAAAGGGCGGTGGCGATATCCATCCGCTTCAGCCTGAGCGCCGGCAGCGCCGAGCTGATCAGCGCCACCAGCGCGGCGCAGGCCATCGCATAGAGCACCACATCGCCCGTGACCCAGGGCATCGGAAAACCGCCGATGCCCTGGCCTACGCGCGGCACCAGGGAGGCAATGATCTGGGCAATTCCCACGCCCAGCGCAGCGCCTAGAATGGAGGGAATGGCGGCTTCGGCGAATACCAGGCCGATCACGCCCCAATCGGAAAAGCCGATGGTCTTGAGGGTGGCGAATTCGGCGAAACGTTCGCGCACCGCCTGGGCGATGCCATTGGCGGTCAGGAACAGCACCATGAACATGCCGGCCAGGGCGATTTCCCGGTCTATGGTGATGAAGTCCAGGCCGCTGTTGCTGATGTCCAGCGCAGCCTTTTCGGTGGTGGACTGCAGCGGCGTCGCGGAATTGGCGTAGGAGGCATCGATACGCTGCGCCAGCGCCGCTGTCTGGTCGGGATTGGCCGTCTTGATGA
>CAYQZM010000223.1:0-10307 GCA_964421935.1 uncultured Rhizobium sp. | reverse complement strand
GCGCTTCAGGCCGGAGGTGGTGCGGGTATAGACCACATTGTCGTTGACTAGCAGGTCCCGGCCTTCCACCAGCTCCACCCCCATCTGGCGCGCCAGGAAGGCATGCTCGAAATAGGCGGAATTGAAGACGCCGGGGGTGAGCACGGCGATGGAGACATCCTCATGGAACGGCGCCAGCGAGCGCAGCGTCGCCAGCAATTCCAGCGGATAATGTTCGATCGGCCGCACCCCCGTGGAGCGGAACACCGCCGGGAATGCCCGCCGCGCCACATCGCGGTTGGCCAGCATGTAGCTGACGCCCGAAGGCACGCGCAGATTATCTTCCAGCACGACAAAGGCGCCGGTTTCGTTGCGGATCAGGTCGCTGCCGCAGATATTGACGTAAGCGCCGTGCGGCACCGGCAATCCCCGCATCTCACGCCGGTAATGCTTGGAGCCATAGATCATCGAGCGCGGCACCACGCCATCCTTCAACACACGGCCGTCGGTATAGATGTCCCGCAGGAACAGGTTCAGGGCATGGATGCGCTGGGTGAGGCCGCGTTCGATGCGATCCCACTCCCGCGCCGTGACGATGCGCGGCAGAAGATCGGTGGGAATGATCCGCTCGGTGGCGCGGTTGTCGCTATAGACGGTGAAAGTGATGCCCTGGTGCAGGAAGCTTTGCTCCACCGCCTGTTGGCGGCGGCTCAGTTCTTCCAGCGGCAGGGTCGAGATGCGTGAATCCAGCGCCGCGTAAGGCGGCCGGCACTTGCCATCGGGCGCGAACATCTCGTCATAGGCCTTGGCCAGTTCGTAATTCTGATAGGGCGCGTCCTGGCCGGGACGGCAGATGCGGCCAGGTCCGGCCACGATGTCCGGTCCACCAAAGTCTTCGGTGTTGGCGAAGGCTTCGTGCTGCATAAGCGAAGTCTGCCCAGAGGGCGGGTCATCCCGCAAGCATTGCTTTTGCGTTTTGCGATAACGCCGCAGCCGCGTTTGGGTGCGAATGATTCACGGATCCGGAACGTCAGGTCCGATCCAGGAGCGCCAGCATCGCGGCCTGGTTCGGATGATCGGCGATTCGCACTTCCCCGAAGGTGCCGGATGGAATCGTTCGTGCCGTTGCCGGACTGATGCAGAAGGCGGTCAGACCCATGATCGGCAGGCCCTCGGCCAGAGTGAGGAAAAGACGGGCAGTCTTGGGTGAAAAAAACATCACACCATCGAGAACCCCCTTCTCGAGCGCGGCGCGCGCCTCGGGCGGCAGCGCCTGGGCCGTGGTCATCCCGTACAGAACGGCACGCCGCACCGCAAAGCCGCGGGCGGCGAGCGTATCCGCCAAGGTACCCGGCGCATCCTCGCCACAGACATGCAGCAAGACGCCCTCTAGTCTGGCCCAGCGGCAAGCAGCCTCGGCCAAGGCCTCCGCATCGCCATCGGCACTGCGGACGTCCGTGAAACCCGACTTGGCCGCCTCTTGGGCCGTTTGCGGTCCGACCGCGAACACAGGAATGTCACGCCGCGGACTGCGCCGGACCACCGCGCGGACGCCATTGGCGCTGGTGGCCAGGATGGCCTGGACATCGTCCAGCGCCGGCTCGGGTCCGTCAAAGAAGCGCGGCTCCAGCAAGGGCGCCAAAAGCGCCTGATGGCCGATTTCGGCCAACCGGGCGGCGATTTCCCGCCCATCCACTAGGGGTCTGGTGACCAGGATTTTCATAGGCTTTTTCCGTCCAAAGGGCGTAAAGCAGCGCCCCATGACAGGCAAGGTTTGGACAGTACTCGGCATCGAGACCAGCTGCGATGAGACCGCGGCTGCGGTGGTGCGGGGCTTGGCCCCCGGTCCCGGTGAGATCCTGTCCAACATCGTCTTCAGCCAGACCGACGCCCATGCACCATACGGTGGCGTCGTGCCGGAGATCGCTTCGCGCGCCCATCTGGAAATCCTGGACGCGATGATCGAACGGGCTTTGGCGGAAGCGCGCATGAGCCTGGCCGAGGTGGACGGCATCGCCGCCACGGCAGGCCCCGGGTTGATCGGCGGGGTGATGGTGGGACTGACCACGGCCAAGGCGCTGGCCCTCGCGGCCGGAAAACCACTGATCGCGGTCAATCACCTGATGGGCCACGCCATGACAGCGCGGATGACCCATGGCGTGGCGTTTCCCTTCCTGCTGCTGCTGGTATCGGGCGGCCACTGTCAGTTGGTCGGTGTGGGCGGGGCTGAGGATTTCCGTCTTTATGGCAGCACGATCGACGATGCGGTGGGCGAGGCCTTCGACAAGGCCGCAAAAATCCTGGGCCTCCCCTATCCGGGCGGTCCTGCTGTTGAAGAAGCTGCCAAAACCGGCAACCCGCGCGCCTATGCCCTGCCGCGCCCAATGAAAGGGCGCAGCGGCGCCGACTTTTCCTTTTCAGGCTTGAAAACAGCGCTGCGGCTGCTGGCGCAGGACGGCGTGCGGGTAGAGGACGCCGCAGCGTCCTTCCAGGCCGCGGTGATCGAAAGCCTGGTGGATCGCACCCGCGCTGGCATGGCGCTTTTCCGGCAGGATTTTCCGAAAGGCGATGGGCTGGTGGTGGCCGGCGGCGTCGCCGCCAATCAGGCGATCGGCACCGCCCTGGACCGGCTTGCCCGGGAGGAAGGCTTTGTTACCCGCATCCCACCCCCCAGGCTCTGCACCGACAATGCGGCCATGATCGCCTGGGCGGGGGTGGAACGTCTGTCAGCCGGGCACAAGGGCGACGCACTCGGCCTGTCGCCCAAGGCTCGGTGGCCTTTGGCCACGAGCCTCGTTTAATTTAAAGGCAGCTTTGGCGCTTAGATGGTGGCGGCGACGGTAAGGATGCCGAGGACGCCAACCAGGGCGATGGTGGCGGCCTGGAAAACCTCGGCGACCAGCTCGTGGACCTTCTCGACGGGAGCCTGGGTGGGAAGAATGATCTTGGTCATGTGCTACTCCTTGAAATGCACCCGAAACACGCTCGGGAACTCTTTGTTGCACTGCGATATAGAGCGCCGAGCGTTGCATTTCAATGAATGCTAGCTATGCATTTTCCTATATAATTGTTACAAAATCTTTCATCAACATATTGAAATCATTGAATTAGCAATTAAATTGCGTTGCCGTTAACTCGATGTGCAACCGCAGCATGGAAGGACTGCAAAAGTTGAAAATCGCGACCTGGAACGTCAACTCCGTCCGCCATCGGATCAACCTGGTGACCCGCTTCCTGCGCGATGAACAGCCGGATGTCCTGTGCCTGCAGGAGACCAAGGTCCTGAACGAGTTGTTCCCGGCCGAAGCCTTTCGCAAGCTGGGCTATGTGCACCAGGCCATCCACGGTCAGAAGGCCTATCACGGGGTGGCGGTGCTGGCGAAAAAGCCCTTTCGTGAGACCGGCGTGCAGGACTTCTGCCGCGAGGGCCATGCCCGCCACATGGGCGTGACCCTGGAGAATGGCGTCGAACTGCACAATTTTTACGTGCCCGCGGGCGGCGACATTCCCGACCCGAAGAAGAATGACAAGTTCAACCACAAGCTGCACTTCCTGGCTGAGATGGAGAAATTCTTTGCCCGGCGAAATGCCAGAAAGAACGATCCGGTCATCCTGGTGGGCGATCTGAATGTGGCGCCACTGGAAAATGACGTCTGGAGTCACAAGCAGCTTCTGGACATCGTCAGCCACACGCCGGTGGAAACCAAACTGCTGGGCGAGACACTGGCCGCCTTCGACTGGACCGATGCCACCCGCCATTTCATTCCGCCGGACGAGAAGATCTATTCCTGGTGGAGCTATCGCGCCGCCGATTGGGAGGCGTCGGATCGCGGGCGGCGGCTGGACCATGTCTGGGCCAGCCCGGGCCTGAAAGGCGCGCTCGCCTCGCAGAAGATCGTCAAGAAGATGCGCGGCTGGCAGAAAGCATCCGATCACGTGCCGGTGGTGGTGGAGTTTGATGTCTAGCTGCTCATCCGGGCGCTCGCTCAAGCTCGCGGCGTTCGTCGCTCGAATTGGTCCATTGGAGCAATTCGTTTGCCTTTTGGCAAACCGCTTCTCACCCTTCGACAAGCTCAGGGTGAGGATTTGTTCTCATCCTCATGCTGAGCTTGTCGAAGCATGAGGATGTCTTGAATGAGGCTGGCACTTCTGCGCCATGGCCCCACCGAATGGAATGCGACGGGACGCATCCAGGGTCACACCGATATTCCGCTCAGTGACACCGGATTTGCCAAGATGGCGGCGCTGCGCCTGCCGCTTGAAGTCACGCGCGTGTATGCCAGCCCCATGCTGCGCACCCGCCAAACGGCGCAAGCGCTGGGGCTGCCAGAGCCGATCTACGACGCGCGGCTGATGGAGCAGAATTGGGGGAGTTGGGAAGGCTTGTCGCGCGACGAGATTCTGGCGCGCGATGGCGCCGATGCCTTCATCAAGGCCGGTTCAAACCGAGGCGAAGCCTTCCGCCCCGGCGGCGGGGAATCGACCGGCGAGCTGCATGCGCGGGTCGCGTCTTTCCTGAAAGATGTCGCGCAAGGCGAAGGGGATGCCGTGACTGTGGCGCATCTGGGTGTGCTGCGCGCGGCCTATACCCTGGCCACCGGCTGGGATATGGCGACGCCGATGCCGGCGGAGCTGGATGTGTCCAAGATATTGGTGCTGTCACTGGAGAAGGATGGCACACCCAAGATTGACATGTTGAATATGGAATTCTGCGAGCGCGGCGACATGGCGGCTCGCTCACGCTCACCGCGTTCGTAGCTTTCGCAGGTCCACCGGACCTGCTCACGCGCCTTCGGCGCGCCGCTACTCACACCCAGAACGGCTTGACCTTTTTGAACCGGCGATAGCGCTTCAACGCCTGCTTTCCGATGGACGGCACCTGGGCGCCGTACCAGCCCACCATGGCGCCGGCGGCATAACTCAAGGCGCCGACATCGTCCTTGCGGGTTTTCTCTTTCAACAACCCGTGCACCACGCTGCGCACGTTGGCGACATCATTGAGATCACCCAGATGGTTCTGCAGGCCACGCAGCTTCTTCAGATAGCGGCCGACTTTCTTCTTGGAATAAAGTGGGGCGAAGAATTCGCAGGTGTAACGCAGTTTCTTCAGCCCGATGCGCAGCCGGTGCAGGTCGCCTTCGCGGCCGGAACGCGCCTGCCTGCCCCGCTTTTTCACCCGGCGGCACTGACGCTCCAGCATGCGTTCGGCGGCGCGCGACATGCGCTTGTCGCGGCTCAAGGGAAGCTGTGACGATGCGAGCGCCGCCACATCATCGATGAAGCGCTCGAAATCGGCATTGGCGATGCAGGCCCCGACGCTCTCCCAGGCGGTACGGCGAGCGCTTTCGGCGCGTTCTTTCAGCTGGGGCAGGCCCTCACGCACGCCCCATTTGGCTTCCACCACCAGCTTTTCGACAAAGACATCCAGATCGCGCGCCGTCGAGAAGCGCGCCGTCAGGATCTTACCGCGACCGCGCAGTTCCTCCAGCCAGTCCTGGCCGAACTCGCGGCCGAAGGCGTCCAGCGCCGTGTCCAACCGACGGAACGCAACGCGCAATTGATGCAGGCCTTCCACCGAACGCCCGTTGCGCAGGGCCGCGGCATTGGCGGTGATCTGGGCCAGGCAGTCCAGCAGGGTGGCACGGAAGGCGTCTTCCGGATGGAGCGACGGCGCCCAATGGGTCGGCTGCGCCTTGACCGGTTTGATCGGCCCCAGATTGCGGCGGGTCAGGGAGTGGACATCAACGCGGGGGTCATCCATGGCCGGAACCCTAGCGGTTTCTGTCAGCGGTTCAATCGTGCTCAGCCACCGGGCGCGTAGGAATATTTGCGGCCCGCAAAGCACTTTTGGCCTGGGCGATGCTGACTTCGCCGAAGTGGAAGATGGAGGCCGCCAGCACGGCGCTGGCATGGCCCTTGGTCACGCCATCCACCAGATCTTGCGCGTTGCCCACCCCGCCCGAGGCGATCACCGGCACCTCGACCGCGTCCGACACCGCGCGGGTCAGGTCCAGGTCGTAGCCGGATTTGACGCCATCCCGGTCCATGGAGGTGAGCAGGATTTCGCCTGCGCCATAGCCGACCAGCTTTTTGGCATGCTCCACCGCATCGATGCCGGTGGCTTTGCGGCCGCCATGGGTGAAGATCTCGTAGCGACCGTCGCCGACACCCTTGGCGTCGATGGCGGCGACAATGCACTGGCTGCCGAATTTCTCGGCCGCCTCTTTCACGAATTCGGGCCGCGCCACTGCCGCGGTATTGATCGAGACCTTGTCGGCGCCGGCCAGCAACAGCGTGCGGATATCCTCAAGCGTGCGCACCCCGCCGCCCACCGTCAGGGGCATGAAGCAGACTTCGGCGGTGCGGCGCACCACATCCAGCAAGGTGCCGCGGTTTTCATGGCTTGCGGTGATGTCGAGGAAACAGAGTTCGTCGGCGCCCGCCTTGTCATAGATCACCGCCTGCTCGACGGGATCGCCCGCATCACGCAGACCTTCGAAATTCACGCCCTTGACGACGCGGCCGTCTTTCACGTCCAGGCACGGGATGACACGCACTTTGAGCATTACATTCGGCCTCTCGCCATGGCAGCGATGTTCATCAGGGCCCGGCCCGTCACCGCTTCGGCGGGCACGCCGGTAGTGCGGGTCAATACTTCGGCCTCCAGCAGCATGTCCAGCGCCTCGCCCAGCCGGTCACTCGACCAGCGCTGGGCCTGGTTCTTGAAGCTGGTGCTGCGGGAGAAATGCACCGGCGGGCGCAAGCGCCGCATCACATCATCAATGCTTTGCCCGCGTGCTGCGCTTTCACGAGCCTGCAAAAGTTTCTGGAAATGCCCCATGGCGCTGCGCAGCACCTGGGCCGGCTGGGTATCGGAAGCCCAGAGCCGTTCCAGCTCGCGGTCCAGCTTGGGCAGATCGCCGCTGCCGGCGGCATCGCAAGCGCTTTCGCTGCGCGCCTCGGCCTCATCGCCCATCACCGCGCGCACATCCTCGATCGTCACCTGCTTCTGCCCATGCATGTAGAGCACCAGCTTTTCGATCTCGCGTCGCGTCACACCGCGGTCCGAACCCAGCCGCGACACCGCATCTTCCAGCGCATCGGGGGTGATGGAGAGCCCCCCGGCCCGCAAGGCATCGCGCAGCACATCGCCCAGATCGCGCACCGAATCCGGATAGCACTGGACCGCGATAGCGGTTTTGTGGCCATCGAACAGCTTGCGCAGCGCGCTCGTCTTGGCGAGATCGCCGGCCTCGATCACCACCAGGGCATCGCCTTTCGGATCGTCGAGGAAAGACTCCAGCAGGTCCGCCAGGTCATTGCCGGCACCGCGCACCCGCACCACCCGGCGTCCGCCCATCATGGAAATGGCGGCGGCCTCGTCGGCCAGCCGCGCCGGATCGGCCAGCAACACCGTTTCGCTGAGATCGGCGACATTGAAAGGATCAGTGAGGTCCGGCACCACGCTTTTGAGCAGCTTTTCAGACCGCTCCTGCACCAGGCCGGCATCAGGCCCATAGACCAAAGCTGTCGCAAGGTCCTTGGGCGGCTTGGCCGTGTAGCGATCGGCCTCGTGGCTTTTGATGATCATTTCCGGTTGCGGCGGAACCAGGCGCCCAGATCGAGTTGGATGCGCTCGGCCATGTCCTGGGCCGCGCGCATGCTGGAATCCTGCGACGCCATCAAGGTCGCGTAAGGCGATTGCACCACGTTGTAGGCCGACAGCGCGTTTTGCGTGCCGCTGGTCAGCACATTGCCCTGCGCGTCGGTCAAGGTGTAGCGCGCTTCCAGGGTCTGGTTGTAGCGCGTGATGGTGGCGTCGTTCTGCAACGCGATGCCCTGGCTGGATTCGTTCAGCACGATCTTGAGATAATATTTCTTGCCGGCCTGCTGGCCATCGGATTGCAGGAGGTCGATCAGCCGGTTGCGCAGCTCATAGCCATCGCGTTCAGCGACGGGTTCGACATAGATCGACGCAAGCTGGGGCGACAGGCTGGAGCGGCCGTACATCGGCCGGAAGCCGCAGGCGGCGAGTGCGAAACACAGGAAAAGCACGACCAGCGCAGGTCCGCCTCCCCTTCGCGCGCGAAGCGCCTGCGAGGGGGAGGTGCCCGTAGCAGCGCTTGCGATGCGAAGGGCGGAGGGGGTCATGCAACAATGTTCACGATACGGTTCGGCACCACGATCACTTTCTTGGGCGTCTTGCCGTCCAGTGCGCGCACCACGCCATCTTCCTTCAGCGCCGCAGCCTCGACATCCTTGCTGTCGGCATTCTTGGCCATGCTGATCTCTCCGCGACGCTTGCCATTCACCTGAATGGCGATGGTGACGCTGTTCGAGGCCGTCAGGCTCGGATCATATTTCGGCCAGGAGCTTTCGGCCACGAGCTTGTCGTGCCCCAGCGCCTGCCAGCAGCTTTCCGCCAGGTGCGGCATCATGGGCGCGCACAGCAGCACCAGCGCCTCCAGCGCCTCGCGGCGCACGGAGGGATTGGCCGTGCTGGCGGCCCCGATGGCATTGGCCAGGGTATAGAGCTGGGCCACGGCGCTGTTGAAGCGCAAATGCTCCAGATGCTCGGTCACGGCGGCGATGGCCCTGTGCGCCGCCTGACGCAAGGTCTTTGAAACTTCGTCGTCGCCGCAAACCGGTGTGCCGGGCGCCGGCAACTCACCGCTTTCGGTGACCAGGCGCCAGATTCGCTGAACAAAGCGCCAGCAGCCCTCGGCGCCGGCATCGGTCCATTCGATATCCCGCTCGGGCGGAGTATCCGACAGCATGAACCAGCGGATGGTATCGGCGCCATATTCCTCGATGATGGTTTCCGGCGCGATCACGTTCTTCCGGGACTTGGACATCTTCTCGGACGGACCAACCGTCACCTCCGCGCCGGTGTCGCGCAGCACCACCTTGCCGTCCTGCTTCTCGATATCTTCCGGCGAGACCCAATTGCCGTCGGCGTCCTTGTAAGTCTCGTGGCAGACCATGCCCTGGGTAAAGAGGCCGGCGAACGGCTCCTGCACCTTCACCAGGCCCAGCCTGTTCATGGCGCGGGTGAAATAGCGGGCATAGAGCAGGTGCAGGATCGCATGCTCGATGCCGCCGATATACTGGTCTACCGGCAGCCAGTAATTGGCGGACTTGGCGTCCACCGGCTGGTCCGCGTCCGGGTTGGTGAAGCGGATGAAATACCAGGACGAGTCCGCAAAGGTATCCAGGGTGTCGGTATCGCGCACCGCCGGGCCCTGGCAGGCCGGGCAGGTCGTGTTCTTCCAATTTGTGTCCGCGTCCAGCGGATTGCCCTTCACCGCGAAGTTGATCTTCTCCGGCAGGCGCACCGGCAACTGGTCCTTCGGCACCGGCACCACGCCGCACTTGGCGCAATGGACAATGGGAATGGGGCAACCCCACGGCCGCTGGCGCGACACCAGCCAGTCGCGCAGGCGATAATTGGTCGTGCGTTCGCCGATGCCGGTCTTTTCCAGCCGCGCCGCCACTTCGGCCTTGGCCGCTTCCACCGTCATGCCGTCCAGGAAGCGCGAGTTCGCCAGCTTGCCGGGACCGGTATAGGCCTCCTGGCCGACATCGAAGGTCTTGGGGTCCGCATCCGACGGCACCACCACTGCGGTGACAGGCAGCTTGTATTTGCGGGCGAAATCCAGGTCGCGCTGGTCGTGCGCGGGACAGCCGAAAATGGCCCCGGTGCCGTAACCCATCAGCACGAAGTTGGCCACCATCACCGGCAGCTTCCAGTCCGCATCGAAGGGATGGGTGGCGGTCAGGCCGGTGTCATAGCCCTTCTTTTCCGCCTTCTCGATATCGGCTTCGGCGGTGCCGATGTGGCGGCACTCCTCGATGAAGGCGGCAAGCTTTTGGTCCTTCTTTGCCAACTCCTGCGCCAAAGGATGCTCCGGCGACAGCGCGACAAAGGAGGCGCCAAACAGGGTATCCGGACGGGTGGTGAAGACGTCCAGCTTTTCGCTGTTCGACAGGGTGAACTGGAAGCGCAGGCCCTCGCTTTTGCCGATCCAGTTGCGCTGCATCAGGCGCACCTTGTCCGGCCAGCGGTCCAAGCTGTCCAGGCCGGCCAGCAATTCGTCGGCGAAGTCGGTGATCTTGAAGAACCATTGCGACAGCTTGCGCCGCTCTACCAGCGCGCCCGACCGCCAGCCGCTGCCGTCGATCACCTGCTCATTGGCGAGCACGGTCATGTCGACCGGATCCCAGTTCACATCCGCTTCGCTGCGATAGACGAAACCGGCCTTGTAGAAGTCCAGGAACAGCTTCTGCTGCTGGTGATAATATTCGACATCGCAGGTGGCGAATTCGCG
>CAYQZM010000222.1:0-6856 GCA_964421935.1 uncultured Rhizobium sp. | reverse complement strand
GGCCTTAAACATGGTCTGATCCATCGAGGAAGTCGCCGCCAAGGCCAAGAAGATGGCCGACGAGACCATCTCCAAGTCCGCCTGATCATGGCAGCGAAGATCGCCTTCGATCTGGACTCGCCGGACCGTCTCTTGCTATCGGCTAGCGCCGACATGGTCACCGTGCCCGGCACGGAAGGCTATATGGGCGTGATGGCGGGCCATGCTCCCCTCGTCTCCACCCTGCGCGCCGGCATGATCGACGTGAATGTGGACGGCAAGGATGACCGCTATTTCATTCGCGGCGGCTTTGCCGAGATCGGCCCCGCCAAGATCACGGTGCTGGCTGAGGAGGCCATCCCCATGACGGAGCTGGACCTGGCGGTGCTGGATCAGCGGATCGCCGATGCCCAGGACGACGAGATCGCCGCCAAGACCGACGAGGACCGGCTCAAGGCCGCCCAGCTGGTCGACGACCTCAAACTGGTCCGGGCCGCCTTTTAGGCAGCCTCACGGCTAAATCGCGGGAACAACTGCCTCTTTGGCGGCCGGTTCCGCATTTGCTATATATCGGTCCGCTTCGGAGCCACGACCATCATGACGGTTGCACCCGTCTACAAGCAGGGCTGGACCATGGACGACGTCCATTGGTCGCTGTTCGACCCCTCCAAGGTCGATCCCGCGCTGCTGGCCACGGTCAAGGCTGCGGCCTTGGTGGAATATAACGCACCCGATTATGTCAGTTACTTGAAGCGTGTTTTCGCCAACACAAATCCCAAAACCATCGCCGACATCGAGCAATGGGGCCGCGAAGAAGCCCAGCACGGCCGCGCCCTGGGCCGCTGGGCCGAGATGGCCGATCCCGGTTTCAAGCTGGAAGAAGCCTTTGCCCGTTTCCGCAAGGGCTATACGCCGGACCATTTCAACGACCTGGGAGAGGCGTCCGTGCGCGGGTCCCGCCGGGGCGAGATGATCGCGCGCTGCGTCGTGGAGTCCGGCACCTCCTCCTATTACTCGGCGATCCGCGACGCGAGCGAAGAGCCTGTCCTGCAGGAGATCGCCGGCCGCATCGCCGCCGACGAATACCGTCACTACAAGCTTTTCTACGACATCCAGCACGCCCAGCCGGAGCCCGAGCTGGGCTTCTGGCGGAAGCTTCGGATTGCCGTCGGCCGGGTTCGGGAAAGCGACGATGACGAGCTCGCCTTTTCCTATTATTGCGCTAACGTGCCACCTGAGCAGGAAGCCGCAACCCCTTATGATCGCAAGAAATTCTCCCAGCTCGCCAGCAAGGCCAGCATGGCGGCCTACCACCGCAAACATATCGACAGGCTGGTGCAGATGGTGGTGAAGGCCCTGGGCGCCAATCCCCATGGCTGGCTGGCCCGGCTGGCCGGCGCCCTGCTCTGGCGGCGCTTGGAAACGCGGTCAGCCTAATCGACCGGTTCGAACTGCCCGCTTCTCGGATTGCGGACCAGCATCCTCCCGGAGGCGACGCCGAAATAGGCGCCGTGCAGTTCCAGTTCACCGGCTTCCACCGCGGCGCGCACGAAGGGAAAACTCATCAGGTTCTTGAGGCTGAGCTCGACGGAGGCGAATTCAAGCTTGCGCAGATAGCCCTCCTCGCCTTCACCATCACGGGGTCCGATCGCCTCGGCGGCCGGCGCAATCTGGCTCATCCAGCGGCCGATGAAATCGCTGGCGGTCAAGGGCTCGCCGTCGCTGGCAAAGGCCTTGATGCCGCCGCAGAAGGCATGGCCCAGCACCACGATGTGCCGGACCCGCAAGGCCCGCACGGCAAATTCCAGCGCGGCGCTGGTGCCGTGCTGGTGGCTGATATCGTTCTCGGGCGTGGTGGGCGGCTCGTTGCGCGGCACCAGGTTGGCGACATTGCGCGCCACCAGAATCTCGCCCGGCGCGGCATCGAAAATCACCTCCGGCGACACCCGGCTGTCGACGCAGCCGATCACCATGATGGACGGCCGCTGGCCGGACGAAGCCAGGCCCTGATAGCGGCCGCGCTCCACCACAAACCGTCCTTCCAGGAAAGCGCGGTAGCCTTTGGTCAACCGTTCGGGAAACATGCCTCTCCGTGCATCAGAGCTACCTCATGCTTCGACAAGCTCAGCATGAGGACTTCTCAATTCCTCACCCTGAGCCCGTCGAAGGGTGGGGAGCGTGAACTCAAGCCTTCCGCTTCACCATCATCTGCTTGATCTCGCCAATCGCCGCCGCGGGGTTGAGGCCCTTGGGGCAGGTGTTGGTGCAGTTCATGATGGTGTGGCAGCGATACAGGCGGAACGGGTCTTCCAGATCGTCCAGTCGCTCGCCGGTATCTTCATCACGGCTGTCGGCCAGCCAGCGATAGGCCTGCAGCAGTGCTGCGGGACCCAGATAACGATCCTGATTCCACCAGTAGCTGGGGCACGAAGTCGAGCAAGAGGCGCAGAGGATGCACTCATAAAGACCGTCCAGCTTGGCGCGGTCTTCCGGTGACTGTTTCCATTCCTTTTCCGGTTCGGCTGTCTTGGTCTTCAGGAAGGGCTGAATGAAGGAGTATTGCGCATAGAAATTGGTCAGGTCCGGCACCAGATCCTTCACCACCGGCATGTGCGGCAGGGGATAGATGCTGACGGCGCCCGAACAGTCGTTGATCGCCTTGGTGCAGGCCAGCGTATTGCCGCCGGCGATATTCATGGCGCATGAGCCGCACACGCCTTCGCGGCAGGAACGGCGGAAGGCCAGAGTCGGATCGATCTCGTTCTTGATCTTGATCAGCGCGTCCAGAACCATCGGACCACAGCTGTCCAGGTCCACCGTATAGGTGTCCACCGTCGGATTGGCGCCCTCCTCCGGGCTGTAGCGGTAGACTTTGAATTCCTTGGTGCGCTTGGGCTTCTTGCCGTTGGCCGCCTTTTCCGCAGGCCAGACCTTGCCCTTCTTCACCCGGCTGTTCCTGGGCAGCGTGAATTCGACCATGAAAACTCCTGAAACCCCGATGATAAACCGAAGTGATTTGCGCTATTTCCCCGGACCATAGCCAGCGCGAGGGGCGTCAACAACCCTGCAAATGGCCGCCCAGATTTGCGCCCAAGGCACGGGCTCAGGCGACATGCTCGAACACCCAGGCGACTTCGGCCGGCGCATCCTTGGTGACAGCACTGACCACCAGCTGTTCGGTCCGCCGTACGGTCGGGCCGCCCAGATAGACGCTTTCCTCCAGCTCCAGATGGCCGCCGCCGGCGCGGAACCGCCAGCCCTCGCCGCTGGGCAGCTTAAGCAGGATGCCGCCGCCATCGAGACGCGAGACACGCACATCGGGATGAATGTGAAAACGCACGGTATAAGACAGACCCTTGGCCAGCGGGCGCCCGGTGTCCGGCACCAGCCGGTCGCGCCCCGTCACCATCAGGCCCTGCGGCGACAGGGTGATCTGACGTTCGTGCCAAAGACCGAAAGCCTTCAGGTAGCCGTCATGCATGGCCTCCACGCTCCAGCCCTGTGCCGTTTCCACCCGCCGCGAGACAGGCGCCACCGGTCCATCCAGCAGCCGCGGCCCCAAAAGGTCGCGCATCAGGCCGGCTGGCAGGATGCGCGCGCTGGAGGTATCCGCCAGCGTCAGCGTGGAATGGGCGGCGGTGGCGCGCAGCGCCCCACTCCAGGCCTGGTTGGCCGCACCGGCCGCGCCGCAATTGACGATGATCCGATCGGCGCCGGAGGAGAATTCGAATGCGCCGGCGCCCGCCTGCGCCTCCAGGGAAAAGGGGCCTTCCGGCGTCTTGCCGCAATCCAGGACCAGCAAGCTGCGTCCCGCCGTCAGACGCTGATAGCCGCTATGGCGGGCGTGATGGAAAGGCTGGCCGCGGATATCATCGCGCGCCAACAGCCCCGCGATCATACGCGGGTCGCCTTCGGCACCGCCATTGAACAGCGCGAGCGCCCCATCGCCATGGCGGAAGAACCGCAGCATGGGCGCCATGCGGTCATGGGCATTGCGCAAGGCGTGTGGCGGTTCTTCGTTGGTCGCGCTCAGCGCTTCCAGCACCATCAGCAGATGGCGATAGCAGGACAGCAGGGCCTCTGGCGAACGACTGACGTGACCGCCGTCGGGCAGGATCTGGCGCTCGATCTCCTCTTCCAGACGCGTGAGGCCGCCATCACGCCGCCTGGGGCTGTCGTCCAGGCAGATGCCGGACAGCGCCAGCACTGCGGCGGTTTGAAGCCGCGGCAGACCCTCGGGCGCCTCGCGCGCGATGCGCTCCAGCATCCGGGATTGCTCGCGCAGCGACACGAACAGGCGCGAGCGCCATGTCATCTCGGAATTGAGGATCACCAGGCGCGCGTGGCTGAAAATGGTGGCGAGCCTGGCGGCCATGATATGGGGCAGCCAGGCCGGCTCGGAATAGACGCGGTAACGCTGCATCCACTGGCCGATCAGATCGGTGGCCAGGCGCCGCGCATTGTCTCCGCCCGCATTGGAGAGGGCCGGCAGCCAGGCAAAGCTGTGCAGCGCCTCCTCCCAGGCCGGCGTGGGTGGCGGCTGATCGAAGACCGAGGCGCCTTCGGGCACATCGAGCTGGGCGCCCTGAAAACGGAAGCGGCCGCGCAGCAGGCTGTCGGCTTCCTCCAACCGCCGGGACGTTCCATCCCAGGGCTCAAAGAGCAGACGGTCTGCCAGCGGCCCTTTCAGCAGGCGGCGATAGAACCAGTTGCTGCGCCATCGAACGCGTGCGGGCGCCAGGGCGCGGCGCAAAACCACCCGGCCCATATTCTGCAGCAGCGGCAGCAGCTCGCCCTGCATGTCAGCCTCTCAAGGACTGGATATTCGCAGCGTATTTCGACGGACCGCCCTGGAACACCGAGGTGCCTGCCACCAGCACCGTGGCGCCGGCGGCGATGGCGCGCTTGGCCGTTTCCGGCGTAATGCCGCCATCCACTTCCAGGGCGATGTCGCGGCCATCTATTTTTTTCTGCGCATCGATGCGTTTGCGCGCCGCCTCGATCTTCTTGAGCTGGCTTTCGATGAAGGTCTGGCCGCCGAAGCCCGGATTGACGCTCATGATCAGGATCAGGTCCACCAGATCCATCAGATTGTCGAGCGCATCGATCGGTGTACCGGGATTCAGCACCACGCCGGGACGTTTGCCCAGCTTGCGAATGTGCTGAAGGGTACGATGGATATGGGGACCGGCCTCCGGGTGCACTGTCAGGCCATCGGCGCCAGCCTCGGCAAAGGCCTCCAGATAGGGGTCCACCGGCGCGATCATCAGATGGACATCGAACGGCTTCTTCGCATGCGGGCGCAGCGCCTTCACCACCTGCGGACCGATGGTGATATTGGGCACGAAATGGCCATCCATCACGTCGACATGTATCCAGTCGGCGCCGGCGGCCTCGATAGCCTCGATTTCCGCCCCCAATTTGGAGAAGTCGGCGGAAAGAATCGAAGGCGCGATCAGAACGGGCTTGGCCATGTCGTTAAGTGCCGGATTCTGGCACCGGCTGCAATGCCCGGCGGTCCCGGGAAACCGCCAATAACACGACCAGAGTCGGCAGCCAGATCACCCGGGATTGGTAGCGATCATGGGGGTTCGAAAAAGTGCCGCAAATCACGGCATTGCCGATCAGCCCCAGCAGCACCAGGGCCGGCAGGCTGGTTTCATCCCAGGTCCGCCGCACCGCGCCTCGCTGAAGCAGCAGAAGAAGACCCAGCAATGACATGGTCCCGACCGGCACATGAATCAGATTCAATGTCTTGAACCGGACCAGGCCGCGTTGCTGGCGCGCCTCCAGATAGGCCGGCAGCTGCGCTGGAATCATGCGGCGGAAATTCGGTTCCTGGATGGAGAGCTGCGGCTCGATGCCATCGCCGGTCTTGAACTGAAAAAACTGCAGCACCGAATCCGTGATCGCCGTGCGCAGATGCATCACCGGATAGCGGCGGAGACTTTCCCCGATCATCCGCGCATCTTCTTCCTGCTGAGCCTTGCTGGCGAAGCCGCCCAGGGCATGAAAACCGCTGCGCTCGCCCCACAGCCAGGCATTGGCATTGTGCGGCAGCCGGTTCTTGTAGGCACAAAGCCGCCACTTGGCATCGCCCGCGGGCGGACAAGTGTCACGCAACAGCCGCTGCACGATACCATCCTGCATCAGGCGCGCGAACAGGAAGACCGAGCCCGACTTGCTGATGAAGAGATTGCCGGTGAGCACGAAGTTGCCGGCCACGATCAAGGCCAGCGCGGATATCAGGCCCACCACGCCCCGCTTCAGGTCGGGCCGCGGCAGGTGCCGATACCGGCGCCGCACCAGCTTGAAGAGAGCCGCAGCGATCAAAAGGCCGCCCTGCAGGCCCAGATGCGAAGGATGGGCTGCAACCGCCAGGGCCGTCAGCCCCATCACCCAGCGCACACCCGCCTTGCTGAGCCGGTCGCTGCGAAACAGAAGCAGCCAACATCCCAGGATCACCACCGGGGTAAAGATGTCGGGCTCGACCTGGCCGGCATACCAGGCGATGCCGGTGAAGAGCGAGAGCCCTGCCCCGATCATGCCCAGCCCCAGGAGATCGAGGTCCGGCACTTCTGCGCGCGCCACTTCCAAGATCAGGTAGCTGATCATCAGCGCCTGCAGAATCACGATGGGCCAAAGGCTGAAGTCGCCGCCGGCCAGGAACAGCAGGTCGGCATAGACCGGCGCGCGCTCGACCAGGAAGATGTGGCCCAACCCTTCCAGCAGATAGGCGCCGGTGTCGTAAAAAAGCAGGGGGAAGCCGTTCCAGAACGCGGCCGACAGGAACATTAGGCACAGGATCGACATGCCCAGGGCGGGGACCACCCTGCCCTCGACCGGCATGGCCAGCCAGGTCCCAAACCAAGTCGTT
>CAYQZM010000221.1:0-2785 GCA_964421935.1 uncultured Rhizobium sp. | reverse complement strand
AGCCGCGAACAGTTCGAAATCCGGACGCACAAGCGTCTGCTCGACATCATCGAGCCCACCCCGCAGACCGTCGATGCTTTGATGAAGCTCGACCTGGCTGCCGGCGTGGACGTCGAGATCAAGTTGTAAGGAGCGTCAGGTGCGCACAGGCGTCATCACGCAGAAAGTGGGCATGACCCGTCTGTTCTTGGCAGACGGCACGCATGTTCCGGTCACCGTCCTCAAGCTGGACGGCTGCGCCGTCACGGCGGTCAGGACTCAGGAGAAGGACGGCTATACCGCCGTTCAGCTCGGCTCGGGCTTTGCCAAGCCGAAGAACTCCAACAAGGCCGAGCGCGGCCAGTTTGCCAAGGCCGAGATCGAGCCCCGCCGCAAGGTGGCGGAGTTCCGGGTCGATGCCGAGAGCATGCTGGAAGTCGGCGATCAGCTTCAGGCCGACCATTTCGTGGCGGGCCAGAAGGTGGACGTCACCGGCGTCACCATCGGTCGCGGTTTCACCGGCGCCATGAAGCGCTGGAATTTCCGCGGTCTTGAAGCCTCGCACGGCGTTTCGATCAGCCACCGTTCGCTGGGCGGTACCGGCGGTCGTCAGGATCCGGGCAAGACCTTCAAGAACAAGAAGATGCATGGCCACTACGGCGTCGACAACGTCACCACCCAGAATCTGGAAGTGGCCAAGGTTGATGTCGAGCGTGGCCTGATCATGGTGCGCGGCGCGGTGCCGGGCTCCAAGGGCGGTTGGGTGATGGTACGTGATGCCGTCAAGCGCCCGCACAAGGATACGCCCAAGCCGGCCTCCGTGAAGAAGCGCGAGAAAGCCGCCGAGGCGCCTGCCGCCGAGAAGGCTGAGGGCTAAACGATGAAGACCAAGGTTCTCAACCTCGACAACAAGTCCGCCGGTGACGTCGAATTGTCCGACGCCATCTTCGGGCTGGAACCGCGCCAGGATCTGATCCAGCGCGTGGTGGTGTGGCAGCTGGCCAAGCGCCGCAGCGGCCAGCACAAGGTGCTGACCCGCGGCGAGATCAACCGCACCAAGAAGAAGATGTACAAGCAGAAGGGCACCGGTCAGGCCCGTCACGGTGCCAGATCCGCTCCGCTGTTCGTGGGCGGTGCCAAGGCCATGGGTCCGGTCAACCATTCCCATGAGTTCGACCTGCCCAAGAAGGTGAAGGCGCTGGGCCTCAAGCATGCGCTGTCGGCCAAGGCCAAGGGCGGCGCCATCGTGGTGCTGGACGAAGCCAAGTCCAAGGCGATCAAGACCTCGGCCCTGGCCAAGCAGTTCGGCAAGATGGGCGTCGCCAAGGCGCTGGTGGTGGATGGAGAGTTCGACAAGAACTTCCAGCTCTCGGCCCGCAACCTGGCCGATGTCTCGCTGCTCTCGGTCGCCGGCATCAATGTCTATGACATCATGAGGAGCGACAAGCTGGTGCTGACCACTGCCGCCGTCAAAGCCATCGAGGCCCGCCTCGGTGAAGGAGGTGCGGCATGAGCATCAATTACGACGTCATCCTGTCGCCGATCATCACTGAAAAAGCGACCCGCATGATCGAGGCCAACCAGGTCGTCTTCCGCGTCGCGCTGGATGCCACCAAGCCCGCCATCGCCAAGGCCGTGTCCGACCTGTTCAAGGTCAAGGTCAAGGCCGTGAACACGGTGGTGGTGAAGGGCAAGAAGAAGGCCGCCCGCGGCAAGGCCTATACGCGTTCCGACATCAAGAAAGCGATCGTGACCCTGGAAGAGGGCCATCAGATCGACATCACGACGGGTCTCTAAGCCATGGCTCTGAAAACCTACAAACCCGCCACCAACGGCCAGCGTCAGCTGGTGCTGGTGGATCGTTCGGGCCTCCACAAGGGCGGCCCCGTCAAGTCGCTGACCGAGGGCAAGACCTCCAAGGGCGGCCGCAACAATACCGGCCGCGTCGTCGTGCGCTGGCAGGGCGGTGGCCACAAGCAGCGCTATCGCCTGATCGACTTCAAGCGCAACCGCTTCAACGATCCGGCCACGGTCGAGCGTCTGGAATATGATCCCAACCGCACCGCCTTCATCGCCCTGATCAAGTACAAGGACGGCACCCAGTCCTACATCCTGGCGCCGCAGCGCCTGAATGTCGGCGACACCGTCGTCTCCGGCGACAAGGTGGACGTGAAGGTGGGCAATGCCATGCCGCTGGGCGCCATGCCGGTCGGCACCATCGTCCACAATATCGAGATGAAGCCGGGCAAAGGCGGCCAGGTCGCCCGTTCCGCCGGCGCCTATGCCCAGTATCTGGGCCGCGACGCGGGTTACGCCCTGGTGCGCCTGAACTCGTCGGAAGTGCGCAAGATCCCGCTGACCTGCATGGCTACAGTGGGCGCGGTTTCCAACCCGGACCACATGAACGAGATCCTGGCCAAGGCCGGCCGCAATGTCTGGAAGGGCCGCCGCCCGGCCGTCCGCGGCACAGCCATGAACCCGATCGACCATCCCCATGGCGGCGGCGAAGGCCGCACCAAAGGCGGGCGTCATCCGGTCACGCCCTGGGGCAAGCCCACCAAAGGGGCCAAGACCCGCGTCAACAAGCGCACCACCAAGTTCATCGTGCGCACCCGTAAAGGCAAGGCAAGCACATGACCCGTTCAATCTGGAAAGGCCCGTTCGTAGACGGCTATCTGCTCAAGAAGGCAGAAGCCTATCGTTCGTCAGGCCGCAAGGATGTGATCAAGACCTGGTCGCGCCGTTCCACCATCCTGCCGCAGTTCGTCGGCATCACCTTCGGCGTCTATAACGGCCACAAGCACAT
>CAYQZM010000220.1:0-9041 GCA_964421935.1 uncultured Rhizobium sp. | reverse complement strand
AGACAGGAGCGCAGCTTGCGATCTTTGAACGTGTCGAACGCGCCGCCCAGCAGCGCCCGTCCGGCGCCGCGGCCCAGAAAGGCCGGATCGACATAAAGCGTATAGACCTCGCCCTCGAAGCCCAGGCCGCGATCGCGCGCGGCGCCCAGACTGCACAAGCCGATCGGGCCTGCCTTCGCATCTTCCGCCACCAGCACGGCGCCGGAACGCTCACCACCGCGGATGGTGGCGCGCCAGCGCGCGGTATGGCCCTTGAGCGACATGGCGCCGAGCAAGGCGTGGGAAATCCCGCCCGCATAGGTATCCTGCCAGGATTCGATATAGATGCGCGCGATATCCGCGGCGTCTTCAGGCCGCGCGGTGCGAACACTCAGCGCGAGATCTTCCATGACTCAAAGCGTGGGGCAATCCGCGCGTTCCGGCAAGTGTCATTTCGCGGGGCGTGGAAAAATTTGTGGCTTGATATTTCAACGACGCAACACGGCGCCGAAAGATGTCATCAAAAAGCCATCGCCGCCCGGCACTGAGACATTGTCATGGCGTCGCTGTTCGGCCGGCGCGGACGCCATGGAAAGTCAACCCAGCAGCGGCTTTTCCTGAACGCGTGCCAGGAATTTGGCGCTCTGTTCCCCGCCCTGGCCGTAATGCTTGGCGGTCGACCAGTCGGCGATCTCCTTGAAATGGGTGGCGATATCGTCGGCGCTGGCGCCCTGGCCGAGATTGACGCCATCGGTCTCCACCAGCTGGGCGGCGGCAAAGACACCGGCCGCCGCGGTCATGATCATGCCGGTCGGCGCGTCCTCGCTGGCAAGATAAGCCACGGCTGGTGAAACGAATTCGGGCTTCAACATTTCCAGCACCGCCGGCGGCATCAGGGCTTCGGTCATGCGGGTGGCGGCCACCGGGCAGATGGCGTTGACCTTGATATTGTCCTTGGCGCCTTCCAGCTTGAGCGAATTCATGAAGCCCACCAGCGACAGCTTGGCGGCGCCGTAATTGGTCTGGCCGAAATTGCCGTACAAGCCCGTGGAAGAGGTGGTTACGACGATGCGGCCGTAACCCTGGCCCTTCATGATGTCCCACACCGCCTTGCACGGCTTGACCGTGCCGAACAGATGCACGTCCACCACGGTGGCGAAATCCCTGATTTCCATTTTGCCGAAGCTCTTATCGCGCAGGATGCCGGCATTGGCGATCAGCACGTCAATGCGGCCGAAGGCCTCCATGGTCTGATTGACCATGTGGGCGACGCCGGCATCGTCGCTGACGGACGCGCCATTGGCGATGGCTTGCCCGCCCGCCGCCTTGATTTCCGCCACCACCTTCTCGCTGGCCGCGGAGTTGCCGCCGGTGCCGTCCAGCGAGCCGCCCAGATCGTTCACCACCACCTTGGCGCCCAGCCTGGCCAGATAAAGCGCGTGGGCGCGGCCCAGCCCCCCGCCGGCGCCGGTCACAATGGCCACTTTACCGTTGAAGTTGATGGCCATGGGTTCCTCCGCGCCTTTTTGGTGAGGCAGCTAGGATGGCGTCGGGTTGGTTTGCGGGTCAAGGCGGCGGCCGAAATAGCGGCGCAGCGCGGCTGCGGCCGGGTGCTCGACAAAGTGGGCAAGCAGGCCACCCCACAGCACACAGACAATCACCAGGCTGAGCGGCTCCAGCCACCAGATCAGGCGCGAGAAGGGCTGGCCCAGCACGATCGCGTCGGGCGCGGGATAAAGCCGCTGCTCGAAAAAGCGGATCATGAGCAGCCAGGCGGTCTGGCCCAGATAGACGGCATAGGACCATTCACCCAGAAGCTGGGGCAGGCGGGTTTTCAGCGCCTCCGCCACCAGGCCGCGGTCAAAAGACAGCGCCAACACCAGCACCATCAGCGGCAACACGGTGAAGATGTCCATGTTTGTGTGTGACCAGCCGGTGTTCATCACCACCAGCACCAGAAGCCCCACCAGCGCCAGCTGGATCACCGAGTGGACATAATCCGGCAACTGGCGACGCGCCTTCAGGCGCCGGAACAGCACCGCCATGCCGATCCCAATGGAAAAATCCGAAAGGCCGCGCAGCACGCCATTGTGATAGGTGATGTCCAGCCCATGGCGCGAGGTCAGGAGCAGCGCGCCAAGGCCGCAAAGGCCCGCCGCGATCAGGGCGAAGCCGCGCCACATGGCGCCTTCGGCCAGCCAGAGCAAAAGCGGGAACAGCAGGCAGAGCGCAAATTCCACACTGACGAACCACGAGACGCCGTTCCAGGTCAGACTGTTCATGCTGTTCCAGGCATGGACCAGAGCCAGACTCAACCAGAAGCCTTTGACGCTGACATCCTGGTGGTACTTGATGTCGAAGATGGAGAGATAGCCGCCATGGGCGGCCAGGGCGCGCAGGCCGAACACCATGGCCAGCATCAGCAGCAACATGAAGAGATGCAGCGGATAAAGCCGGATCAGGCGCGCACGCAGGAATGCGAGATAGCCTTGGCGTGAAAACAGGTCCTTCAGCCGCGGCCAGTAGACATGGGTAAGGATGAAGCCCGACAGAACGAAGAAGAATTCCACCCACAGATAGCCGCGGGTGGCGAAGAGATCGAGCAGCCGGACATGGCTGTAGTGATGGCCTTCGCTGAAATGGAACATCACGATCATCAGGGGCGGAAAGGCCCGCGCGCCGGCCAGGGCACCGATCTTCTCCGACGATTCCCGCCTTTTCTCTGCCATGGCGCTCCCCACTGTCACAACCAGTGTCGTGGTTTCGAAGTTCGCACGATCACTGATATCAGGCGTGGAGCGAACTTCGAAACCAAAACGACACTGGATTCAATGAATTGCTAGTGTCCTACGATTCCTAAATTCGCCGGGAGTTCGATATCGCGATCAATGCGAATTTCGGAATCGGGACACTAGTCTTCGCGCGTCTATCTGTCATGGGCGTGATGGACGTTAGAATCAGATAGCGTGCCAGTGTCGTGGTTTCGAAGTTCGCCACGTTATCGATATCGGTCTCAGGACGAACATCGAAACCAAACGACACTGGGAATCAATAACTTGCTAGTGTCCTTCGATTCCGAAATCGTCCACCGCCCGATATAGAGATCGCGCGAATTTCGGAATCGGGACACCAGCGTCATGGCTTGGGGGGCTTTCGGTGGCGCATCTGCAATCGGCGCTGGGCATCATCGCCATCATCGCACTGGCCTGGGCCTTGTCGGAGGATCGCCGCGCCTTTTCCTGGCGCATGGCGGCAGGCACCGTGGCTTTGCAGGCCGCGATTGCGCTGCTGCTGCTGAAAGTGCCGGTGGCGCGCGACGCGCTTTATGGCCTGAATGCCGTGGTGGCGGCGGTGACCACCGCCACCAATGCGGGCACCAGTTTCGTCTTCGGCTATATGGGCTCAGGTCCGACGCCTTTTGCCGTCACCAACCCGGCCAATCTCGTCAACCTGGCTTTCACCATCCTGCCGCTGGTGATCGTGATCGCGGCCATTGCGGCCATCCTCTGGTACTGGCGGATCTCGCCCATGATCGTGCGGGCCATGGCGCTGGTGCTGAAGAAGACCCTGGGCCTGGGCGGCGCCGTTGGTCTGTCCGCCGCCTCCATGGTGTTCCTGGGCAATATCGAAGGCCAGCTGGTGATCCGGCCCCTTTTGCCGCGCCTGACCCGCGCCGAACTGTTCATCCTGATGACGGTCGGGCTGTCGGTGATCGCCGGCACCGTGTTCGTGCTCTATGCCACCATTCTCAGGACTGTGCTGCCCGGTGCGCTGGGTCATTTGCTGGTCGCCTCCATGATGTCGCTGCCGGGCGGCATCCTGGTAGCGCGGATCATGGTGCCGGGTCCCGCCGAGACAGAACTGCGCCAGGAGGACGAGCATGTGCATTACCGGTCCACGGTGGATGCCATGGCGCGGGGCACCGAGGATGGCCTGAGGCTCTACCTTCAGATCATCGCCATGCTGATCGTCACCACGGCCCTGGTGGCGCTGGTCAATGTGATCCTGCATGTGCTGCCACAGGTCGGCGGGGCGCCGCTGACGGTGGAGCGGATGCTGGGCTGGGTATTTTCGCCCTTTGTCTGGCTGTTGGGCGTGCCCTGGCAGGAGGCCGGCACCGCGGGCGGCCTGATGGGGATCAAGCTCGTCCTCAACGAACTGATCGCGTATCTGCATATGGCGGGGCTGGCGCCGGGTGCGCTCGATCCCCGCAGCGCCGAGATCATGGTCTATGCCATGTGCGGTTTCGCCAATTTCGCCAGTATCGGAATCCTGATCGCGGGCATGAGCGCTCTGATGCCGGAACGGCGCCAGGAGATCGTGGCGCTGGCGCCCCGTGCGCTGCTGGCAGGAACTCTTGCGAGTTCTCTGTCGGGCGCCATGATCGGGTTGCTGCCGCTCTGACTCCGGCTAAACTTACCCCGTGTCTTTTTTTCGAATCTTTCGCGGCCTGGCCGCTGCGCTCCTGCTGGCGGCCTGCGCACCCAGCTTTGGCCCGCCCGTGACCGGCAGCGAGACACCCACCGTCAGTGACGATGCCATCATGGCGCGGGATGGCACCCGGCTGCCGCTACGCCGCTGGGATGCGCAGGGTGGCAAGCCGCGCGCCGTGATCGTCGCCTTGCACGGCATGAGCGACTATTCCAACGCCTTCGACATGCCCGGCAAGGTTTGGGCCAAGCTGGGCATCACGACCTTGGCCTATGACCAGCGCGGCTTCGGCAAATCTGAACATCCCGGCGTCTGGGCCGGCGCCGCTAGCATGCGCAGCGACCTGGATGATGCGGTGGCCGCGGCCCATGCCCGCTATCCGGGGGTGCCGGTCTTTGCCCTGGGCGAAAGCATGGGGGGCGCGGTTGTGCTGACGGCTCTCGCGTCGGCTCAACCACCGGCTGCGGACGCGATGAAATTGAATGTCGATGGCGTAATTCTGGTGGCGCCGGCGGTCTGGTCGCGGGGTGACATGCCGATGCTCTATCGCGTCGCGCTTTTCCTGGGGGCGCATATCCTTCCGGACATGATCCTGTCCAACAGCGCCGCAGGCCGGGTGAAAAAGATTGTCGCGTCCGACAATATTCCCATGCTGATTGCGTTGGGGAAGGATCCGCTGTTCCAGAAAGAAACCCGCACCGCGACCTTGTATGGTCTGGTCAATCTGATGGATGAGGCCCGCACCGCGCCGGAACGCATCGCCAGTGCGCCGCCGATCCTGTTCCTCTACGGCGCCAACGATCAGATCATTCCCAAAGAGCCGACCGAGGCGGTGATCGCCGGCCTGGATGGCAAGGCCAAGGTTAAGCGTTACGACCATGGCTACCACATGCTGCTGCGCGATCTGGAAGGGGAACGTGTGGACCGCGATATCGCCAACTGGATATTCCGAAACGATCGAAACTCCTGAAACGGAAAGCCGCGCCAGTCCGTTATGACATGGAACCCATTTTGGAGCTTTCCATGGCAAATCCCCAACACCCCGATCTGCGCAAGGGCAATCCCGGCGCGGCGCCAACCACCAATGCCAAGATGCCTGGCCTGAGCGATCGCGTCATGCCGACCGACCCCAGCGGCGAGGATTCCGTCAAGCCGGTAGCCGGAAGCAAGGGCGGTGTGGCCGAAGGCCAGGGCACCAAGTCGAACTAGCGATTTCCGCCCGCGAGGGCGGCATTGTCTAAGTCCGCCCTTTGCGGGCGGCACGGGGATGGCGATATGCTTTCCGGGAGCGGGAAGCATTTCGCCTCCCCGTTTTTATTTGGGGCCCTTTGGGGGATGGGGATGGCTGACCTGTGGCCGCCGTTCGATTGGGCCGATCCGCTACTGCTGCAATCCGCGCTGCGCGAAGAGGAAAAGCTGGTCCAGGCCAGCGCTCGCCGTTTTGCCCAGAGCCGGCTGATGCCGCAAATTCTGGAGATGCATCGTCATGAGCGCTTCGACCCCGCGCTGCTGGCCGAGATGGGTGCGCTGGGCCTTTTGGGCAGCACCATTGCGGAATTCGGCGGTGTTTCGCTGGTGGCCTATGGCCTGATTGCCCGGGAGTTCGAGCGCGTCGATTCCGCCTTTCGTTCCTCGCTGTCGGTGCAATCCAGCCTGGTGATGCATCCCATCCATGCCTTCGGCAGCCAGGGGCAGAAAAACAAATACCTGCCACGCCTGGCCAGCGGTGAATGGATCGGCTGTTTCGGCCTCACCGAGCCGGAAGCGGGCTCGGATCCGGGCGCCATGCAGGCCCGCGCGCGCGAGACAACCGATGGCTATGTGCTGTCGGGCACCAAGACCTGGATCACCCATGCCCCGATCGCGCAGGTCTTTGTCGTCTGGGCCAGGCTGAACGAGCGGGTGCGCGGCTTTGTGCTGGAGCGCGGTGACAAGGGGCTTACGACGCCAAAGATCGAAGGCAAGTTTTCCCTGCGCGCCAGCATCACCGGCCAGATCGCCATGGCGGATGTGGAGATCCCGAAAGATCGACTGTTACCAGAGGCCGAGGGCCTGCGCGGACCCTTCGATTGCCTCAATCATGCGCGTTTCGGTATTGCCTGGGGCGCCATGGGGGCAGCGGAATTCTGCTGGCATGCGGCCAGGACTTATGGGCTGGAGCGCAAGCAGTTCGGCAAGCCGCTGGCCGCCAACCAGCTTTACCAGAAGAAACTGGCCGACATGCAGACCGAGATCACCCTTGGCCTTAATGCGTGCCTCACGGCGGGGCGGTTGATGGAACAGGGTGCCCTGGCGGCGGAAGCGATCAATTTGCTCAAGCGCAACAATGCCGGCAAGGCGCTGGCTGTCGCGCGCGAGGCCCGCGACATGCACGGCGGCAATGGCATTGCCGATGATTACCATGTGGTGCGGCACGTCCTGAATCTGGAAGCCGTCAATACCTATGAAGGCACCCACGACATCCATGCGCTGGTGCTGGGCCGGGCCCAGACCGGCATTTCGGCCTTCTGATCTGCCGCTTTGGTCTGTCGCTTAGTGAGAGGCCCGGCTTTTAACGCCGCCTTTTAAATGGGTAAGTTTGCGGGCATAAACGCGAGGATCTTCAACCGCCCCGCCAAGAGGCCCGTTTTCAATGAGTTTGGCTGCTCCCCGTGTCGTCAATGTCAAGGACTTGCGCCGGCTGGCGCGTGCCCGGCTACCCGATGCGGTGTTCGATTACCTGGACGGCGCTGCCGATGACGAGGTGACGCTGAAAGACAGCGAGCGCGCCTTCCGGGAAGTCTATCTCAAGCCCCGCTTTGCCGTCGCCACGCCCTCCTGCGATCTCTCCGTCACGGTTCTGGGCCACAAGCTGGACCTGCCTTTCATGCTGGGTCCCATCGGCTATTCCCGCATGATGCATCCGCGCGGCGAGCTGGCGGCATCCGCGGCGGCGGGCCGTCATGGCACCGCCTATATTCTTTCCACCCTGTCGGGCCATCCGATGGAAGACGTGAAAGCCCAGTCGAAAGGTCCCACTTTCTTCCAGCTTTATCTGGCAGGCGGCCGCAAGGCCGCCGAAGATGGCATCGCCCGCGCCAAGGCCGCCGGTTATGCGGGACTGTTCGTCACCATCGACACCCCGGTCGCGGGCAACCGTGAGCGCGACGTGCGCAATGGGATGAAGGCGCTGATGGGCAAGAATCCCTTCGCCAAGCTTCCCTATCTGCCCAACATCCTGGCGCATCCACGCTGGCTGGCGGGTTTCGTGGCCGATGGCATGATCCGGCCTTTCCCCAATGTGGTGATCCCGGGATCAGGGCCCCTGGCGGCGATCGATGTGGCGGCGGCGCTGGAATCGGCGCAGGTGTCCTGGACCGATCTCAAATGGATCCGCGAAGTGTGGAACGGCCCCATTGTGATGAAAGGCGTGATGACCGCCGATGACGCCAGGCGCTCGGTCGATCATGGCGCACAGGGCGTGGTGGTCTCCACCCATGCCGGCCGCCAGTTGGATAGCTGCGCCGGCTCCTTGCGCGTGCTGCCGGGCATCCTGGAAGCGGTGGGTTCTCAGATCGATGTGATCTTCGACGGCGGCATCCGCCGCGGCTCGGACCTGGTCAAGGCCATGGCCATGGGTGCCAAGGCCTGCCTGCTCGGCCGCGGTTATGCCTATGGCATGGCGGCGGCGGGCGATGCGGGAATCGAGCGCGCCATCGAGATTTTCCGTGCCGATATCGTGCGCACGCTCAAGCTGCTGGGTTGTTCCAGCATCTCTGCGCTGGACTCCAGTTATATCGCCACGCGTCCTGGTTTTCGGGTCGACTAGACCGCTTCCTTCACGGTCTCGATCTTGAAGATCCAGCCGGAGGTCGGGCTGTCGCCATTGGGCCAGCCCGGATGGATGCCGGCATCGCAGCTCACCAGCCCGCCATTGTGGAATTCCAGGCCGTGCGGATCGCAGGAGCCGGCCGCGAAGTCGTAGGTCGCCAGCACGGCACCGGTCTTGCCATTGTACTTGACCAGCCCCGGCCTTCCTTCCTTGTAGCTGGTGGAGTCATTGCCGGTGACCTGCCAGACATTGCCATCGGCATCGAAGGTCATGTCATGCCAGCGCGGCTTGTCCACCGGCGCATAGATCGGGATCGCCACTTCGGGGGCCCAGGTCTTGGGATCGACACGCAGCAGAAGACGCGGCCGGTTGGCCACGATCCACAGTTTGCCCTCATGCCATTGCGCGCCATGGCTGCCGCCGCCGTCCTGGCCCGGCAGGCCCAGTGGAATCTGGCGGTGGCTGACCTGCTTGGAGTTCATGTCCACCTGGAAGACGCCTTCCGGCTCCTGGTTGGCCATCATCCAGACACAGCCATTGCCATAGGCCATGCCGGAGGTGTTGCGGGAGTTGGTGTAGACGGTCTTGAGCAGCTTGCCATTCCAGTCCACCAGCCAGGCAGCTTCGCGCAGGTCTTTCGGTTCGGGCAGATGGTAGGATTCCGCCGCCTTGCCGGAGAGCTTCTGCTGCCCCAGCCACAGGCCTTCCGGGGCCACCGCCAGCGCATTGACATAGCCCGGCGGCGCCTTGAACAGCTTGGTCGTCTTGACCATGCCGTGTGGCGTCGCCTTGCGTTGCGGGCCATAGGTGACCGGCTTTT
>CAYQZM010000219.1:0-39757 GCA_964421935.1 uncultured Rhizobium sp. | reverse complement strand
CAGGGCCGCTCCGGCGATGCGACGCTCGTGAAGCACTTTCGTGAGTGCTTTCTGATCGACAATGGGCCCGCGCGCCGTATTGATGAGATAGCTGGTGGGCTTCATGAGCGCCAGCAATTCCGCACTGACAATGTGTCTGGTGGTGTCCGTCAGAGGACAACTGATCGAGAGGATATCGGAACGGCGAAACAGATCTTCAATACTGACGAGTCCGACTCCCATATCCGCCATCAATTTCGTGTCAGCGAAGGGGTCGTGCGCAATCAGCTTCATGTCGAACGGTTTTGCCAGACGAAAAGCCTCGGCGCCGATATTGCCCACGCCCAGGGAGCCGAATGTCCGCCCGGCCAGCCCGAAGCCCATATTCGCGCCGCGTTGCGCATATCCTGTTGCCCCCGCCCGGGCCAATTTTTCCTTGGTCGCCAGTTTCCCCGTCAATGCCAGCATCAAGGTGATGATCGCCACGGCCACCGGCCGGCGTACCGATTCCGGTGTGATGACCAGGGCAATGCCGGCATCCGTGCAGGCTTGAACGTCGACGGTGTCGTACCCAACCCCGAACCTGGCGATGACGCCAAGGCGCCCACTTTTCGGGACGCTGCTGCGCCCAAATCTGTGAGCCAGGAGTATAAGAGCATCCAGCTTTTCGAGCTGACTTGAGCTCAGCATGCTCTCCGGCTCGAGGAACGATACTTCCACCCCGGCATCGGTCATCAGGGGCGCCAGATCGAAATCGCGGAAGGTCGGAGATCCGTCCGCGTTGCGAAAATCACCTGAAAGTCCGACTCGGAATTTTTCCGCCATTGTGATTACCCCGGACGATTTCAATTGCAATCACGTAGGTCTCAGGGATGGCGGATCAGGTGCCCATCCGCATCAGACAACAATCGCATGAACCTGAACTCCCCTTCCGGCGCCGCTTTTGCTGCTTTGCGGTATTTTATCAAGCGCCCGGTCTATCGCGTCATGTTGCCGAAAATGCCGAAAACGAGCAAGTATAAGCGCCTGCATCGCTGCAGATCGCGATCACGAATGAACTTCGCCCGGCACTGTCCGCGTGAAGCGATTGAACGTCATAGGGAAAGCGGATGAGAAGCAACCCTGTCAAATCGGCCTTGCGGGCCGGCAAATTCGCTTTCGGAACGATGGTGTTTGAGTTCTTCACCCCCGGCATGCCGCAAATTGCCAAGACTGCAGGAGCGGAATTCGTTCTCTTCGATATGGAGCACTCGGGCGTAACCATTGAAACGCTTAAGGGGCAATTGGCGGCTTGCCGGGGTATCGGGGTCACGCCCATGGTCCGGGTCCCGGCGCTGCAATATCACTTCATTGCACGTTGCCTCGACATGGGTGCCATGGGCGTCATGGTCCCGATGGTCGAAACGGCGGCCCAGGCGCGGGAAATCGTCTCCGCGCTCCGCTATCCGCCCGCAGGCCGGCGCGGGGCGGCGTTCGCCATGGCGCATGATGATTATGCGGGAGGTTCGGTACCTGAGAAGATAGCGGCGGCGAATGAACGCACGCTCGCAATCGCCCTTGTCGAGACTGCGGCCGGCGTCGAGGCCGTGGACGAAATCGCGGCCGTAGATGGAATCGATGTGATCTGGCTGGGCCACTTCGATCTGACGAATTTCATGGGCATACCAGGCCAATTTGAGAATCCGGACTATTTGAGAGCGGTTGACAGGATCGTCGCAGCCGCCAAACGGCACGGCAAGATTGCGGGCTTCATGGCGGCCGATGAGGTGTGGGCGCGCGATTACCTGGCCAAGGGATTTCGCATCATCGCATACGGCGTGGACCACCTTCTGCTTCAGCGAGCCCTTGGCCAGGGGCTCTCCCGCATGCGGGAGATTGTGGGCTAGGCGCCGCACCCCTTCCGCGAGTTGGACTCGCGATGGGAATGCGGGTCACATCGCCATGCGCAGGAAAGCAACGCTCAAGGGCGTCAACGCCACGTCGGAGCCGTGATCGGGTTCGCTCGTATCGAGCCATTGCGGATCGTGGATTGCAGATTGAAAATTATCGGCATTCAGGGACCGGATTTCCGCGTCATGGGGAAGGCGGACGTGCGAGACCTCTGTTCCAAGGTTCGCAAGTATGAGGCGAATGTTCGAATCATGCTGTGAAGCGACACCTGCGATCCCACGCCGCGCGGAACGCATCAGCAATCTTGGCGCACCGCCCATCAGGGACATGAACCGGAGGACATGAAAGAGGGGGTAGACCATTTCCGTCCCGCTCTCGTCATAGCCAGGCTGCGCCCAGGCTTCCCGCCTATATATTGCGCCAAACGGTCCGACCAAGGCAGACAATGCCAACGACGACATCTTGTGCCCTACGGTGGCAGCGACCGCGCCAACTGCCCATGCGCCCGCAAAGAGACCCCGCTGCCTGGGATCGGCGCCGGCCATCGCAATCCGGTTCTGCAGGCTGTTTTCCATAACACTGGAGCCGTAGGGGTTTGATCGCATGCCGATTGCCACCAGGCCCAATCTGTAGTCCCGCCCATCGGCCAGCGCGCCGGCGCTTTTGTAGATATGAGAGAGGCCCTCGAGCACCTCGATAACCGAGCGGTCGTCAGCAGCATGGGTAATCGCAGTCACGCCGTGCCCGATGTAGTCGCACATGGCGATCGCCGGGCGGCAGCGGTTCAACTCAGTGAAATATGTCAGTACACCCGACCCGATTTCAGCTTCCGGAAATGACCGGCGCGCATGTTCGAGAAGATCTTGCGGTGTCAGACCATTCGGCCATGGGCCGGCCGGCTGATAGCTGCGAAGGTAACTCTCCGGAAGGGCCAGAACACGGCTGACGGCGAGCGAAGTCTTTTTGCACGCGGCTGCGACCTTGGCGAGGGATATGTCAGGGTCGTCCGTCGCGGGAACTATGACTTCCAGTTCGATTTCGGCGGGGCGCGCGAAAATCAATTCACTGGCGCTTTGGCAAACACGCGACGCCGTGTCCGGCGTCACCCGCAACTGCAATATTCGCGGATTCAGGGCGCGGGCGCAAATTTGCGCCGCGTGATCCGGGAGTGAACCGTCATCGATCGCGACAGCGATATGTGGAACATGTCCGGCTGAGGGCTGTAGTTCAAGCGTAGCCGAAGACCGGGCGCTTTCCGCATTGCCACGGGGGTTTCCTGCAAGCCGAACGTGTATTTTCTGGCGCTGAGTTTCTCCGGCGCTCAGCCGATAGGGGAACGGGAGCGACAATGGCCGGCAATAGGTCTTGAAGGAGGCGTCGCTCCAATTGCGCTGGTCCTCCATTTCAAAGACCTCGCCCTGGAACGCTATCTCGGTGTCGATACCATTTGCGCAATAGCGAAGCCCGGCTATTCCGTCTGCAACTTGTTCGGGAGAAATCAATAGTGGGAAATGGGAGGAAGTGACGGAGCGATCCGGATGAATGATGCTCAGCGGTGTCCCGACAACGCCCTGCAGAGGATGCAGCAAGGTGAAACCGGCGCGATTGGTGACAAATTCAGCGCTTGCCGACATCTCGGCTGTCGCGACGAAAGTACCGTCCGAATGTCCCTTGAAGAGGAGATTGACGCAAAGTGCCCCGTCTGACACCAGCCGGACTTGAGAAATTTCAAATTCGTCTGGCGTTTCTTTTACATTTCCATCAACCAGCACCGAGCTACAAGTGGCCCAGTTCGCATCCCGAACAGGACAGGAGATACCGCGAACGACTTCTGTTCCGTGCCAGGATAGACCGCGGATAGCACCATCCGAGAGAAACAACGTGAGCGCGCCCGCGGAGAATTTTCGCTCGCCCTTGGGAGACTCGTCGGTGCCGAAATAAATGATGCTGTCAGGTTGAGGGGCCATCACAACCATTCGACCTTATCAATGAGGGCGATATTGTTGGTATGAGCATAGTTTCCACCGCGATTGCAAACCGAGTCAATCGGCAGGGACGCTCTATGAGAAAGGGTATCGAAGCTGTGATTAGCCGCGGTCACAGCATTTTGAATTCGGGATCCAGCCGTTCCTTCACCGCCGCTTCATTCAGGCCGATGCCGATGCCCGGCGCGTCGGGCACGGGCAGGAAGCCTTCGGCGTCCAGCGTCACCGGATCACACAATTCGGTGAACGCCTTCTCCTGATACTGGGTGAATTCCTGCACCAAAAGATTCGGGATCACGCCGCAGACATGGGTGATGGCAAGCGTTCCCAGAGGCGTGCATACCCCGTGCGGCGCCACCGGGATATTATAAGTCTCGGCCATGTTGGCGATCTTCATACCTTCGAACAGCCCACCGGTCTTGGTGAAATCGGGCTGAATGATGGAGAGCGCCTGCTTCTCCAGGAACGGCCGAAAGCCATAGCGCGTGTAGATATTCTCGCCCGCCGCGATCGGCACGCGCGTGTTGTTCCTGATGCGCAGCATGGATTCGACATTGTCGCTGGGCACCGGCTCTTCCACCCAGAGCGGGCGATAGGGCTCGATCTGGTTGCAGATCTGGATGCCGGTCTCGGTGTCGTAATGGGCATGGCATTCCAGCCCGATCTCCACATCCTTGCCCAACGCCTTGCGGAAGCCGGCGAAAAAATTGACCACATCGTCCACCTGGCTGTTGGTCATGTGCAGGTCATAGGGCCTGGTCGGCTCATAGCCTTTCTTGATCGACCAGCTGTCGTCGGAATAATCCAGGCCGACCTTGATCACCTTGGTCTTGGTTTCGTCCATGACGCGGCGCGCGATGTCGGGATTGGCGGCATGCAGATAGACCGGCACGCGGCTGCGCATCTTGCCGCCCATCAGGTGATGGATGGGCAGGCCGAAGGCCTTTCCCGCCAGGTCCCACAGCGCCATCTCCACGCCACTGACCGCCGTGAGATAGGGCCCACCCTGGCCATGCACGAACATCACCGACGGCGCGCCGCCCAGATTGATTTTGTGGTAGCCCCAGAAGTCCGCCAGGATGCCCTGGATGTCCAAGGGATCGCGGCCCTTCAGCATCACGTTGAAGTTGTTGTTGATGATGTATTCAGTACCGACGGAATCCACGCATTCGCCGGTGCCGGTCAGGCCTTCTTCGGTATAGACGCGGACAAAGCGGCTGTTGAATCCATTCTTCAGGCGAATGGCGCGCACCTCGCGGATGCGCAGTTTCGGCGCGCGGCTGGTACCCGCGGCCTTGGCGTCGGACAGCAACGCGGCATAGAAGCCCGCGCCGATAAAAGAACGGCGATCCATCACTCCTCCCCCGAAAAAGACCGAGGCGCGACTAAAGCATGCCGCGAGTGTTAGCGCTATCGGCTCAAGCCTTCGCCACCGCCTGCGCCACCAGGTCGGAGACCAGATGGGTGGGATGAGGCCTGACCGCCGCCTCATACAGAGAGGTCAGCACCACGCAGATGGTGCCGGTGTCCGGATCGGCCCAGGACAGAGTGCCGGTCGAACCGTTGTGACCGAAAGTCCGCGGACCGCAGCCGGGCGAGCCCACGCTGGGCGGCAGGTCGAAACCAAGACCGCTGGCTTTGACGCCGGGCGGTGACTGATTGGTGATCATCAGCGCTTCGGTCGCCGGCTTCAGGATGCGGCCGCGCTGCTCCATGAATTCGTGATAGAAGCGCGTGATGTCGGCGGCCGTGCCCAAGGCCCCACCCCAGGGCGCGCCCAGGTTGCGCCAATAGGTGCTGTTCCAGTTCCAACTCGGCCAGCTCTTCTTGCCGGCATCGGTCATGGCCGGCGCCGCCTGGCTGGCGACCATGGTGGCATTGCTTCTCCCGCGCAGGCCATAACCGGTGCGGCTCATGCCCAGCGGCCGGAAGACGCGTTCCTCGACCAGATCGGCGATCGGCTTGCCGGTGAGCTTCTGGGCGATTTCGGACGAGAGAAGAATGCCCATGCTGGAATAGGAGTATTTGCTGCCCGGCGCGAATTTGAGCGGCGCCTTCAGCGCACCTTCGCGATAGTCGGCCAGCGATGCGTGATGTTCGCGCAGGGCTTCATCGTCTGGCAGCATGTCGGGCAACCCGCTGGTATGGGTCAGAAGGTTGCGGACCGTGATGGTTTCGCGTCCCTCCCCGGTGAAGCTGGGAAAGAATTTGACAGCCTTGTCGTCCAACGAAAGCTGACCTGCATCCACCAAACTCATCACCGCCGCAGCCGTCATGGGCTTGGTGATGGATGCCAGCAGAAAGATGGGCTCGGTGCCTTTGGCGGTGCCGAAATTGCGGGCGAATTGGCGGGTGCCTTGGGTGACCAGGATGGAAGCTCCGGCCACGCGGCCATCCTTGATCCAGTCGGCCATCAGGGCGGCGGCCTGATCCAGTTTTGCACGGTCCCAGCCACCGGTTGCGGCGGCGGCCGGCAGAGACGTGGCGATCATGGCTGCCCCCGACGCTTTAAGCATGCCCCTGCGATCCATCCGGTTTCCCCACTTGTTTCATCAGTCCTAGCATGCAAAACCGCCCATCTAAAACAGGCATCGGTTCATAGCCAGTTTGGCTTGGACCGGCCAAAGGCCGAGCCCTAATTTCCGCACCAGCACGACAGACCGGAGAAAAGTATGAGCAAAATGTCCCCCAGCGAAATGGCCCAGATTCTGGCCAAGGGGCTTTTGTCCTTTCCAGTGACCCATTTCGACAAGGACCTCCGTTTCCAGGAGGGTCCCTACCGCGAGCATTGCGCCTGGCTGCTCGGTTTCAAGCGGCTGACAGGACTGTTCGCGGCGGGCGGCACCGGCGAGTTCTTCTCGCTGACGCCGGCGGAAGTCGATCAGGTGGTGACGGCGGCCGTGAAGGAAACGGCTGGCAAGACGCCCGTGATCGCGGGCTGCGGCTATGGCACTGCCATCGCGGTCGAACTGGCCAAGGCGGCGGAAGCGGCGGGTGCCGACGGTCTGCTGCTGCTGCCGCCCTATCTGATGGTGCCGAGCCAGGAAGGCCTGATGGCGCATGTCGAGGCGGTGTGCAAGGCCGTGAAGATTGGCGTCATCGTCTACAACCGCGACAATGCGGTGTTGAATGAGACCAGCCTGGCCAAACTGTGCGACCGCAATGCCAATCTGGTCGGCTTCAAGGATGGCGTCGGCGACATCGAGCTGATGATGCGCGTCTATGCCAGGATGGGCGACCGCCTCACCTATGTCGGCGGCCTGCCCACAGCCGAGACCTTCGCTCTTCCCTATCTGGAAATGGGTGTCACCACTTATTCCTCGGCCATCTATAATTTCATGCCGGAATGGGCGCTCAGCTTCTATGATGCGGTGCGCGCCAAGGATCATGCCAAGGTGATGAAAGGTCTCAAGGAGTTCGTGCTGCCCTATATCGCCATCCGCAACGAAAACAAGGGCTATGCCGTCTCCATCGTCAAGGCGGGCATGCGGGCCATCGGCCGCGGCGCCGGCCCGGTGCGCGCGCCCCTGACCGACCTGACCGAGGATCAGTTCGCGCGCCTGAAAAAATTGATAGAGGCGACCAAGCCGGTTTAAGGATTGGCGGTTTCGCGCTAGTGTTGCGGCCATGACCGGCCAAGCCTTCTGGTCGCAGTTCGAGCTTCGTCAGCTTCGCTGCTTTGTCGCCGCCGCCGAGGAATTGCATTTCGGCCGTGCAGCCGCGCGCATGAACATGACCCAGCCGCCCTTGTCGCGGCAGATCCAGCTTCTGGAACATGTGCTGGGGGTCAAGCTGCTGGACCGCACCAGCCGTGCCGTCAAGCTGACCCCGGCCGGCCGCGTGTTCCTGCTGGAAGCGCGCCGCATCCTGCGCCTGGCCGAAAGCGCCGCGCTGGCCACGCGCCGTATCGCGTCTGGCGAAGCGGGCACCATCACCCTGGGCTTCACCGCCGCCAGCGGCTACAGCTTCCTGCCCCGGCTGCTACTGCAACGCACCAGCCATGCGCCCAATATCGAGATGGCGCTGAAGGAGATGGTCTCGACCGATCAGGTGGAAAGCCTGCTGACCGGGCGCATCGATATCGGGCTGTTGCGGCCGCCCATCGGGCGCAGCGAGTTCACCACCTTGAAAGTGGCCGAGGAGCGGCTGGTGGCGGCGTTGCCGGTGGGCGATCCGCGCCTGGCGGAGGCCACGCTCGAGCTTACCCATTTCGACCGCCAGCCGCTGATCATGTATGCGGCCGAAGGGGCGCGCTATTTCCACGACATGCTGGCCGAATTGTTCGAGGCCGAAGGCGTTTCGCCCATCGCTATCCAATCGCTGAGCCAGATCCACTCCATGCTGGCGCTGGTGCGCGCCGGCATCGGCGCCGCGCTGGTGCCCGAAGCAGCCCAATCGCTGCATTTCGACGACGTGCTGTTCCGGCCCGTAGAGACCGACCCGCCACAGCCGGTGGAGTTGTACGCCGCCTGGCGCAGCGACAATGAAAATCCGGCTTTGCCGCCCTTCCTGGACCTTCTGCGCCCCGCTGCCGAGCCGGAGGACATGGATGAGATCGAAGCACCGATCTTCGAACCGGATTGATGCGTTCCCCGCATTGATTGCTTGAACCTTTGGCTTGGACGGGCCAAGCTCGTCGCCATAACTTTCGGTGCCTTTCAAAGGCCCCGAAAATCGATAAGGCCCGCCAGCGGCCGTCTTCTGGGGATGGAGCAGCCATGACGAGCGATGACACGCGCAACAGCCATATCCGCTTCTGGGTGATTGCGGTCCTTTTCGTCGTTTCGTCCATCAATTACGCCAGCCGCGCCACCTTCTCCTTCGCCACCGTGCCGCTACAGAAGGAAGTGCACCTGACCACGGTGCAGATCGGCTACATCTTCTCGGCTTTCGGCTGGTCCTATGTCGCGGGCCAGATTCCCGGCGGGGCGATGCTCGATCGCTATGGCTCGCGCGCCGTCTATCTCTGGTCCATCACGCTGTGGGCGATCTTTACGGGCGCCCAGGCTTTCGTGAGCTGGCTTTCCTTCGTGCCGGTGATGATAAGCCTTTTCACATTGCGCCTGGCGCTGGGCTTTTCCGAAAGCCCCAGTTTTCCCGCCAATGCCCGCATCGTCGCCAACTGGTTTCCTCATTCCGAGCGCGGTACGGCCAGCGCCATCTTCAACGCCTCGCAATATTTCTCGCTGGTGGCCTTTGCGCCCCTGATGGGCTGGCTGGCACAATATTATGGCTGGCGCAGCGTCTTCCTGGCGATGGGCGCGATCGGCCTGGTGGGCGCGGCGATTTTCTGGGCCGTGGTGCAATCGCCCGCGCGGCACAAAGCCATCAGCAAACGTGAATATGACTATATCGAAAAGGGCGGCGCGCTGGTGAATCTCGACCGGCCCGCCGCAGCGCCCCAGCCGATCCGCTGGGGCAGCATGGGCCAGCTTCTGGCCAACCGCATGCTCTTGGGCATCTATCTGGCGCAGTATTCGATCACGGCGCTGACCTATTTCTATACCACCTGGTTTCCCATCTATCTGATCAAGGCGCGGCACATGACCCTGGCCCATGCCGGCCTTGCCGCGGCCGGCCCGGCCATTGCCGGCTTTGTCGGCGGCGTCCTGGGCGGCATCGCTTCGGACTTCCTGCTCAAGCGGGGCATGGCGCTGTCGGTGGCGCGCAAGACCGTGATCCAGACCGGTCTGGTGATCTCCTGCGCCATTCTTCTGTGCAACTATACCGACAGCCAGGCGCTGATCATGATCTTCATGACCGCCGCCTTCTTCGGCAAGGGCGTGGCCGCACTGGGCTGGGCGGTAATGAGCGATGCCGCGCCGCGCGAGGCCACCGGCCTGTCGGGCAGCATCTTCAACCTGTTCGGCAATGCGGCGGGCATCTTCACGCCGATCGGAATCGGCTACATCCTGGCAACCACCAACAATAACTGGAACATGGCGCTGCTCTTCGTCTTCGCCCATTCCATTGTCGCCATGATCAGCTATGGCTTCATCACCGGCGAGATCAAGCGCGTGGTGTTGAAGGCTGCTTAGATAGGGACGTCCATGAACAGTCACGTATCCGGCGCGCCTCGCGTCACGGAGATGCAAGTCATTCCCGTGGCGGGCCAGGACAGCATGCTGCTGAACCTGTCGGGCGCGCATGCCCCCTATTTCACCCGCAATCTGGTGCTGCTGAAAGACAGTTCCGGCAATAGCGGCGTAGGCGAAGTGCCGGGCGGCGAGAAGATCCGCCAGACCCTGGAAGATTCGCGCGACCTGGTGGTCGGCCAGGGCCTGGGGACCTGGAACAATGTGCTGGGCGAAGTGGGCCGACGCTTTGCCGACCGCGATTCCGGCGGGCGCGGGCTTCAGACGTTCGACCTGCGCACCACCGTGCATGTCCAGGCGGCGCTGGAATGCGCCCTGCTCGATCTTCTGGGCCAGCATCTGGGTGTGCCGGTCGCCGCGCTTCTGGGCGAGGGCCAGCAGCGCGATGCGGTGGAGATGCTGGGCTATCTTTTCTTCGTCGGCGACCGCAAGAAGACCACCCTGCCCTATCGCCACGACCAAAAGGGCGACGACTGGATCAGGCTGCGCGATGAAGAAGCCCTGACCCCTGACGCGGTGCTGCGCCTGGCTGAGGCTGCCTATCAGCGCTACGGCTTCAATGACTTCAAGCTCAAGGGCGGTGTGCTCGCTGGCACCGAAGAGATCAAGGCGATCGAGGCGCTGGCCAAGCGCTTTCCCAAGGCGCGCATCACCCTCGATCCCAATGGCGCCTGGTCCTTGAAAGAAGCCGTCACCCTGTGCAGGGGCCGGGGCGACGTGCTGGCCTATGCCGAAGACCCTTGCGGCGCCGAAGCCGGTTATTCAGGCCGCGAGATCATGGCGGAATTCCGCCGCGCCACCGGCCTTCCCACCGCCACCAACATGATCGCCACCGACTTCCGCCAGCTGGTGCATGCCTTCGACCTGGGTTCGGTGGATATTCCCCTGGCCGATCCGCATTTCTGGACCATGGCCGGCAGCGTGCGCGTCGCCCAGATGTGCAATGACCGTGGCCTGCGCTGGGGCAGCCATTCCAACAATCATTTCGATGTCTCGCTGGCCATGTTCACCCACGTGGCGGCTGCAGCGCCAGGCAATATTACCGCCATAGACACCCACTGGATCTGGCAGGACGGCCAGCGCCTGACCAAAGAGCCGTTCAAGATCAAAGGCGGCCTGGTCGCCGTTCCGGCGCAAGGCGGCTTGGGCGTCGAGCTGGACATGCGCGAGGTCGAGAAGGCGCACAATGTCTATAAATCGCTGGATCTGGGCGCCCGCGACGATGCCATGGCCATGCAGTTCCTGATCCCGGGCTGGAAATTCGACCCCAAAAAGCCCTGTCTGGTGCGGTAAGCACGGCTATAATCGGCCCATGAACATCCAGAACAAGCAGCCGCACGAAGCACCGCGCCGCATCCAGGTAGACAAACGCGACAATGTGGCGATCGTGGTCAACGCCCTTGGCCTGCCCGCCGGCACGGCCTTTCCCGACGGCCTGACGCTGAACCATTTCGTGCCCCAGGGCCACAAGGTGGCGCTGGCCGATATTGCAGATGGCGGCGACGTCGTCCGCTATGGCGAGGTGATCGGCACTGCCAAGGGCGACATCAAGCGCGGCGACTGGGTCAACGAAGACAATGTGGTGATGGGCAGCGCCCCGCCGCTGGACCAGCTTCAGATGGCGACGCGCCCCGCGCCCGCGCTGGAGCCGCTGACCGGCTATTCCTTCGAAGGCTATCGCAACGCCGACGGCACCGTGGGGACCAAGAATATCCTGGCCATCTCCACCAGCGTGCAGTGCGTGGCCGGCACCATGGAATTCGCGCTGAAGCGCATCAAGGCAGAGCTCCTGCCCCAATATCCCAATGTCGATGATGTGGTGGTATTGACCCATGCCTATGGCTGTGGCGTCGCCATCAACGCGCCGGCCGCGGTGGTGCCGATCCGCACGCTGCAGAACCTGGCCAAGAATCCGAATTTCGGCGGCGAAGTTCTGGTGGTGGGCCTCGGCTGCGAGAAGCTGGTGCCCGAACGCCTACTGCCGGATGAGGGCAAGGGTGGCACCTTGCGCCTGCAGGACGAGGCCTTTGTCGGTTTTGGCGCCATGATCGACGGCATCCTGGAGCGGGTGGAAGCTCGGCTGAAGGTGCTGAACGAACGCAAGCGCGAGACCGTGCCGGCCTCCGAGCTGATCGTCGGCATGCAGTGCGGCGGCAGCGACGCCTTTTCGGGTCTCACCGCCAATCCGGCGCTGGGCTTCTGCGCCGATCTACTGGTGCGGGCCGGGGCCACGGTGATGTTTTCGGAAGTCACCGAAGTGCGCGACGCCATCCATCTGCTCACCCCACGTGCCGCCACCAGGGAAGTGGCGGAACAGCTGGTGCAGGAAATGAACTGGTACGACGACTACCTGGCCAAGGGCCTGGTGGACCGCGGCGCCAATACCACACCCGGCAACAAGAAGGGCGGCCTGTCCAACATCATCGAGAAGTCGCTGGGTTCCGTCGCCAAGTCCGGCACCAGCACCATCAACGCCGTTCTCAAGCCCGGCGACAAGGTGCGCCAGCGCGGCCTGGTCTTCGCTGCCACCCCCGCCAGCGATTTCGTCTGCGGCACCCTGCAGCTTGCCGCCGGCATGAACCTGCACGTCTTCACCACCGGCCGTGGCACGCCTTATGGCCTGTCGGCCGTGCCGGTGATCAAGGTCGCCACCCGCAGCGAGCTGGCCAAACGCTGGAATGACCTGATCGACCTGGATGCCGGGCCCATCGCCACCGGCGAGAAGACCATCGAACAGGTCGGCTGGGATCTGTTCCAGCTGATGTTGGACGTCGCCAGTGGCAGGAAGCAGGTGTGGGCCGACAAATGGGGCCTGCACAATGATCTGGTGCTGTTCAATCCTGCGCCAGTGACTTGATTTGTCATGCCCGCGTAAGCGGGCATCCAACTTTTTCCGCCAACTTTATACACCAAGAAGTTGGATTCCCGCTTTCGCGGGAATGACAGCAAAGACTAGCGCGCATCTTCCAGCACCATAGCCGCGCCTTTGGCGGCGATCATGATGGTCGGCGTGTTGGTGTTGCCGGAGGTGATGGTCGGCATCACCGAAGCATCGATCACCCGCAAGCCCTTAAGGCCGTGAACGCGCAGCCGTTCGTCCACCACCGCGCCCGAATCGCTGGCCAGCCCCATCTTTGCCGTACCGACGGGATGGAAAATCGTGGTGCCAATATCACCCGCGGCATGGATCAGATCTGAATCAGTGTTGGAAACATCCGGTCCGGGGCGGAATTCTTCGGGCCGATAGCGCGCCAGCGCCGGCTGACGCATCAGGCGCCGCGTCAGGCGGATGCAATCCGCCGCAATACGGCGATCTTCGTCCGTGGAAAGATAGTTGGGCGCGATCTCGGGCTTGGCGTCCGTGGCGGCGGACGGGATCCGCACCGTGCCGCGGGAGGTGGGGCGCAAATTGCAGGGACTGACGGTGATGGCCGGAAAACGGTGCAACGGCGTGCCGAAGCGATCCAGCGACAAAGGCTGGATGTGGAACTGGACATTGGCGCGTTCCCGTGATGAATCAGAGCGGGTGAGCACGCAGAGTTGCGATGCCGCCATGGTCATGGGCCCGCGCCTGAGCAGCGCATATTGCAGCCCCATCAGCGGCCGGCCCAGCAGCGAGTAATAGACCTCGTTTAAGGTCTTCACGCCGCTGACCCGGTACATGACGCGCAGTTGAAGATGGTCCTGCAGATTTCGGCCCACGCCCTCCAGTGCGTTGAGGACGGGAATGCCCGCCTGGTTCAGCCAGGCGCCCGGGCCGATGCCGGAGCGCTGCAATATCTGCACCGAACCGATGGCGCCAGACGACAGTATGACTTCACCCCTCGCGCGTGCGTCAAAGGCCCGGTTGCCCTGGCGGTAACGCACCCCCGTCGCGCGCTTGCCGTCGAAAAGCACACGCTCCACCGCCACATCCGTCACCAGCCGCAGATTGGGGCGGTGCAAAACCGGCTTCAGAAAGCCGCGCGCCGCTGACCAGCGGCGGCCGCGTTTCTGGTTGACGTGGAAATAGTAGCTGCCTTCATTGTCGCCGGTGTTGGGATCGGCCGTCCGGGGAATGCCGATCTCCTCCGCCGCATCGATGATGGAGTCCAGGATTTCCCAGCGCACCCGCGGCAGATCCACCGCAAGCTCGCCACGCGCGCTGTGATGCTCGCTGTCGCCCAGGAAATGCCGGTCCAGTGCGCGGAACACCGGCTGCACATCGTTCCAGCCCCACCCGGTCAGACCCAGTTGCCGCCAATGGTCGTAATCGCCTGCCTGCCCACGCATCGAAAGCATCGCATTGATCGAAGAAGAGCCGCCGATCGCCTTGCCGCGGGGATAATTCAGTTTCCTGCCGTTCAGTCCGGGTTCGGCATCTGTCTCGAACATCCAGTCGCTGCGCGGATTGCCGATCAGGAACAGATAGCCGACGGGAATGTGAAACCAGATCCAGTCGTCATAGCCGCCCGCTTCCACCAACAGCACACGGTTCCTGGGATCCGCGGACAGGCGGTTCGCCAGCACACAGCCAGCGGAGCCCGCGCCGGCAATGATATAGTCGTAGTCGCCTTCTGAACTCATTCGGGTTGCGCCATCGGAGATCAATCTTGAACGGGCGATAGTTCCCTAGAACAAAGATTTCGGCGCCACAAGGAACGGGCTGAAAACCCCGGCGTTGTCTCTCAGTGACTGTCGATTGCGAAATCGATGGTTTCAAAGAACGGCGAGGACGGGCGAAAGTCCAGTTCCCCGCCGTTCTCGTTTTTGGGTCAATGCAACAGCACCCCATCGGTCGGCTTGGGCACCGGGCGCGGCCAGGAAGTCCAGCGCTTGTCCTGTGAGATGTCGCCCTGCGGGGCATCCCAGGGCAGCGATTCCAGGCCATTCAGGTCATAAACGATCTTGCCGTCCTTGATGGTCAGTTCCGCCACCAGCTTCTGGGTGCCGTCAAAGCGGGTGTTGACCATGTCGGTAAAGCTAAAATGGCCTTTCTGCACGCTCAAGACCGCCACATCGGCGATCGCACCCGCCGACAGATTGCCCAGTTCGTCATGCTTGATCTCGTGGGCCGGATGAGAAGTCATGTCGGCCACCACTTCCTGGAGGCTGAGGCCCATCGCCATGAACTTGCTGGCGACGTTCAGCAAGTCCTTGGTGGAGCTGTTCATGCTGTCCACATGCAGGTCGGTGGACAGGGAGTCGGGCTTGAACCCCTGCTTGATGAACGGGATCGCCAGCGACCATTTGAAACTGCCGCCGCCGGTGCCGGCATCGAAAATGATGCCCCGCGCGCGCCCCTCGATCATGCCTTTCTGCGGACCCTTGGTGACCGGGTCCTGCTCATGGCGCAGGCCGGAATACATGTGGGTGTAGATATCACCAGGCCGCAGCTTCTTGGTCAAAAGGTCATAGAGCGGGCGGGTCGGACGGTCGGCGCCGAAGTCCACCATCACCGGGATGTTGGCCTTGGTGCCCGCGATCACCGCCTGCTCCACCGGTTTCCATTCCGGGCCTTCGAAGTGCGCGGTCTTGATGCCCACGATCAGGCCCGGATATTTCAGCGCCATCTTGGCGGTGGCTTCGCCATCCATGTCGCTGGTGTCCTGCTGGATATTGCCCGAGCGCATGCCCTTGCCCACGATATTGAGCATAACCAGAATGCGCGTTTTTTCCCGGTCGACGATCCTGTCCTTGAAATCCTCGAAGTTGCGCCAGCCCGAACAGCCGGCATCCACCACGGTGGTGACGCCATTGCGAAAGGTGAAGCCATCCGGCCGCACGCTGAGGTCGCCGGCATAGGAGTTGCGCTCGCCCGTACCGGTATAGTTGTGGGTATGCAGGTCGATCAGGCCCGGCGTGACAAACATGTCGCGGACATTGATGGTCTTGATCGCATCGGCGGATTTCAGGTTCGGCGCCACCTTGGCGATGTGGCCATCCTTGATGGCGACATCCATGGTTGCGTCGATATGGTTCTTGGGATCGATGACATGCCCCCCGCGCAACAGCAGGTCATAGGCAGGCAGTTGGGCGCTGGCCGGCCCCGTCAGGAGTGCCAGAAAAAGCATCTGCGCGCTGCACAAAAGAGACTTTTTCATGCCCGCACCGCCGTCCAGCGGGCGGGACCGTATTCGCCCATGTCCGCGATACCCGACATGCGGTCACCCTGGTGGGTGCCGGTGAAGGTCCAGTGGATCGGGTTGCCCGGCACTTCCATGACGCTGCGCAGTTCCACCTGGTCGCCATGCACCGTGCCACGCAGCTGCCCATTATAGAGTTCGCCCTGATGCCTGCCGGCGATATCGCCGCCGGTCTGGGTCAGGACGAAGGTCTGGTTGCCCTTGCCGAGAGGATATTCGACATTGACCATCCAGGCCCCGCCGATCGCGGCAGGCGCGCCGGATGGCACCACCGGATCGGTATAGTGGCCGGGGTTGCTCATCGCCGCGTACAGGGCGTCGGCGATGATCTTATCTTCGCCCGGATCCATCATGTACGGCATGATCGTGATCGAACTGGCCATCTGGTCAGGGCGTCTGCCGCTGCCGCCATCCAGCAGGATGCGCGGGGTGCCGGCGTCAAGCTTGGCGGCCAGCTCCGTGCCCGTGATACCGAGTACCTTGGCGTCCCAGTGCACGCGCAGGCGTGTTGCCTTGTTGGAAAGGTCCTCCGGCTCCAGATATTCGAAGGTGGTGGATTGCAGCGGCTTCAGGCGCTTTTCGATATTCTGCATCCAGCCCAGCCACATTTTCTGCTCGGCGGCATGGTCACGCTTGTACCATTGGGTCACGGCGGCCAGCAGACCCATGGTTTCTTCCTTGCTGCATTTCAACGCCCGGCCATAGGCGTGGTGCGGCGCGGCCTGGAAATAGGCCGCTTTGCAAAGCGCCTTGTTGCCCAGAAGGAGGCCGGAGGATTGCGGCCCGCGCAGGCATTTGCCGCCCGAATAGCAGACCAGGGTGGCGCCGCGCGACAGGTGCGGATTGGGATTGAGCGGTTCCTCCGCCGCCGCGTCCACCAGCACGGGCACGCCCGTCTTCTTGGAGATGGCGATGATGGCGGGAATGTTGAGCCGGTCCTTTTCCGCGCGCGGCGAGGACATCACATAGATCATGGCCGTGCGGGGCGAGATCTTGGCCTGCATCTCTTCAGGTGTGTCCACCTCCACGACTTCGGCGCCGACCATGCGCACGCCCAGATCGTAGGGATTGCGTGAGTATCGAGGGATGATGACCTGGTCCTTGGCCTTTACGTAAGGCAGCCCCTGGCATTTCTCGACATCGCTGCCGGCGATGCTGGCGATGGTTGCCAGGCAAATGGCCGCTTCCGCGCCATTGGTGATGATGCCCCACTCGGCGCCCGTCAGCTTGGCCAGCTGCGCCCCGACGCCGTCCTCCATCTCGTCCAATTGGACGTAATAGTGAGAGGCCTCATACATCGCCCGCTTGACCTCCGGCAGGGAACGGGAGCCGGAGATGATGGTGTAGGTACCGCGCCCGTTGATGATCGGGCGCACGCCGATGCGGGTGAAAAGATTATCCGGCTCCCGCCCATTGAGAGAGGGCATGGATACTGCCGCTTCAGCACCGCTGCTGCTGGCGGCGAGAGGCACCGCGGCTGCGCCGGCTACGGCGCCAGAGCTCTTCAGAAGATCACGCCGCGACCATTTTCCAAACAGACCCATCGCGCTCTCCCTTAGATGTACGCGATGACGTCGATTTCGACCAGCGAGTCACCGGGGACCCAGGCGGCCGCCGTGGTGGTGCGTACCGGGGGCGGATTGCCCCAGTCGTAAGTGCGATAGACCGCGTTCATGCGCTCATAATCCTTGCCGTCGGCCAGCAAGACAGTGACCTTCAGGCATTTCTGCAGCGAAGACCCGGCGTCTTCCAGGTTCTTCTTGATCTCGTCCAGCACACCCCGGGTGTGATCCTCGATGGTGCCGGGCTTGTGATAGCCCACGCCAGCCAGGAACAGCATGTTGCCGTAGGTGACGGCGCGCGAGAACATTGGCTTGGTGGCCGGGGGGGGATTGGGCGCCGGATAGGGCGAGCGCTTTTCCATCCGCGGCTGGGCCTCAGCGCTTTTCGCCGTCAGCGCGACGCCCGCCGCCGCAGCAGCCGCAGCCTTGGCGCTGTTCTTCAGAAGACCGCGGCGTGATCCGTTTTCCATGAAACTCCCCCTAATGTTTTGGGAAGCTTAACGCCGCTTTTTACGGGGGCCAATGGCCTATTTCCCTGGCCTGTATCCCAGGCCTTTGAGGAAAATGTCAGCGGCATAGGGAATATAGGTGGCGATTTCCTGCTCGCGCATCGATTCTCCCATGGCGGTGCGGATGCGGGCCATGTCTGTCAGCATGCTGAGCAGCAGGATCGCCGCCATCTCCGCGTCCTTAAGGTCCGGCAAGAGGCCTGCGGCATGCCATTGCTCCAGCGCGTTGCGCAACAGGCCGCGGCCCCGCGCCAGAGTCGCATTGTACATACGAGCGATGACGGGCGAGTGGCGGGCCTCCGACAGAGCAATGTGAATCAAGCCGGCACCAGCCTGGCCGATATTTGTGACGATTTCCGTCCCCAGGGCGACAATGAAACGGCGCGGATCGCGGCCAGGATCGGGCGTCGCCGCGCCGGCCGCCTTCAAAGATGCTTCGATAATGCGATTGACCACCGCCTGCACCACGGCCGGTTTGTCGGCAAAGCGGGCATAAAGCGTCTTAGTAGAAGCGCCTGCCCGGCGCGCGATCTGCTCCATGCTGGTGCCGCCATAGCCATGCTGGTTGAACAACTCCAGGGCCGCATCCAGCAGCCGGTCCGGCAACCGGGCGGCCTCCTCCGCGGTCAGACGGCCGGGGCCGCCCTTGGGCTTTGGGGAGGCCTTGGCCAGCTTTTTCTTCTGCATTTCAGAGCCTTATGAAAAAACATGCGCAGGTTCAAATTAGCGCTTGACGCAAAGAAAAGAAAGTGTTTCTTTCCCGCCCTCTTAAAGAAAAGGAATTGTTCCTTTCCTTTTGGGTAAGCGGGGATCACACCATGACCGACATCACGGCAGACTCTCTGGCTTTCGAGGCCGCTCCGGCGAAGCCGGCGCGCAGGACCAAATTGCGCAAGCGCCTGCTGGCAGGCCTGGCCGCGGGCGTTCTTTTGTCGGGCGCCGGCTATGGCGCCTACCACACCCTCGTCGCCTCCCATTACGTCACCACCGACGATGCCTATGTCGGCGCACAAGTCGCCCAGATCAATTCCCAGGTCACCGGCCCGATCGCCAAGGTCGCGGTGGATGACACCCAGATGGTGCACAAGGGCGACGTGCTGGTGGTGATCGATCCCAGCGATGCGCGCATCGCGCTGGCGCGCGCCCAGGCCGACTATCAGCACACCTTGCAACGGGTGAGCCAATATTATGCCCAACGCGCGGCCGCCGCGGCCACCGTCACAGCGCGGGAAACCGACGCCAGCCGTACCGCCGAAGATTATGGCCGCCGTGTTACCCTGTCGGAAAGCGGCGCCATCTCGCGCGAGCAACTCTCCACCGCGCGTGCCGCGGCCGCGGCTGCCGTGGCGAATCTGGCTGCCGCGCGCGAAACCTTGCAGGCCCAGGCGGAACTGGTGCGCGGGGTCGGCGTCGCCGATCATCCCGAGACCCTGGCCGCCCGCGCCGCACTGGAAAAGGCAAAGCTGGATCTGTCGCGCACCGTCATCCGCGCGCCGATCGACGGCATTATCGCCCAGCGCAAGGCGCAGGTCGGCCAGACCGTCCAGCCGGGCCAGACCCTGATGACGGTCACGGCCATCGCCCAGGCCTATGTCGATGCCAATTTCAAGGAAGGCCAGCTCAAGCATGTTGCGGTGGGCCAGCCGGTCGAAGTGACCTCCGACCTTTACGGCAGCCGGATCGTCTATCATGGCAAGGTCGCCGGCATGGGCGGCGGCACCGGTTCGGCCTTCGCCATCATTCCGGCGCAGAACGCCACCGGCAACTGGATCAAGGTGGTGCAGCGGGTGCCCGTGCGCGTCGCCCTCGATCCGGCCGAAATGGCGGCACATCCCCTGCGCGTCGGTCTTTCCATGACCGCCACCATCGATACCGCCGCCGTCAATAGCGGCCGGGCAAACTAGCCATGAGCAACGCGCAACAAGCGGACGCGCCGCTCAGCGGCGCGATGCTGTGGCTCGCCGCGGTGATGCTGGCCATCGCCAATTTCATCGCCGTGCTGGACATGACCATCGCCAATGTCTCCATGCCCAGCATTGCCGGAAGCCTGGGCATCAGCGCCAGCCAGGGCACCTGGGTGATCACCTCCTATTCGGTGGCGGAGGCGATCCTGGTGCCGCTGACCGGCTGGCTGGCGGGACGGTTCGGCGCGGTGCGCGTCTTCACCACCGCCATGATGCTGTTCGGCGTCTTTTCCGCGCTGTGCGGCGTCTCCACCTCGCTCGAAATGCTGGTGTTCGGTCGCATCATGCAGGGCCTATCCGGCGGCTCGCTGATGCCGCTGTCCCAGACCTTGCTGCTGCGCGTCTTCCCCAAAGAGCGTGCGCCCGCCGCCATGGCGCTGTGGGCTATGACCACCCTGGTGGCGCCGGTGCTGGGCCCGATCCTGGGCGGCAGCATTTGCGACAATCTGGCCTGGCCGTTCATTTTCTTCATCAATGTGCCGATCGCGCTGGGCTGCGCGCCGCTGATCGCCCGCACCCTGCGCCGCTTCGAGACCGACAAGGTCAAGGCGCCGATCGACATCGTCGGCCTGGTTCTGCTGATCGTCTTTGTCGGCGCCCTGCAGATCATGCTGGATATCGGCAAGGACCATGACTGGTTCGCTTCAGTGGAAATCCGCGCCCTTGCCGCCATCGCGCTGATCGGCTTCGTCGCCTTCCTGATGTGGGAGCTGACCGACGACAATCCCATCGTGGACCTGCGCGTCTTCCGCCATCGCGGCTTCACCGCTTCGGTCTTCACCCTCAGCCTGGGCTATGGCTCCATGTTCGGTGCCAATGTGCTGACACCGCTCTGGCTGCAGAGCTATATGGGCTACACCTCGACCTGGGCCGGAATGACCACGGCCTGGAGCGGTGTCTGCGCCGTGCTGGTGGCGCCCATCGCCGGCATGTTGATGGGCAAGAAGCTCGATCCCCGCCACCTGGTCTTTGCCGGGCTGGTGTGGATCGCCTTTGTCACCTTCCTGCGCACCGGGCTGACCAATGGCGTGACCTATTGGCAGATCGCGGTGCCGCTGGTGCTTATGGGCATCGGCCTGCCGCTGTTCTTCGTGCCGCTGACGGCGCTGGCGCTGGGCAGCGTGGAGGAACGGGAGACCGCCTCGGGCGCGGGGCTGCAGAACTTCCTGCGCACCATGTCGGGTGCCATCACCACTTCGCTGGTCACCACCGCCTGGGATGACAAGACCACGTATGCCCATGCGGAGCTTGCAGGCCTGACCGATCGCAATGGCGACAGCATGCGCGCCCTGACCGGCTCGGGCTTCAGCCATGACGCGGCGCTCAGCCAGATCAACAACATGGTGCAGAGCCAGAGCGTGATGATCGCCACCAATCAGCTGATGTTCCTGGTGGCGGTGGCGTTCTTGCTGGCGGCGTTCGCCATCTGGCTGGCGCCCAAGCCCAGCCGCGCCGTGGACATGGCCCAGGCCGGGCATTGAATTTTCAAAAGGAGGAGCAGCATGATCAGCGATATCGTTTCCGGCATCACCCACAGCCTGCCGCTTCAGGTCAGCGAGCGGTTGCTGGTGACGGCCTTTTCCCGGGATTTTCCAGCCTTTGCCGACCTGCCGCCGGTCTTCGCCACCGCCTTCATGGTGGGCTTTATCGAGTGGGCCTGCATCGAAGCTCTGCAGCCCTGGTTGCCGGACGGTGAGACAACCGTCGGCACCCATGTCTATCTCAGCCATGTTGCGCCCACGCCAAAGGGCATGAAGCTCACCGCCCATATCGAACTGATCGAGGTGAAGGGCCCCACCTTGCGTTTCCGGGTGGACTGTTTCGACGTCTGCGGCCTGATCGGCTCAGGCTTTCACGAGCGCACTGTAGTCGACAGCGCCCGCTTCATGGCGAAAGTGGCGGAGAAGGTTGCGCACGGAGCCCGCGCACTGGCCGCCGCCTGATCAGCTGCTGAGCGAAAACTGGATCGGCACCACCGCATCCAGCGTATTGGTGGGAAAGCCTACCGGCAGCGGCGGCAACTGCGCGCGCTGAATCAGGGCCACGGCCTCATTGTCCAGCACGGGACGGCCGCTGGACTTGGCAATATCGAAGCTCACCAGCTTTCCTTGCGCGTCCATCACGAAATGCAGCATCACCACGCCCTCGATACGGGCCTGACGTGCGGCGCGGGGATATTGCTTGACGCGGTTGAGCTGGGCCAGCAACCGAGCCAGGAAACTGTCCCGGCCCTCGCCCTGGGCCTTCTGCGGCACGGGCGTGGCGGCGACCGGAGGGGCGGGCGCCGCCTGCGGCGGTTGGACCGTGATGGGAGACGGCGCCGGCATGCGAATCGTGAATTCGGGAATGGGCGCACTGACGGAGGGTGGCGGCACGAATTTGGGAAGATCGAGCTTCTGCTCAATCGGCTTGGGCGGCTCCGGCGCGATCTGGACCTTCAACTCCCGCATCACCCGGGGCTTGGTCACATGCACCGTGGCCAGCGCAGCGACGGCGATCAGTACATGTACCGCGATGGTGATGGCGATACTGACCAGCCGGTCGCGGTCCGGCAGCTTTTCGCGCAAGGGCGGCAGCGCCCGCGACTTTTCAAAGGCCTGCAGCGGATAGGAAAGCGTCATGCCGGCTCTCCCTCCGCCAGCGCTTCCGGCAGCGGCTCGCTCATCGGCACATGGCGCTGGCGTTTCTTGGCCCACATCACCACGCCGGTGATCACGAACAGGGTCGGCACCAGGCCGGACAGGAAGACCAGGAATTTCCACACCACGCCCAGCGAGCCCTGATGCACCGGCCGCATCCAGGCCATGAAGCTGCCCGAGGGATCGCGCACGCTCAGCACCGTGCCGCGATAGGGATCGACATAGACGGTGGCATTGATTGCGTCATGGCTAAGATAGCTGACGCTGATCGGCTGGCCGGGCGCTGCGGGAATGGTGACGCTGCGTGGCTGCAAGCCCGGCACGGCGCGCTGGGCGGCGATCACCGCTTCGGTCGCGCCCAGGCGGCGGGCATCGATGGGCTCGACATTGGGCATGGCGCCGCGCCCATTCGGCATCCCAAAGGTCTGCGGCCAGGCAATCACAACACCGGAAAAGCTGACAGCCAGGAAGACGATGAAAATCCAGATGCCGGTGGCGGCATGAAGTTCGCGATGAAAGCGCAGGCCCGAGGCGGTGCTGCGCACCTTGAAGGCATATTTCCACTGGCCTTTTTTGGGCCACCACAGCACTAGGCCGGACAGGCCCAGGATGCACATGGCCACGCCCAGCCAGCCAACGACATAAGTCCGTCCCTCGCGGCCCATCAGGAAATTGCCGTGGAGCTGGTGGGCGAAGATCAGAAGCCCCGGCAGGGCCGCCTTGCGGCTGCCCAACACCTCGCCCGACACCGGGTCGATGAACAGTTGCAGGCCGCCCGCGCGTCCCGGGCGTTGCGCGCCCTCGCGTCTCTCACCACCGCGCGGGCGCTGCCCGTTCATGCCCGCCATATTGCCCATGGGCGAAATGCCGCCCAGCCGCACCGTGATGGGTTGACGCGGTTTCTCTGGCAGGATGAGTTGCATCTGCCCGCCAGGGACGCCCCGCTGCTGCGCAGCGTCACGCGCGATGCCCTGGATCATGGAAAGCGGCAACGGCATGCCGGCCGTCAGCGCCTGGGGCGGACGATCCAGGAGATTGGCGAACGCATCGTCATAGACCAGCACGCTGCCGGAAAGTCCCAGCGCCGCCAGAAACAGCCCCAGCACCAGGCCCACCCACATATGGACCGTGAACAGTGTGCGGCGGACGGTTGCAAAGCTCATGACATCCTCATGCATCCGCCCAGCGGCGGACAAGATTGTGATAAAGCCCGGTGAGCGAGACGATCTCCTCGCTGTCGCCGACCTGTTTGCGCAGGCCCTGGATGGCGTTGTCCAACTCGAACAGCATGGTGCGCGCGCCTTCGTCGCGGATCATGCTCTGGATCCAGAAGAAGGAAGACCAGCGGCTGCCGCGGGTCACCGGCGTGACATGATGGCGGCTGGTGGCCGAATAGACCACCAGATCGCCGGCCGGCAGCTTGACCTTGTGGCTGCCGAAGATGTCTTCGACCACCAGCTCGCCGCCGTCATAATCGTCCGGATCGGTGAGGAACAGCGTCGCCGACATGTCGGTGCGCACCCGGATGGGCTGGATCGCGCCTTTCACGAAGCGTATGGCGTTGTCGATATGGCTGCCGAAATTCATGCCGACGTCATAGCGGTTGAACAAGGGTGGGAAGACGCGCAGCGCCAGCGCCGCCGAGGTGAAACGCTCGTTCTGGCCCAGCGCCGTCAGGATCAGCTCGCCCAGCGCGCGGGCAGGCGGTGCATTCTCCGGCACCTGCAGGTTATGCTTGGCGCCGGCGGACTGGGCGCCCGCCGTCACCTTGCCGTCCACCCAATCGGTTCCCGACAACACGCCGCGGATATGCGCGACCTGTTCGCCGGAAAGCAGATTGGGGACATGGACCAGCATCGCTAGAGATCGACCCCCACCGAGAAGATGAAGGTGCGTCCGGCCGACGGCGTGCCGCGGTTGCCGAAGGACTGGGTGTAGTTCAGCTCGTCCGTCAGATTGTTGACGTTGAACTGGAAGTGCAGCTTGTCGATGTCATAGGTCGCCACCGTGTCCAGCTCCAAGGTGCGGGGGATGACGGCGATGCGCGACAGGCCCGTGGCCACCGGCGCGGTGCCGGCGGTGGTATTGCGCACGAACAGCTTGGACTGATAGACCAGCCCACCGCCGACACCCAAGCCCGGCACGAAATCGTCCAGCTTGTAGGAGGTCCAGAAGGAGGCCGCGTTCTTCGGCACGAAGATCACCTGGGTGCCGATGGTGTAGGGATTTGGCAGGCACGTCAGCGTGGCGGTACTGCAGAAATTGTCGCTGGTGACCTTGGAATCCAGGAAGGTATAAGCGGCCAGCACGTTCCATTTTTCGGTGATCTGGCCGGTGGCCGACAGCTCGACACCCTGCACCCGGTCGCGCTCGCCCGACTGGGCGGTGGTGGTGCCGCTGACCGGATCGGTGATCAGGGCGTTGCTCTTGAGCACCTTGAAGACGGCCCCGCTGAGCCCCAGCGCGCCATTGAAGAAGCTTTTCTTGGCACCCAGCTCCAGGGTCTCGCTGATTTCCGGGTCCAGGCCCTGGTTGGCCGTTGTGATGGGCGTGGGCGAGCCGACCACGGAAGTGCCCTGCGGCACCGAAGATTTGCCGTAAGAGAAATAATAGGTCTGGTCTTCGGACGGCTCCCACACCAGGGCGGCGCGCGGATTCACCAGGGTCTGGGGCGACTTGGCCACGGTGGTCTGCGGCCCGGTCGCCACGGTGCCAACCGTGACGGCCGTGTAGGTCGGCGTATAGCGATCGACGCGCACGCCGCCGATCACCGAGATTTCCGGGGTGAAATAGAAGCGGTCGGTCGCGAAGAAGGCCAGGTCCGTGGCGCGGCCGCTGGATGTGACGACGCTGGTTGCGGTGTCGTTGGTGCCGGCAATCGTGGCCGCGGTGGGATAAACCACGGTATAGCCGGGCGGCGGATTGTGGTTGCTGTTGTTGAACAGCGGCACGCCGATATTGCGGCGGTTCACCGAACGATCGCCCAGCTGGTAGGTATATTGCGCCAGGGTCGGCAGCCGATAGGCATAGATGGTGCGGTCGGCGTTCTGATAGGAAACGTCAAAGCCCGCGATCGTCACATTGCGGAAATCGCCGATATGAAAGTCGGCCCTGGCGGTGGCGACATCCTGGACGCCCCAACTGTTCTGAACATAGGGGCCGCCGCCGCCGATCTGGGCGAGCGTGGTTTTTGGATCGGCCGTCCCGGCCGCCGAAGCCGGCGTCGCCTGACCGAATAGCACGCTGGAGCAGAAATTGGTCGCCGCGGTGAAGTCACAGGTATCGGTGGTGGTGTACTGGAAATAGCGCGAATAGGCGGCCGCACGGCTGTCGTTGCTCAGGGTCAGCCAGGGTGCCGCCTGATGGGCGATCTTCATCGTGACGATGTCGGCGTCGTTGCGGTCCTTATCGGTATTGAAGCCGGTGAAAGTGTTGCGCGGAACGCCATATTCGCTGACCGGCTCGGCGATCAGCTGGCCGGGGCGCTGCGCCACCACCAGGCCGTAGTCGGGAATCGCGTCGGTATGCTGGTGCATGTAGGACAGCGACCATTGGGTATCGGTGCCCAGCCCCAGTGAGATGGTTGGCGCAATTCCCCAGCGCGTGGCGTGTACCACATCGCGGTCCACCACGCCGGTGTCGGTGTACATCAGGTTCAGGCGTACCGCGCCGGTATCGGAGAAGGCGTAGTTCAGATCGGCAGTGGCGCGCAGATGGTCGCCATTGCCGCCCTCGATGGCGGCGGAATATTTGTCCTTGAGGAAGGGCGTCTTGGAGATGGTGTTGATCGCGCCGCCGGTGGTGCCGCGGCCGAACATCAGGCCTGACGGACCTTTGAGGACCTGCACTTCCTCATAATTGAAGCTGTCGCGGGCATAGGCGCCGAAATCGCGCAGGCCATCGAGATAGACGTCGTCCTTGGCGTCAAAGCCGCGGATCTTGAACTGATCGCCGGCCAGGGTGCCGCCCTCGCCGATGGCGATGGTGATGCCGGGCACATTGCGCAGCGCGTCAGCCAGGGTGGTGGTGCCTTGCTGCTTCATGGTGACGGAATCAATGACCGTGACGGCTTGCGGAGTGTCCTGCAGGCTGTCGCTGGGGATGGTATTAACGGGCGGGGCATGGTTCAGCCCATTCTTGTCGGCCTGGTCGCTGACCGAGACCGGCCCAAGCTGCACCGGTTGGGCGGCGGCGGGCACCGCCAGCAGCAACGCGCCAAGCGAGGCGCCGGACAGCGCCCCTGTTCTGATTGATGTTCGGAAAGACGAAAAGGCAGACATAAGGTCCCTCAAGATTCAGCGTTTTCGACCTGGCTGGCATCCTTGATGGCCTCGTCGGCTAAGGGGCTGGCTTGGTACTCGGTTGTCACGAACGGCCGCCGTCCTATTTGGTGAGGATCAGCTTGCCGTTGCTGGTGAGGCGCAGCCGGTACTCGGCCCCGTCATGCAGAAGCACCGCTTCCCGACGGCCTTCCAGAAGATCGTGGATGGCGATCTTCTTGATCGGTCTGGGTTTGGCGGACTTGGCCTGCATGCCGTCCCTCACTTGGCAGGAACCTAAAATCACACCCCCCGCCTATTTGCAAGTGACTTGCAAATTCACTCGCATTGGGGATTCCCAATGTTAGAAAAATCAATGGGTTAAGATTAACGGCCTTGACGGAGCCGGGGACCGGCCTGGCACGTTCCCGCCCTATGGCCGGGTTCCGACAGCTCCTGCGCAACACCCCCCAAGGGCTCTATTGCCCGCTGGGAGGCTTTCACGTTGACCCGACCCAACCGGTCGACCATGCGGTGATCACCCATGGCCATTCCGACCACGCGCGCGCCGGCCACGGTACGGTACTGGCCACGCCCGAGACCCTGGCGATCATGGCAGCGCGCTGCGGCCAGAATTTTGCCGGCAGCAGCCAGGCAGCACGCTACGGCGAGACGGTCACGCGCGGCAGTGTCGGCATCACCCTGGTTCCGGCGGGACATGTCTTGGGATCGGCTCAGGTGGTGCTGCGCTGGAAGGACCGCACCGCGGTGATCAGCGGCGATTACAAGCGTCGCCGAGATCCTACCTGCCAGCCCTTCCAACCGGTGCCATGCGACCTGTTCGTCAGCGAGGCGACCTTCGGCCTGCCGGTATTTCGCTTTCCGCCGTCCGAAGACGAGGCTGCCAAGCTGCTCAAATCGGTGGCGCTGTTCCCGGAGCGCACCCATCTGGTCGGAGCGTATGCTCTGGGCAAGGCGCAGCGGCTGATTCGCCTGCTGCGCGAAGCCGGCTACGACAAGATGCTTTATGTCCATGGCGCACTGGCCAGCATGAACACACTATATGAGGCTCATGGCGTGGCGCTTGGGCCGCTGGCGCACGCCACAGACAATGCGCGCAATGCCCTGCCCGGCGAGATCGTGCTGGCGCCGCCATCCGCCATTGCCGACAAATGGGCGCGCCGCTTTGCCGATCCCATTCCCGCTTTTGCCAGCGGCTGGATGGCCGTGCGTGCCCGGGCCCGTCAGCGCCAGGTCGAACTGCCGCTGGTGCTGTCAGACCATGCTGACTGGGACGAACTGACGCTGACCGCGCAAGAGCTGAAGCCCGAAGAGCTTTGGATCACCCATGGCAGTGAGGAAGGTCTGCTGCGTTGGGCGCAGTTGAACGGCATTTCGGCCACGGCGCTGGAGATTGCGGGCTACGAGGACGAGGACGAATGAAAGCCTTCGCCCGCCTTCTGGACCAGCTTGCCTTCACCCCTGCGCGCAATGCCAAGCTCACTTTGCTGCGCGACTATCTTTCCCATGCGGCCGATCCCGAGCGCGGCTGGGCCGTGGCCTCGCTGACCGGCGCGCTGAGTTTCGACGCCGCCAAGCCGGGCTTCATCCGCAAGGCGGCGGAAGTGCGGCTGGATCCGCAGCTTTTCGCGCTCTCTTACGATTTCGTTGGCGACCTGGCGGAAACCGTGGCGCTGGTCTGGCCGGCCAAGCCCGGCGCCAATCGTGAGCCGGAATTGCCGGAAGTGGTGGAGAGTTTGCGCGGCGCCTCGCGCCGGGAAGTGCCGCAACTGTTGGAACGCTGGCTGGACGCGCTGGATGCCACCGGCCGCTGGGCGCTGCTGAAGCTGTTGACCGGAGGCCTTCGGGTCGGCGTATCGGCGCGGCTGGCCAAGCAGGCACTGGCGCAGATCGGCGATGTGCCGATCAGTGAAATAGAAGAAGTATGGCACAGCCAGGACCCACCCTATGGAGACCTGTTCGCCTGGCTGGAAAAGCGAAGCGACAAGCCCAGTGGCGAAACGCCGGGCCGTTTCCGTCCCGTGATGCTGGCCCAGGCTATCGACGAGGCAAGCGATTTCCCGCGCTACCGGGCCGAAGACTATGCGGCGGAATGGAAGTGGGACGGCATTCGCGTGCAGGCGGCGCATGAAGGCGGCCAGCGCCGGCTTTACAGCCGCACCGGCGAGGATATTGCCACCGCCTTCCCGGACGTAATCGCGGCGCTGGATTTCGAAGGTGTGATCGATGGCGAACTGCTGATCTTTCGTGATGGCCATGCCGCGCCCTTCGGCGACCTGCAGCAGCGCCTGAACCGCAAAACCGCCGACGCCAAGCTGATGGACAGATTCCCGGCCGGCATCCGCGCCTATGACCTGCTGGTGGATGGCACGGAAGATTTGCGCGAACGGCCCTTTGCCGAGCGGCGCAAGCGGCTGGAAAACTTCGTGGCGCGGCTGAAAAGCGACCGCATCGACCTGTCGCCGCTTCAACCTTTCCAAAGCTGGGCGGACCTGGCGCGGTTGCGAGCCCAGCCGCCCAAGGGCGATCCGGAGGTGGCGGAAGGCCTGATGCTGAAGCGTTGGGACAGTGTCTATGAACCGGGCCGGCCCAAGGGTCCGTGGTTCAAGTGGAAGCGCGATCCGCATCTGATCGATGCGGTGCTGATGTATGCCCAGCGCGGCCATGGCAAGCGCAGCGGCTTTTACTCCGATTACACCTTCGGGGTCTGGCGCGAGGACAGCAATGGCGATCGCAGCCTGACGCCGGTGGGCAAGGCCTATTTCGGCTTCACCGACGAGGAATTGAAGCGGCTGGACAAGTTCGTGCGCGACAACACGGTGGAACGCTTCGGTCCGGTGCGGTCTGTGCGGGCGGATCAGGAGTGCGGCCTGGTGCTCGAAATCGCCTTCGAGGGCCTGCAGCGCTCCACCCGCCACAAGTCGGGCGTGGCCATGCGCTTTCCCCGCGTCAACCGAATCCGCTGGGACAAGCCGGCGCGGGAAGCCGATGAGCTTCCCACGCTGGAAAAGATGCTGGACTAGGAGCCCTTACTTGGTGGGCACCAGCCGAACGATGGAGCCGCCCTTGGGATCGCCATTCATGTTCTGCAGCAGCAGATAAAGCAGCCCGTCCGGCCCCTGCACCACATCGCGCACCCGGCCATAGCCCTGGATCAGGGTCTCCTGGCTGGCGATCTGGCGGCCTTTGATCTCCATGCGGATCAGCTTCTCGCCCACCATGCCGGTGACGAAGAGATTGCCTTTCCATCCCGGATAGCGATCGCCGGTATAGAAAGTGATGCCGGCGGGCCCGATGGATGGATTGAAGAAGGTGATGGGGTCGGTCATGCCGGTGGCATGCAGCCGGCCGATTCCCGGCTCCAGGCCCATGGTGGCGACGCCCCAGCCGTAATCCTTGCCCGGCTCGATGATGTTGACCTCGTCGCCCCCCGTCGGACCGTGCTCGGTTTCCCAGAAGATGCCGGTGGCGGGATCGAAGGTCAGGCCTTCCGGATTGCGGTGGCCGTAGGTCCAGATACTGCCCAGCGCGCCGGGCGTATGGATGAACGGATTGTCCTTGGGGATCGAACCATCGTCATTCAGGCGGTGGATCTTGCCCAGCGGCGAGGCCAGGTTCTGCGACATCTGCATGTCGTGGCGCTCGCCCATGGACCAGAAGAAATGGCCCTTGCGGTCGAACAGGAAGCGCGAGCCGTAATGGTCGGCGCTGACGCGGTAGGAATCCGGCGGCGGATTGAACAGGATCTGCTGATCCACCCACTCATTGTTGGCATTGACCTTGCCGCGCACGATATAGGTCATGGTCGGCGCCGACATGTTCGGCGCCTTCAACTCTTCCGGCTGCACCTGATAGCCCGGCGGCACGGTGGTGTAGGACAGATAGATCCAGCCATTCTTGGCGTAATCAGGATGGAGCTGCACATCCAGCATGCCGCCATCCTGGCGCTCGAACACCGCCGGCGTGCCCTTCACCGGCTCGGAGATGGCGCCGTTCTTGTCCATGAAACGCAGCTCGCCGGAACGTTCGGTGAAGATGGCGCGGCCATCGGGCAGGAAGGCCAGGCCCCAGGGTTGGTTCAGGCCTCGCACCAGGGTCTCGACCTTGAAGCTGACCTTCTGGGTGGTGAAGTCCTTGCCATTGATGTCGGGCACCGCCCCGCCCCGCCTGCGGTTGACGATGCCGCCGCGAATACGCAGGTAGGCGGGCATCTGCGCCATTTCGTCAGGGAAGAGCAGGGTCGTGAATTTGTGATTGGGGGTGCTCGGCAGGCCCTCGGCCAGCGTCCGCACGATCTGTGCATCGGTATGGCTGTTCAGGAAATCATCGGAGAGAAGGCTGGGCGCCGAGGGGCCGGGCTGGGCGGTGGCGCCATGGCATCCGGAGCAATCAGTGATGAAGATCTCGTTGGCCCGTGTCTGCAGCAGGGCCGGCACCGGCGCCTGCTGCTTGCGGGCCGGCATGCGCAGGTCGGGATTGGGCACAAGCTGCGGATTGGTCTGCTGCACGCCCGGTTGCGCCAGGACCACGCCGGACAACCCCGACAGGGCCAGCGCGGCCAGCCAGATACGTTTCATGAGATCTCCCCAGAAGCTTTAGCGGTTTTGGCTGGACTATAGCGTCTCAGAACACCGCGGCAACGGCGCTTTCGAACTGCTCCAGGGTGAAGGCCACATCGGCGTCGCTATGGGCCGCCGACATCGAGCATTGCTTGGTGGCGATGGGCACGAAAAACACCCCGCGCTGGATCAGGGCCCGGCGCAGCGCCACGTCCCGGGCGAAATCGTGCCCGGCGGTGATGTCGTGCAGATCAGCCGGCGGCTTCTCCATGAAATAGAAAGAGAAAGCCGAGCCCTGGCGGGCGACGCAGGCGGTGATGCCGCGGCGCTTGAAGATGTCCAGAATGCCGGCCTCGATCACCGCGCCCATCGCTTCCATGCGGGGATAGATGGCGTCCCGGTTGGCGACCAGATAGCGCACGGTCTCGATGGCGGCCGCCACCGCCACGGGATGGCCATTGTACGTGCCGGCGATAAAGGGCCGCCGTGACGGATCGGGATCGATGATGGAGTCCATATACTCCGCCTTGCCGCCCACCACGGCCAGCGGAAAGCCATTGGCCACCGCCTTGCCATAGACCACCAGGTCCGGCTTGACCCCGGAAATCTCGGCATAGCCGCCCACGGCATGGCGGAAGCCGGTCTTCACTTCATCGAATATCAACAGGAAGCCGAACTCATCGGCCAGATCGCGCAGACCTTCCAGATATCCGGGTTGCGGCTTCACCACGCCGATATTCTGCAGCAGGGGTTCGGTGATCAGCGCGGCCACAGGATAGCGACGGCAAACGTAACGCACAGACTCCAGGTCGTTGTAATTCACCGCGTGGGTGAAATGGGTCTGGGTGATGGTGGTGCCGGCGCCCAGGGGCTTAAGCGGATATTCGCCCGGCGACACCCGCGACCCGATCTCGGCCGCCGTATTGAAGACATTGCAAGCCAGCTCGTCGTGATTGCCGTTATAACCACCCTGCATCACGATGATGTGCGAGCGGCCGGTGACGGCGCGGGCGATACGGATGGCAAAGGAGTCCGCCTCGCTGCCGGTGTTGAGCAGGGTGACTTTCTCCGCCGCCGAGACATGCTCGCAGATCAGTTGCGCCAGCTGCCCTTCCGCGATCGATGGTCCGGCACCGAACAGGCTGTCGCCCGAGGTCAGCGCCGCGGCGGCCGCCTCATTCACGGGACGGAAATTGTGCCCCAAAAAATAGGGCGCGAAGCCGGCGTGATAATCGATGTAACGCCTGCCCTCGCTGTCCCAGAGATAGGCGCCCTCGGCCTTGACGAACGTGATGGCGGGATCGATAGCGCGATTGACCGAGGAAATGCCGCCGGGAATGTAGCGGCGGTTGTGCTGCAAGACCGTTTCGGAGGAGACGGGCTTATCCATGGGCAGCCTCCAGTTCCTTCATGCTCTTGGTCGTGTCCTCAATCACCTGTTCCATACAACCAGGTTTGAACAGCGAAATCTTGATCTGATAGAGACCTGGTTTGTTGTAAGTCTCGGCCGGGGCCAAGTAACCGACATTGCCGTTGACGATGTTGAGCACCATCACGGCATGGCCCGGGAAGCGCTTGCGGATTTCCTGCTGAAACACGGCATAAGCTTCGGCTGGTGCGCCCACCAGAAAGGCGTCTCCCAGTTGCAGCAGGGTCACCGGGACCTTGCGTGAGGTACCATCGCCGACATCGCGGCGCACCATCAGCCGGCGCTCCAGCCGCTCCTTCCGCGGACGGTCGTTGCAGCCGTCAAGCTGCTTCAACAGCTCGGCCTCGGTGGGCAGATCGACGTAAGGCAGCTCGGTCCCCGTCCGCTTGATCCTCAACGTGGTGCTGGCGGGCCTGGGGCGCAGGGACCAGCGGCCCAGACGCGCGCCGGAATCCTCAATGCGGTCGAAGGCGATTTCCTGCTCCGGCGGCAGCATGCCGGTCAGGGTCGAAAGCGCGGCATAGCCGAGCTGTCGGCCATTCTGGTCGGCGATGGCCGTATCGGCCTCATAGGACCGAAGGGGCGTCATGTCGCCGGACGCGCCATGGAGGAACAGGCAGGGCGCCCCGCCGGTATCGCGCTCCACCACCTCTCGCATGGCGCCGTAATAATCGGGCGAGATCAGTTTGTTGCCGCCGCCCAGCGAGACCGGGTGGCAGGCATAATTGACCATGGTGGCCATGATCTTGCCGCTCATGTCCGTGATCCGGCCGACCAGCACCGTGTCGTCGGTCGGCCCGTCGGGATTGACGCTACATAGGAAGGTCTCGCTGTCCAGCACCAGGTCGCGGTTGCGCGCCAGGTCGCAGCGGCCGGTCGCCCAGGACGCGACCGCGGTCTGCGCATTGGCCTTGGACTGTTTGATGACCTCGACCGCGCCCTTCACGATCTTCTCGCGATAGGCCGGGATCAGATGGCCGCCCTCGCGCTCCAGATTCTGCAGATTGGTGATGGGCCCCGAATGGGTATGGCCCATATGGGTCAGGAGTTGGTCGTCGCGGATGCCGGACTTTTCCAGGATGGCCTGGCGGATGACGGCCTCATGAGCATTGTCATACCACCAGCCCAGATCAAAGCAGACCAGATAAAGTTCGAGCCCCGGATTGCCGCCGCGCAAAAACAGGCTGGTGACGAATAGCGGACGATGAATGCCTTCGGCGGCGTCGTGCAGGGCGCTGCCCCAGGAGCGGGAATAGATGCCGGTGGGCGGGGTGATGTCGGCCCTCGCCACACCCATCTCGCCTTTGAACTCCGATTGCCGGATCACCAGCTCGGACAGGTTTCTCTTGTTCATCGCCTACCTCGTGGGGAAAAACAGCTGCGAGAAGACCAGCATGGCCGCACACGTCAGCACCAGCGACAAGCCGGCCCACAGCACCACACTGTTGTACCATTTATCGCCAAGCCCGGCCCGCAAAGTTTCCCCCGAATTCCAGAAGGTCACGGGGTTTTCCTGAGTACCCGGCGTGGGTACCGGATGGATTAGGGTACCGGCGATGCAAGCCAGCATGGAAATCGCCAGGCAAACCGGCGCCTGGTTGCCGAAGGGATAGTACCAGGGCGGCATGACCCAGATGGCGCCAGCGACCTTCAGCCCGATGCCGCAGCCAAAGCCGGCGATGATCGCCGCGATTGCCCCCGCCCCGTTGGTACGCTTCCACAACAGGCCCACCCACAGGATGGCGGCAAAGGGCGGCGCCACCAGCGCGTTGACGGTCTGCATATATTCATAGATGCCGGCGCTCATCCTGCTGATGGCGATAGCCATGGCGATGCCGGCGATGATGGCGGCCATCGAAGCCCAGATACCGAAGCCGACCTTCTGCTTTTCCGTGGCGCTCCGGTTGATCAGCGGTACATAGATGTCCAGGGTCAGGATCGCGGCCGTCGCGTTGACCACCGAACTGACGGTGGACTGGACGGCACAGATCAGGACGGCCAGCAATAGTCCGCGCAACCCTGCGGGAAAAAATTCCCGCACCAGCACGACAAAGCCGCCATCGGCCCGATGATTGGCGGTGGCCCAGTCACCCAGCATGAATTCCGGATGGCGTGCGAACAGGATCAGGCCCGGCAGCACGATGATCAGCGGCAGGAACAGCTTGGCATAGCCGGCCATGGTCAGGCCCATGCGCGCATGCCAGATATCGCGCGCGCCCAACACGCGCTGGACGATGAACTGGTTCATCACCCCGTACCACACGCCCACCGCCAGAAAGCCCAGGAAGGTGCCGGTCCAGGGCGTCAACACATGGTCAGGTGGCTGAAACACCGTCAACCGGTTATAGGTGCCGTAATGGGTGAGGTGCGGACTGGACGCCAGCAGCGCGTCCCGCCATGGACCATGATCGGCCATGTTGGCGCGGATGGTGGCGATGAAGCCGTCAATGATGCCGCCCGAGGGCGTCATGGCCTTCAGCGCCAGGATGGTCAGCAAGGTAACGCCACCGATCTTGACGATGGCGGTGAACACGCCCGTCCAGGCCACGGTGTTGAGACCGCCATAGACCGCCCAGCCGCCGGCGAAGAGGCCGGTACCGATGATGCACCAGAGCAGCGGCCAGCCGAAAAAGCCGGACAGCGCCAGCCCACCGGCATACATCACCGCAGCCATGAAGATGGTGATGTTGGCGAAGATGGTCAGAGCTGCGAAAGCCAGGCGCACGCCGGGCCCGAAACGCTGGGCCAGATATTCCGGCACGGTGGTCACCTGGGCGCGGATCAGGAAGGGCACGAACAGGAAGACGATGACCACCTCGGCGATAGTGGTCTGCCACTGCGCCAGCGCCGGCGGGATGCCCAGGATATAGCTGGCGCCCACCAAACCGATAAAATGCTCGGTCGAGACATTGGCGGCCACGTAACTGCCGCCTACCGCGTACCAGGGCAGCCGCCGCCCGGCCAAAAAATAATCGGTCGAATTGTCGCGTTCGCCGCGGCCCGAGACCACCCCCACCACGCACAGTACCGCCAGGAAAACGAAGAATTCGACGTAATCCAGCGGCAATAGCGCCAATGTGGAATGAGCCACCGGTCCCCCTTGGTCGCAGCCGCCTTCAAGCGCTTTTTCCGCTGCCCCTTTTGCGGTTAGTGTAGCGGCAGAAAAGCGCGGGCGTCATCAGCAAAGGCCCGAAAAAACAGGGCAATATGGGGAGCATGATGCAGCGCATGATCGTTCGGAGCGGTATTTTCGCAGGCCTTCTGGCGTTGCCCCTCGGCCTTGCCGCGCAGGAATTGCCGCGTCCGCCCACCACGGCCGGCGACAGCCGGGAATTTCCCGCACCCCGCATGGTGGAGGGCCAGCCGATCGAGACCAGGCCGCCGGAAAAAGCCGACGACAAGCCGCTTTTCCCCGAACAGACCCGCGCGCCCTATCACAAGACGCATCCCTATAAAGTCACAACCATCACCGACAAGCTGCACCTGCCCTGGAGCCTTGCCTTCCTGCCGGATGGCAAGATGCTGGTGACCGAGAAATTCCCCGCGCACATACGCATCATCGGTTCCGACGGCAGCATGTCGGAGCCGCTGACGGGCCTGAGCGGCCTCGCCTCAGCCAGAACGCTTGGCGTGCTGGATGTCGCTTTGGCGCCCGACTTCAAGAAAAGCCATCGTATCTATTTTTCCTTCTTCGACACATTGCCCAAGGGCAACAGCAACACCTATCTCGCCCATGCCGTGCTGGATGAGGCCGCCAACGCGCTCCATGACGTCACCGTGATCTATCGCGGCGTGCCGGAACTGCCGGAGCACAATTTCTCCATGAAGCAAGGCGGTCGCATCGCCTTTGCGAAAGACGGCACCATCTTCATGACGGTGGGCGACCGCGACGGCAACAAACAGGCCGACTATGACCAGCAGCTTGCGCAGAAGCTGGATATCGACGTGGGCAAGATCATCCATCTCACCGCCGAAGGCGCGCCGGCGCCGGACAATCCCTTTCTGAACCGCGCCGATGTGCGCCCGGAGATCTGGGCCTATGGCATCCGCAGCCCCGAGGGCTTTGCGATCGCACCCGACGGCACCTTGTGGGAAACCGAGCATGGCCCGCGCGGCGGAGATGAGCTCAACATCATCCGCAAGGGCAGGAATTATGGCTGGCCCCTCATCGCCCACGGCATCGACTATGCCGGGGGGCCGATGTTCAAGGGCCAGACCGCCATGGAGGGCATGGAACAGCCGATCTATTACTGGGACCCGGTGATCGCGCCTTCCGGCCTGGCTTATTACAATGGCCGGCTTTTTCCGGAGTGGCGCGGCAGCCTGCTGGCAGGCGGCTTGCGCGGCGTCGGCGTCTATCGCCTGCAGCTCAAGAACAACAAGGTGGTGGCCGAAGAGCCGCTGCTGACCGAGCTCAAGACCCGCATCCGCGACGTGCGGGTGGGGCCGGATGGCGCTGTCTATGTGCTGACCGAGCAGAAGGCGCTGCTCAAGCTCACGCCGCAATAGCCGACACGGAAGTGTCACGATCGCCGGGCTAGTGTCCGGCATGACGGACATCGCCCGCACCCTGGCAAGCCTTGGCCTGGTGGGCGCGCTGTTTGTGTCCGCGCCCACTTGCGCGCGGGCTCCCATCACCATCGCCATCGAGGCCAGCGGCGAGCTGCCCGGCTTCCGCATCCAGGATGCATCGCCCTATCTGGCATCGAAGATGGAGAGCGCGGGCCTTCCGGACTGGCACTTCATCGCCCGCGATCAGGGGCGGGCCGTACCCGACCGCATCGAATGGCGCTTCACCCTGCTGCCTTATGCCGGCGGGGAAGTGCGGCGCTTCTTTCCCATGCGCGAGACGGGAGGCATGGACCTGCACCTGGGCGCGCACCGGCTGATCGCGGCCGAAGCCAAGCTCTATCTGGGCGGCGAATACCAGACCGCAGCCTTCGGCCAGGAGGCGGTGCAAGGCGGCGACAGCGATCCCGATCTGGCGGGCTTTCTGGTCCGGCTTACCCGCAATCTGGAGAATGGCTATCACGCCATCGACATGGCGCCGGCCGTTCACCGCGGCGCGCCTTGAGATGCGGTGGCTGGCGGGACTGATCGTAGCACTGCTGCTTGCCCTGCCCGCGCGCGCCCAGGTGCTGAATTATGATGCGGTTTTCGAGCAGCCGACTTTGACCGGTGACTGGGACGGCATCCGCGCCAGGCTGGAGGATCAGGGCGTCCAGCTGGGCGGCGACGAGATCGCCGAAACCCTGGGCAATCCGCAAGGCGGGAGCCGCCAGGGCTGGGTGGGAGAAGGCCGGTTTGAAGTCTTCGCCAATCTGGACCTGGGCAGGCTGCTGGATTGGCACGGCGCCATCTTCCATGCCAACGCCTACCAAATCCATGGGATGGGCCTGACCGCGCACGATCTCGGCAATCTGGTCACGGTCAGTAACATTGAATCCCGGCCGGACACGCGCCTCTTCGATCTTTGGATACAGCAATCCTTGCTGGACGATGCGCTATCCCTGCGGGCGGGGCAGCTTGCCGCCGATGACGAATTCTTCGTCAGCCAATATGCGCCGCTGTTCATCAACTCCACTTTCGGCTGGCCGGCGATCCTGGGCATCAACCTGCCCGACGGCGGCCCTGCCTATCCGGTAGCGCGGCCGGGGATGCAGGCGCGGCTGGCGCTGTCGCCCCGGCTGACCGTAACTGCAGGCCTTTTCAGCGGCGATCCGGTGGCGGATGGAAGTGGCTTCGACCTCCACATGAATGGCGATGTCTTCGCCATCGGTGAGCTGGCCGCCAGCATGGCCAACTTTGCCCTTCCCGCCATGTTCAAGCTGGGCGGCTGGATTCACAGCGGGCATTTCCAAGACCAGCGGTTCGATGCGGATCATCTGTCACTGGCCGATCCCGCCTCCAGCGGATTCCCCGCAACCCGACGCGGCGACTATGGCGGCTATGCCATTCTGGACCAGCTGTTGTGGCGCAAGGACGGCACCAGCGATTCGGGACTTGGCGCCTTTCTGCGGCTGGGCGGCAATTCCGCCGAGCGCAACCTGATCCAATTCCATGCCGATGGCGGATTAAGCTTTGCCGGGCCGTTCGGCCGCGACAATGACACTATCGGTCTTGCCATGAGCTACGAGAACGTCAGCGCGGCCCAGCGCGCTCTTGCCGCGGACGAGCGCCATATCGACGGCACGACCGTGCCCGAACCGGATTTCGAATCCGCGGTCGAGTTGACCTACCAGGGCCAGCTCGCCAGTTGGTGGATCATCCAGCCCGATCTGCAATGGATCATCCACCCCGGCGGACGGCTGCCGAACCCTCAGAACCCGCAGGTTCACCCCGCTGCGGGCGCGCTGGTGCTGGGACTGCGCACCGCGGTGGCCCTTTAGGTTGGTCCGCCGGGTTGCGCCGCCCGCCCGAATGGTTTGAAATTGAACCCCGGATGACAGGAAGGCCGTCCCATGAAAATAGGTGTATTCACGCCGCTGCTATCGGCGCTGCCGCTGGATCAGGTGCTCAAGAAGCTGAAAGGCCTGGGCATAGAGATGGTGGAATTCGGCACCGGCGGCTATCCGGGCGATGCGCATGCACATCTCTCGCTGCTGGACGACCCCGCCGCCCTCAAGGATTTCAAAAGCAAGATTGCAGACTCCGGGCTGACCATCTCGGCCCTCTCCTCCCACGGCAATCCGCTGCACCCCGACAAGGCGGTGGCGGCCAAATTTGCGGAGACGAGCAAAA
>CAYQZM010000218.1:0-11313 GCA_964421935.1 uncultured Rhizobium sp. | reverse complement strand
CGTGGCCGGTTATACCTCGGTCATCAACTCCATCAACAACGGCACTTCCGCCATCGACGTCGCCCTCTCCGCGGGCCAGTCGATTTCGGATCTGCTGATCCAGCTCAAGGCCAAGGCGCTGGCCGCCGCTGACAGCTCGCTTGATACCGCGAGCCGTCAGGCGCTCAATGCCAACTTCACGGCCCTGCGCGATCAGATCACCACGATCGTCAAGAACGCGGTGTTCAACGGCTTCAATCTGGTGGATGGTTCGACCACCCAGATCACGGCTCTGGCTTCGGCTGACGGCACCCGCCGCATCACGACCTCGGCCCAGAACATGAAGCTGTCCGGTTCGATCGTGACGATGAAGTCCACCGCCACGATCTCGACCCAGGCCAAGGCCTCGGGCCTGGTGGCCACGATCCAGACCTCGCTGACCAACGTCAACTCGGCGCTCGCCAAGCTGTCGTCCGGTGCGGCGAAGTTCTCGATCCAGGGGACCTTTGTCCAGAAGCTGTCCGACACCCTGACTCAGGGCATCGGCAACCTGGTGGATGCCAACATGGCGCAGGAAAGCGCGATGTTGCAGTCCTTGCAGGTCAAGCAGCAGCTGGGTGTGCAGGCTCTGTCGATCGCCAATCAGGCGCCGCAGACCATACTCTCCCTGTTCCGCTAAGCCACGGCATGGGCGGCGCCGCTCCTCCAAAGAGGGGCGCCGCCCAACGCCAACCGACGCGCCGGCGATTGCAAGAAGTGCGACGCCAGCCCCGGGGCGAAGGGAATATTCTGGTGGGAACGCGAAAGGCAGGATGCCGGGGGGCCTCCTGTCTTTCGCTCATTTATATGGTCTCACCGCGAGGCGCTCGCTACGCTCGCCTTCGCGGATGCTCTTGGCGAAGTGCTGGGGGCACTTCGCTCTTCGCTCATTCCGATTTCGCTGCGTACGCGATCGCGGCATCCAGAAAAGGACTGTCCGGCGCCAGATAGGGCGCGGCATCGATCAATTCGGCGCGGCCGTCTGAAACGGCAATCTCGACCGTCAAAGGCCCGTCACGCAGATCCAACGCTGCGACCGCCCGGCTGGTCAGATCGCGCCATTCCTGCGCCGCTTCCATCCGGCAGGTTCCGTTTTCCACGAAGGCGGAGACGCGCGTGGCCGGTGGATATTGCTCCACCATCACGCGGCCGCCAGGCGAAGCGGCGCGGGCAGCCTGGAACACCGCCGCGGGATCGTCGGTCCCGCCCAGGCGATGATCCTGTCCCCGACGCTCGATCGGCTGGACCACCAGATTCTCCCGCGCGATTGCGGCGCGCTGCAGCTCCTGCGGTGTGGCGATCTCCGCATGCCAGCACGTGGCCACGCCCGCGGAGGCAAAGGCCCGTTTCAGGCGCAGCCGGTCGTCCGCCAGTGCCGCGACTTCCATGGGAATGCCCGGCAGACGCAAGCGTTCGTTGATCGCGGCCGCGGTCATCACCGCATCGGTCAGGCAGAGCAGCCCGTCAATCCGGCGGATCTTGCGGCTATAGCGTTCGGCGGCCGCGGCGCAGTCGGCGGGTTGCCGCACATCGGCGATCAGGCAGGAGTCGGCAAAGGCGAAAGCCGGCGCCTGGGGATCGGCATCGCAGACGACCAGGGTGTGGCCCAGCGCCTTGATCGCACGCGCCGTCTGTGCGGCAGCGGCGCTGCCGGAAAGGATCAGCAGGGTTTTGCTCATGCGAGGATGAAGCCATGAACGAGCGGGGGCCGCGTTAACGGCTTCTTAGCCATGATGGCCTTTAGATTCCGTTAATGAGCGAATCCTATGACCGCGAGAATACCAATGCCGCGAGCGCCCGTGAGCATATCAGGGTGGTCGCTGTCATCCAGGCGCGCATGGGCTCGACCCGCCTGCCGGGCAAGGTCCTGCGCCCCGTCGCCGGCAAGCCGCTTCTTTGGCACATCGCCCACCGCCTGCGGGGCTGCCGGCTGCTGGAGGACATCGCCGTTGCCACCACCGTTAACCCCGCCGATGAGGCCATCGTCGAATGGTGCAATGGCCAAGGCATCACGGTGGTGCGGGGTCCGGAAGAAAACGTGCTGGCCCGCTATGCCACCGCCGCGGAAAAGCTGGATGCCGACATCATCGTGCGGGTTTCCTCCGATGCCCCCTTTATAGATGCCGGTTTCGTGGATCACTTGGTCGCCACCCTGATCGAGCAGGACGGCGACTATGTCCTGATGGAAGAGGGCACCGACTGCGCCCATGAGGGCGTGGACCCCTTCAGCCGTCGCGCCCTGGACCGGCTGATGATGGACGCCGCCCATGATCCTGCCGCCCGGGAGCATGTCACCGGCTATTTCAAGCTGCATCCGGCTTTTGTGAAGATCGTGCGCGCCGCGCCCTATCCGCCCTTCGACCGAAAGGGGGGCCGCTTCACCATCGATACGCCCGACGACCTCGCCTTTGTCGAGGCGCTGCACGCCCGTATCCATGCCGGTGCCGGGGAAGCTTCGCTGGCTGACCTGCTGCTGCTGCTGGAGCGCGAGCCGGAGCTCAACCGCATCAACGCCCATGTGCGCCAGAAGCCGCTGAGCGACGGGCGCTTGTCCGGCGGCCTGGCGCTGATCCGTTGCGATGGCGGCGGCAAATTCGGCTATGGCCATGTCAAACGCATGGTGGCACTGGCGCGTGCCTTGCGCGACCGCGAGGGGATCGGCGTCAGTTTTGCCCTGAACGGTTCGGACGATGCCGCCATTCCCATTCGCCGCGCCGGCTTTGCCGCGATCATGCTGAAGACGGCCAGCGACCTGGAGCGGCTGGTGCAAGATGTCCGCCCCGATATCTTCCTGCTCGATGGCCGCGAAGGCCCCAGCCGCGCCGAGTTGGAAAAGCTCAAGCGCCATGCTGCCGTCACCGCGGTGATCGACGACGGCCACGAGCGGCGCCTGGCTTGTGATTACGCCTATTATCCGCCCGTGCCCGGTGCCCAGGCACTGGATTGGACAGGCTCGAACACCTTGCCGCGCATCGGATGGAACTGGGCCTTGCTGGGCCTCAATCCCAATGCCCGCAAGGCCAAGGAAAGTCCTGCGCCGTCACGGCCGACCGTGCTGGTGGCGATGGGCGGCAGTGATCCCCATGGCCTGACCTTGCGCGTGGCCAAGGCGTTGGCGGAACTGGATCAGATGTATCGGATCCGTTTTGTCGTCGGCACCGGCATGAAAGACGGACCCGCCGTGGCACGCGGGTTGGTGAGCCTGAAGAAAAACTATGAGACGGTGGAGGGCGCCGACGATCTTTCCATCGAATATGCCGGCGCCGATATCTGCGTCTGCGCCTTCGGCGTCACCGCCTATGAATTGGCGGCGCTTGGCACGCCTGCGATTTATCTGGGGCTGACCCCAGACCATGCCGCTTCGGCTTCGGCCTTTGCCGATGCCGGCATGGGGATCTCGCTGGGCCTGGCCGATCGCGCCAGCGATGAGGATATCGCCGGCCGGGTCCTGTGGCTGCTGAACAAGCCCGGCGCGCGGCGGGCCATGCGGCATGCGGGTCTGTCGCTGGTCGACGGGCAGGGCGCGGCGCGGATTGCATCCGATCTGGCCCAGGCGCTGGCGGCGGCGCGAACTCCGCCTAGGGTTGCTGCGTTATAAGCGCCGCGGTCTGGCGGAAGACATCGTCCCAGTCGCCGAACCGTTCAGGCATCACGCAGCGGCAGGCCGGTGCGAACGGCTCATGCGTCTGGCCCAGCGCCGTCCAACTCAGGCTGTAGAGCAGCTTCAATGTCGGCACACCCGCGCCGGCTGAGAGCCAGGAGACGGCGGTCGGGGCGCTGACAACCGCATGCAGGGCCGCCATCAGGGCGCAGGCGCGATCCAGCTCGTTCTTCTGGTCGATGCCCTCCGGCACGATGATCTTGCGGCCGCTGATGGACTCCAAGGCGGCGATCTCATCCGCCGTGCCGTCATATTGGACCGAGACGATGGGCGCCTCGACCTGACGCAGGAAATGACCCCAGGCTTGCAAGGGCGCAAAGCCCAGGGAGCGATGGCCGCCCAGCTTGCCGCTGCGCCAGCAGATGCCGATGGCATCGGCGCCAAAGATGTTTTTCCAGCGCGCCACCTCCTCGGCATCCGGTGTCAGGAAGCGATGCGGTGCGGGAAAGCGGTCCAGGCCGGCGCGCAGAAAGCGCGGCAGATCGCCCATCAGCACCGCGGCATTGACGCCGCCGGCCGCTTTCAGCCAGCCATAATCGGCGATGATCTTGCCGTTCTCGCTTCCGATCGCGGCAGGTTTGACCAGCGCACCAGGAAAAGAGCGGGCAAACAGAGGCACCAGCCGGGGCTCGCATTCCAGGATCACGCTGCCGCCCTCGGCTCTGGCCCGGACCAGCAGATCGGGAATCAACGAGGCGAACAGTATCTGGTCGCCGATGCCCTGTTCGGATCTGACCAGCAGCCGCTTGCCTTTCAAGCTGCCGCCCGTCCACGGCGTCAAACGCTGTTCGGTAGCGGGCACTTTGCCGGGAATGTCCACACGGGCGGCATAGTCGCGCCAGCCATCCTTCAGATCAGTGTTCAGCAGATGCAAGATTGCGCGATTGAGCCGTATTTGCGGGTTTTTTGGCTCGGCCTTGAGCGCCCGGTCGTACAGTGTTCGGGCCTCCTCGCGCGCGCCGTCATCGCAGAGCATGTCTGCCAGATTGGCCAGGGCAGGCACGTAACCAGGCCGGGCTGCGAGTGCTGCTTGGTAATGCGCCTTGGCCGCGGCGGTATCGCCTTTTTCGCGAAAGGCTGACCCCAAGGTGAGCTGCAATTCCGGACTTTGCGGCGCGCGCGCCAAGGCGGGTGACAGCAGGGCGATGGCGGCATCGAACTGGCCCGTGCTGCGCAGGAGATTGGCGAGATTGACCAGGGCTTCTTCGCGCGCCGGCTCCAGCGCCAGCACGCGGCGGAAAAACTGTTCGGCCGGCGCGGCCAGGCCCAGGGCTCGCGCGGTATTGCCCAGGGCAAACAGCACCTTCGCGTCATCCGGCTGGACGGCCAGCGCCGCTTCATACTGGGCGATGGCCTCGGCATGACGGCCCTCCGCGGAAAGTCTCAGGCCGGCTTGATAGGCGCTCATGGTGCCAACATTGCGCGCGCTGCCGTTAAGAGCGCCTTAACCGCGTTTTCCGTTGGCACCCAAGGCTTTTTATCGCTCCGGCCATTAGGAGGCCCTTAAGGACGCGGATGCGATTTTTACGCCCATGGGCGGTATCACCGGATTGGATTCGTCGGTGCTGCTGGGATTCTACCAATCCCAGCTGCTCTCGAGCCCGTCTGCCATCACCGCCGCCAACACCTTGGCGCAACAGCAGGCCGCGGCGCTGACCAACAAGGGCGCGACAGCCAACGACGATCCGCCCTGGAATACGCCCAACGCCAACAATGCCGCGCAGGACGCCAAGGTCCTGTCCACGACCAACTTCCTGGATACGTCCAACGTGCCGCTGTCGGCTGGCGCGACGACCGATTCCAAGATGGAGCAGGACAACCAGAAGCTCTTCTCGCTCTACAGCGCGGTCAACACCTTGGCCTATCTCGCCAAGATGGCGCAGAACCCGAACGAGACCAGCGGCCAGCTTGCCGGCCTCAATGACCGGTTTCAGACGGGGCTGAACCAGATCCAGCAATATCTGGCGTCGACCAAATTCAACAACTTCAACATGCAGTCCGCCAAGCCCTCCGATACGGCGACGGCGGGCGCCACCATTGCCTTCAGCAATTTCACCTATGCCACCAAGCAGCTGGTGACCAACACCAATCTGAACAATGCGCTGCCGGGGCTTTCGGCGTCCGACAGCTTCACCATCGGCATCAAGAAGGGCGGCACCACCACCAATGTGGCGATCGATCTGTCGCAGGTGCCGGGCACGCTGAACCTCACCAACATCGTCAGCTACATCAACAACCAGCTTTCGGCGGCCGGCTTTTCAACCCGCTTCCAAAAGGTGCAGCAGGGCGGCACGGCCACTTCCGACACCAACGCGACCTATGGTCTGCAGATTACGCCGGGCGGCGTCGAACAGGTTAGCCTGTCGGCCAACGCCACGCCCGCGCTCTACATGGTGGGCAATAGCGGTCTTGCCACAGAGACCTCGACCGTCACGAACAGCGCCACCTCCGCAACCACCACCACGGCGGCCGACCAGGCCGGTCGTCTCACCAAGCTCTCAGGCATCACCGCCACGCCAACATCCGCCTTCAGCGTCAATCAGGCCGTCACCGGCGGCACCACCACGGCGCAGAAGACGATCGTGGACTCAAGCGGCAATGTCTATGTGCTGGGCACCTCCACCGGCGACTTCGGCAGCCAGCTCAACCAGGGCACGCAGGACGTCTATCTCACCAAATATGATTCCGCCGGCAATGTGGTGTGGCAGAATCTGCTGGGCAGCAGCGGCAGCGCCAATGGCTATGACCTGGCGCTCGATCCCTCGGGCGGTGTGGTCGTCACCGGCGCCTCGACCGCCGACCTCACCACCACCTCGGTGGCGGACGGCAATAACGATTCCTTTGTCGCGCGTTATGACTCCAGCGGCAACCAGACCTGGATCAAGCAGATCCAGACGCTCGCCACCAACCAGGCCAACACTGTGAGTGTGGATGCCAGCGGCAACGTCTATATCGGGGGTGCCGTGTCGGGCGGCGTGGTCGGCGCCGGCCAGACTTCGTTGGGCGGTGGCGATGCCTATCTCGCCAAGTTCGATTCCAAGGGCAAGCTCTTGGCCGAGCAGCAGTTCGGCACCAGCGGCGCCGACAGCGTGGCTGCCACGGCAACCGCCAGCGACGGCAGCCTTTATGTCGCCAGCGTGCAGAGCGGCCACGCCATCCTGGCCAAATATGCCGGCGGTGATGTCACCTCCGCGCCGGTCTGGACCGAGGATCTCGGCAGCCTGGGCGTGGGCGGCGCCATCGGCGGCCTGACCACCGCCAATGGCAAGGTCTATGTCTCCGGCTCGACCACCAACGGCAACCTGACGGCAGGCGGTGCTGCCAGCGTGGCGGCTGCCGCCAGCGGCGGCGTGGATGCCTTCGTGTTCAGCGCCACCGACAATGGCGCCAGTGTTTCAGCCAACACCGTCACCTATATCGGCACCAGCGGCAGCGACACGGCTGGCGACGTCACGGTCGCATCTGACGGCACGGTCTTTGTCACAGGCTCGACCACCGGCACCTTTGCCGGCGCCCAGCGCAGTGTGCAGAACGTCACCAACGCCTTCGCCGCCTCCATCGGTCCGGGCGGGGCAATCAACTGGACCAAGCAATATGGCGGCGCCGATGGCGTCTCGACCGGCGCAGGCCTTGCCATCGATCCCAATGGCTCCAGCGTGCTGGATGCGTTGGGCCTGCCGCGTGGCACCATCTCGCTGAACCAATCGGTGGACCTGACGCAGCAGACAACTTTGCGCGCTGGCGACAGTTTCCAGATCGCGATCCAGGGCACGGCGGCCCGCACCGCCACCATAACCGTTGATCCGGGCGAGACCTATGACTCGCTGGTGACCAAGATCAACGCCCAGCTTGGCGGCATCGGCAAGGCGGCGGTGAACTACACCGGCGCGGGCGAGAACATGACCATCAAGGTCAATCCCGGCAACACCATCAACCTGGTGGCGGGACCGGACGATTTCGATGCCCTGGCTCGGCTGGGTATCACCGCCGGCGTGCTGACCGCGCCTGCCACCGGCAGCGCCAGCGTCACCAGCAGCACCACCAACAACAGCAGCAGCAAGATCACGCCCACCTATGGGCTGGGCCTGACGGGCAGCATCACCGGCCCATTGGACATTTCCACCAAGACCGGCGCCGACATGGCGCGCTCCACCTTGCTGACGGTGCTGTCCAACATCCAGAGCACCTATCAGACCACCAATGCGCCGCCGCCGGCCCCGCACCAGCCAGGCAACACCTCGGGTACCGTCAGTGCCGCAACGACGTCGCAGCTGGCGAGCTACAACATGGCGCTCTCGTTGATGAATACCGATCCAAGCAGCGCCGTGGCCAACATCCAGTCGATCGTGGCCAGCGGCGGCCAGAGCAGCGGCGGCGGGCTGTCCAGCCTGCTTGGGGCGCTGGGCGGATTGAGCTGACGCATCCGGTCATGGCCCGGCCATGACCGTGAACCAGATCGCAGAGACTAGACGACCTTGTTGAAAACCATCGCGCCCGATGACGGCGCCTTGTAGCCGGGCCGGGCGCTGTAGGTGCGCGCCGGCGCATTGGCGCGGTCCACTTCCGTGGCGATGGCGCGGATCAGCCCTTCGCTGGCATTCTTGACGCGCGTGATCATGCGCACATGAAGTTGCAGCACTTCGCGGAATTTGGCGGTGACGGCAAAGAAACGCTGGCGCAAGGTGGGCGGAGCGCTCTGGGCGAGGCGGACATCGAAGCCCTGCGCCTCGCGGCCATAGATGGCGGTCAGTTTCTGGATTTCCGGATCGGCGGTGGCCAGTGCCTGGCGGCTGCCGTCCTTGAGAATGGCGATATCGGTTTCAAGCGCCGCGATAATGCGCTCGGCCAGCGCGATCAGGCGTTCGATGCGGGAATCGTCTTTCATTGCGCAGCCTGCTGGTGCTTGAGCAACTCGGTTTTCATCTGGGGGGCCATGCCGAAGCCGCCCTGTTGTTCGATGCCCTTGGCATACTCGTTGATCATCAAGGAGCGGAACATCTCCTCGCCCTCGCCGCCGCCGGTAAGGGTGTCGCTTTTGATGCCGGAGAACATGCTGCCCAGGAACTGGGAGATGAAGATACTCTCATATTCCTTGGCTGCGGCTTCGGCTTTGGCAGCGCTGGCCGTGGGTTTGGGAGGACCAGCCAGCGGCGCCTGCTGGGCCATCGTCATCGCGCCTTGGATCGCAGCGTCCATCAGCCGATGATCTCGATTTCGGCCTGCAGCGCGCCGGCTGCCTTGATCGCCTGAAGGATGGAGATGATGTCGCGGGGCCCGACGCCCAGGGCATTCAGCCCGTCCACCACATGCTGCAGCGAGACGCCATCCGGCATCACCGCGATCTTGTTGCCCTTGCCATCGTCGACCTGGATGTTGGTGCGCGGCACGACCTGGGTGGTGCCGGTATTGGAGAATGGCGAAGGCTGGCTGACCTGCGGGGTCTCGGTGACCTTGATGGTGAGATTGCCCTGCGCGATGGCGACGGTGGAGATGCGAACATCCGAGCCCATCACGATCACGCCGCTGTTCTCGTCGATGATGACCTTGGCGGGTTGGTCGGGATCCACCTTGACCTGCTCGATGTCGGTGAGAAGGGCCATGACGCCGCCCGGATAGTTGGCGGGCACGTTCAGCACCACATTGGAGGGATCGGTCGCCTGGGCGGTGTTGCCGCCGAGATAGGCATTCACCGCCTTGGCGATGCGGCTGGCGGTTGTCAGGTCTGGGTTGTGCAGCGACAGCTTCAGATTGGAGAGGCTGGAAAGCTGGAAGCCGGTGCCTTTTTCCACGATGGCGCCATTGGCGATGCGCCCGGCGGTGGGCACGCCTCGGGTAACGCTGGAAGCCTCGCCCTGGGCGGCGAAGCCCCCGATCGAGACCGGTCCCTGCGCCAGGGCGTAGATCTGGCCGTCGGCGCCGAACAGGGTCGTCACCAGCAAGGTGCCGCCCTGCAGATTCTTGGCATCGCCCATGGCCGACACCGACACGTCGATGCGGCTGCCGGGGGCGGCAAAGGCGGGCAGGTTGGCGGTGACCATGACGGCGGCCACGTTCTTGGTCTGCATGACCTGGCCGCGGGTGTTGGTGCCCAGCCGCTCCAGCATGCTCTGGATGCTGAGCTGGGTGAACGGTGCGTTCTTCAGGCTGTCGCCCGTGCCGTTCAGGCCGACCACAAGGCCATAGCCGATCAGCATGTTGTCGCGGATGCCCTGGACGTCGACCAGGTCCTTGACCCGTGAAAAAGCGAAAGCGGGAGAGGCCGCCAGAGCGGTTCCCACGGCTAGGGCGGCAATACGGATGTAATAAGGTGCGCGGCGCATAACTCGGCTTCTGCCTGGTGTCTGGCTCCTCTCTTGCCAGTTTCGTGCCGGGCGCCGCCTGAAATATTTCCTTTGATTTCAAAGGCCTGAACGGTGTTCGGGGATGCCTTATTGCGCTCCCGGCACTTCTTGCCGGGATCAGGCTGCCGGTTTGGATGGATTTCCCCTCCGTCCGCTTATGCGGGCACGGGAGAGGCGGCCGGTTCTTTCCTGCCGATCATCAGGGCCAGGAACGCCGCCCCTACCGCGACAAAGCCGGCGATAACGAACGAGTCCAGATAGGACCCTGTCGCCGTGCGGGAGGCCCCGGCAAAGAAGGCGGCCGCGGCGGCGCCGATCTGATGGCTGGCTCCGATCCAGCCGAACAATATTGGTGCACGCGCGGTGCCGAAGACCCGGTTGGCGATGGCCAAGGTCGGCGGCACGGTGGCGATCCAGTCCAGGCCATAGAAGACCGCGAACAGCGACAGGCCGAAGAAGGTGAAGTTGGCGAAGGGCAAATAGATCAGGGACAAGCCGCGCAGGCCGTAGTAGGCAAACAGCAGCTTGCGCGGGTCCATCCGGTCGGTCAGCCAGCCCGAGGCGGTGGTGCCCACCAGATCGAACAGACCCATGATGGCCAGCAACCCGCCGGCCGCCACCGCTTCCATGCCGTGATCGTGACACAGCGCGATCATGTGGGTGCCGATCAGGCCATTGGTGGTGAAGCCGCAGACAAAGAAGGTGATGGAGAGCAGCCAGAAATCGCGATTCCTCATGCCCTCGCCCAAGGCGGTGAAGGCGGTCTTCAGCGGATTGGTGCGCGTCTGGACTTCGGCAGGATGGTTGTCATCGGCGCCGAAAGGTCTGGCGCCGATATCCGCCGGCCTTTCCGGCAGCAGGAAATAGACAAACGGGATCAGCGCCGCCATGGCGACAGCCACACACAGCACCACCGGTTTCCAGCCATGGCTTTCGGCGATGGCCGACAGCGCCGGAATGAAGACCAGGGTGCCGGTGGAGGTAGAGGCCGCAAACAGACCCATGATCAAACCGCGATTGGTGACAAACCAGCGATTGACGATGGTGGCGGCGAGCACATTGGTGATGCAGCCAGAGCCGATGCCGGAGACCACGCCCCAGGTCAGGATCAATTGCCACGGCGCCGTCATGAACAGGCTTGTGGCGGACGAAGCCGCCATCATGGACAGCGCCACCATCACGGTCGGACGAACGCCGAAGCGCTGCATGGCGGCGGCGGCAAAAGGCCCGGTCAGGCCGAACAGGAAGATGCCGATGGCGACCGCCAGGCTGATGGTCTGGCGCGACCAGCCG
>CAYQZM010000217.1:0-14295 GCA_964421935.1 uncultured Rhizobium sp. | reverse complement strand
GAAGCCATCGAAGGAACGGACAGGGTGACGGGGATCATCGCCGGCGGCCAAAGCTATCCCGCCGATCTGGTGCTGGTCGGCATCGGCGTCATTCCCTGCCAGGAGTTGGCGGAAGCAGCCGGTCTTGGCTGTACCGACGGCATTGTCGTGGACCAGAATGCGCGCACCGGTGATCCGCATATCTGGGCGGCGGGCGACTGTACCCGCCATGTGGGCCGCGAGGGCCATGAGATCCGTTTGGAATGCGTGCAGAACGCCATCGATCAGGCCAAGCATGCCGCCTACAGCATGGTGGGCAGGCCCAAGACCTATAGCGAAGTGCCCTGGTTCTGGTCGGACCAGTATGACCTCAAGCTGCAGATCGCCGGCCTGGCGCGCCCGACTGATACTCTGGTGCGGCGCGGTGACCCGGCGGCCCGCAAGTTCGCCGTCTTCCACCTGCGCGACGGCGCGGTGGCGGCGGTGGAGGCGGTGAATGCCGCGCCCGAATATATGATCGGCAAGAAGCTGGTGGCCGAAGGCAAAAAGATCGCGGCCGAAACCCTGGCCGATACATCCATCCCGATGAAACAGATGGCGTGATGCCGCTGCAGAAGTACAAGGTCACCTATGTCGAGGAAAACGGCACGGCCCACACCGTGGAAGTTGCCGAAGGCTGGTCGCTGATGGAAGGCGCGGTGAAGCATCTGATACCCGGTATCGATGCCGATTGCGGTGGCGCCTGCGCCTGCGCCACCTGTCAGGTCTATGTCGCGCCGGGCTGGGAGGACAAGCTGCCGCCCAAAAGCGACATGGAAGAAACCATGCTCGACTTCGCACCCGATGTGCGGCCGGGCAGCCGCCTGTCGTGCCAGCTGCGCATGCGCGCGAGCCTGGATGGCATCGTTCTCAATCTGCCGAAGACGCAACACGCATGAGCCAGATACATGAATAAACCCTGGCCCCGACCGCTGGGCGCCCTGGCGGGATTTATCTTCGTGGCGCTGTTCGTGGTGGTGCCGGAAGGCCGCAGGCTCGGCTGGCCGCACGAAGCCTTTTCCTATTTTGCGGAGATGGCGCTGATTTCCGGGATGGTCGGAGCCGTTGCCGGTTGGCTGCTGGTCATCCTGCGCAACCGGTTGATGGTTCAGAGATAGGCGGTTTGCCGATCCGAGCTCTGCTCCGGATGCGGCTCGTCGTCGTGAATGCGCCGGGGCAGATGGCAGCGCACCAGGGTGCCGCCGCCATCGCGGCTTTCGATTTCCACCCAGCCGTCATGCAGCTCCAGGAAACGGTTGACCAGCGCCAATCCCAGGCCGGCGCCCGCGCGGGTGCCCGAGCGGCTCTTGGCCGAGAAGCGTTCGAACACGCTGGCCTTCACATCGGGCGGCAGGCCCGGACCATTGTCGGCCACCGCGATCTGCACATCTTCGGCGACGATCTTCGCCGACAGCACGATGGTGCCGCCCCGTGGCGTGTATTTGAAGGCGTTGGAGAGAAGATTGAAGACAACCTGCCTGAGCCGGCGTGCATCGGCCAGGAATGGCCCGGCGTGAGGGGGCATATCCACCTCCAGGGTCAGGCCCATCTTGCCCGCCCAGTCGCGGGCATGGGCGGCGATGTCCATCACCAGATCGCCCAGATCGATGCGCTCCAGCTCCAGCCTGAGCGCGCCGGATTCCACCAGCGCAAGGTCGAGAATGTCGTTGACCAGGCTCTTGAGGGTATTGGCGCCCGCGACGATGGCCTGGACATATTCGTCCTGCTGCGGATTGAGTGTGCCGGGAACGCCCGAAGCCAGATGCTCGGAAAAGCCCAGGATGGTGTTGAGCGGGGTGCGCAGCTCGTAAGAGACATGCTTGATGAAGTCGGACTTGAGGCGGTCGGCGGCTTCCAGCCCCTCGTTGCGATCGCGCAGGGCGCTTTCGATGCGGAAGCGGTCGGTGACGTCCTTGAAAGTCACGAGCGTGGCGCCGTCCGGCAGCGGCGAAGTGGAAAGCGACAAAACCGACCGGTCGGAGCGCTCGACATCGCCCAGGTCGCGCGCGCCTGAGCCGGCGACGATCACCTGGATCAACTGGTCCCAGATATCGCTGTCGCCGAAACGGTCACGCGACAGCGCCGCAATGGTACGCAGATGCGGTTCGCTCTTGAGCTCCTCCGGTTCGAATTCCCAGATGCGGGCGAAGGCGGCATTTTGCAGCTTGAGCTTGCCGTCGGGACCGAACACCGCCACGCCTTCGCTGAGCGTATCGAGGGTGGCGGACTGTACCTTGACCAGGGTGTTGTAGTCGCTCTCCAGGGTCAGGCGCGCGGTGACATCTTCATAAAGGAAAGTCAGCCCACCAAAGGGATGTGGCTGGCCCACGACGCGGATGGTCTGGCCGCCCGGCAGGTGCCAGGTTTCCTCGCCGGGATTGTCCCGCGTGCCATCCAGATAAAGCCCGAGGCGCGAACGCTTCCAGGCCTGATAGTCACGCTGTTCCGGCAACTTCCTTGCCTCGCGCAGCCGGTCGAGGATTTCGCCGTCGGCGGGATGGCGCTCCAGGAAGGTCTCGGCCAGGCCCCACAGTTTCACAAAGGCCTTGTTGTAGAAAATCAGCTTCTGGTCGGGACCGAAAATGGCGACTGCGGTCTGCAGGCGATCGAGCGTATCGGAATGGGCGTCGGCGTGATGCTGCAACCGGGCTTCCGCCGCCGCCGTATCGGTCACATCCACGGCGGTGCCGATGACGCCGGCATCGCCCAAGGGAATTTCGGTGAAGGACAGCGCCCGGCGCTGGCCGTTCACCACCGAGACGCGCTTGGATTCCTGGCGGGCATTCTGGGTGCGGGCCTGGGCGGCGAGATCGCGCTCGGCTTTGTCCAGCGCCAGCTGCTCGCGCTGCGCGGTTTGCAGGTCCTTGGCGCCGGCGCCCTTCAGGAAGGCGTGATTGCCCCAGGTCAGGGCCAGGCCTTTGTCGCGCAACCAGACCGGAATGGGCAGGGCATCCAGAATGGCCTTGTAGTCGGCGCCGGATTCCACCACCGGTACCTGCGGCTCTTCCAGCCACACCGCGGCCATGCCGCCCACGGCGCGGCCGCGCGCCACGAACAGGCGGCCATGGGCATCGTGCACGGTCAGGGTGAAACCGGCGCCGCGGTCGGCAAGACCATCGATCGCGCCCGACAGGGCCAGGGCCTCGGCACCTCGCAGGCATGACTGCAGCTGCTCGTCGCCGCCATTGTAGGAGAAGGGGCCCGAGCCATCGCGGCCCCAGACCACCAGCGCCTCGCGGCCGGCGCCCAGCAGCGCATCACGCTCGCCCAGTGCGGCCTTGGCCTTGGCGCCCACCGCCCGCAAGGAGCGGACCAGGCGCCGGGCATTGCGCTGTTCGGCCAAGGCCCAGAGGCCCGCGGCAACCGCCAGGGCGACACCGCCACAGGCCAGAGCCGAAAGGACGACGATGTTGCCGTTCTGAAAGGCTGCAGCGAGCTGGCTGTCCGAGGCGGCCAGGGCAGGCACCGACCCCAGGGCGATCAACAAGGCAAGCGGGGAGGCAGCAAGCAAAGCCCTACGCCCTGCCGCCCCCGGCCTCCTGTTATGTCCCAATTTGGGACACATGCCGCCAGCCCCCGTTAACCTGCGCCTGTTCGGCGAATCACTTTGGAATCAACAAGATAGCTTCGGGAGCCGAGTCCGCCTAGGGATTGTGGTTAATAAAGTCCTAAAAACCACATGCGGCTAACAGCGCAAGATTTTGCGAGCTGTGGACGAATCGCGAGTCGAATCAGGGCGTTAAGAAACGCACCGAGAGGGGCGCAACGCAGCTTGAGGCCGTAAGAATTTTTTAACCAAGATGAACAAGGCGCGCCTTCCGCGAGGGAGGGCGCGCCCTGATCCGAAGTCTTGCTCGGTCTTAGTAGCGGTAGTGGTCCGGCTTGTACGGGCCCTGCTTGGGCACCGAGATGTAATCGGATTGCTTGGTGGAAAGCTCGGTCAGCTCCACCCCGATCTTGGCCAGGTGCAGGCGGGCGACCTTCTCGTCCAGATGCTTGGGCAGGGTATAGACCTTCTTCTGATACTTGCCCGGATTGGCGTAGAGCTCGATCTGCGCCAGGGTCTGGTTGGTGAAGCTGGCGCTCATCACAAAGCTGGGATGGCCCATGGCATTGCCCAGGTTCACCAGCCGGCCTTCCGAGAGCATGATGATGCGCTTGCCGTCGGGGAATTCGATCTCGTCCACCTGCGGCTTCACATTGTGCCACTTGAGGTTCCGGGTGGCGGCGATCTGAATCTCGCTGTCGAAGTGGCCGATGTTGCAGACGATGGCGCGGTCCTTCATGGCCCGCATATGCTCCAGGGTGATCACGTCGACATTGCCGGTGGCGGTGACGAAGATGTCGGCCTTGGGCGCCGCGGTCTCCATGGTCACGACTTCATAGCCTTCCATGGCGGCCTGCAGGGCGCAGATCGGATCGACTTCCGACACCATCACGCGGCAGCCGGCCTGGCGCAGCGAGGCGGCCGAGCCTTTGCCCACATCGCCGAAGCCTGCGACCATGGCGACCTTGCCGGCCATCATCACGTCGGTGCCGCGGCGGATGCCGTCGACCAGCGACTCGCGGCAGCCATAGAGATTGTCGAACTTGGACTTGGTGACGCTGTCGTTCACATTGATGGCCGGGAACAGCAGCTTGCCGTCCTTTTCCATCAGATAGAGGCGGTGCACGCCGGTGGTGGTTTCTTCCGAGACGCCCTTGATGCTGGCGGCGATCTCGGCGAACCAGCCCTTGGGCTTTTCCTTCAACAGGCGCTTGATCAGGGCGTAAAAAACTTCCTCTTCCTCATTCTCCGGCTTGTCGAGGAAGGCGGTGTCGCCCTTCTCGGCGCGCAGGCCCGCATGCACCAGCATGGTGGCGTCGCCGCCATCGTCCAGGATCATGTTGGGATAGCCGCCGCCATGCCATTCGAACAGCTTGGCGGTGTAGTCCCAATAGTCCTTCAGGCTCTCGCCCTTGACGGCGAAGACCGGGATGCCGGCCGCGGCGATGGCGGCGGCCGCATGGTCCTGGGTCGAATAGATGTTGCACGACACCCAGCGGATGTCGGCGCCCAGCGCCTTCAAGGTCTCGATCAACACCGCGGTCTGGATGGTCATGTGCAGCGAGCCGGCGATGCGCGCGCCCTTGAGCGGCTGCTTTGGGCCATATTCGGCGCGGGTCGCCATCAGGCCGGGCATCTCGATCTCGGCAATGTTCAGCTCCTTGCGGCCCCATTCGGCCAGGCTGATGTCCTTGACGATGTAGTCGCTGAAAACTTTGGCAGGCGCGGCCGACATGGAGAGATTCCGAGAGGTTGCGGGCCCCGCCTATAGCAGCCGGACCCCGGCGGGGCAAGGAACATATAAAGAAATCTGCATATGATTATCCTACCTGAAAGGCTGGGATTTCCGGGAACCCGGGGCCAGACTGGCGGGCATGTACGCCGGCAGCTTCGCCATTCCCTATGACGCGCTGGATATTGGTCTGCGCCTGATTGCCGCCACGGTGATCGGCATGGCGCTGGGTTTGGAGCGGATGCTCAGGGGCAAGCCCACCGGCATGCGCACCTTGGGCCTGGTCAGCTTCGCCGCCGCGCTGGTAACCCTGTCTCTCACCCATGTTCCCGACATCGAAGGCAATGGCGAGGCGCTGGCGCGCGTCCTGCAGGGGTCGGTGCAAGGCGTGCTGGTGGGCATCGGTTTTCTGGGCGGCGGCATCCTGCTGCGCGATACCGATACGCATAAAGTCTTCAACCTGACATCGGCGGCGGAAGTCTGGGCGGTGGCCGCGATGGGTTTGGCAACTGCCTGCGCGCCCTGGGCGATCGTCGGCCTGGGCGTTGTGATTTTCGTGGTGCTGATGGTGGTCCTGCGCGCGCTGGAAAAGCGGTTCCACCTTAAGGACCATCCCGACAGCTGAACCCGCTGCCGGTTCGCGGGGCCCGGGCTCCTCATGCTTCGACAGTCGTTAGCGACAGCGTAGTGCGACCAGCATGAGGGGCAAAAGAAATCCTCACCCTGAGCTTGTCGGAGAGTGAGGCGCCACCAGCTAAGGCCCCTCGATCTTATATCCCGCCTTGCGCAGCAGGGCGGGCACGCCCTTGGGGCCGGTGAGATGTCCGGCGCCCACGGTGATGAAGAAGATGTGTTTCTCCTTCAGCATGGCTTCGATCTTGGGCACCCAGCGCGCATTGCGGTCGTCCAGCAGCTCCTTGCGCGCCTGTGGGAACTGGTCCAGGTCGCCGTTGATCAGTTTGTCCAGCTCTGCCTGATCGCCATGGCTCCAGGCCTTCACCATCGGTTCCAGCTCGCTGCCGACATCGCGCAGGTCTTTCAGGCCGGCTTCGAATTCCTCCAGCTCCAGAGTGCCGTCATCGGGGGCCAGCAGCGCGAACTGCTCGGCAATGGTTTCCAGATAGCGTGTCTCTTTGTGCCCGCTTGTGGCCATGTCGGTCAGCACCGCCTCCACGCCGTCCTCGCGGCCGAAATTAAGCTTGGCCATCTGGGCAAACATCAGCTGGATGCCGGCAAGCCAGGGCCTGTCATGATTCACGGCGGCAAGCGGCACGCCGGACGTGGCGACCGCGGCATCGAAATCGGGACGTGCCTCGGGATGCAGCAAGCCGCGCAGGCTCTGGTCTTGCGGCAGATAGCCTTTTGCCTGGATCAGGCCTTGCAGTTCGGCCACCGCCTTTTCGTCCTGGGGGACCTCGAAGACATAGACGTCGCTGCGGGAAAGGCCGCGACGGATGGCGGGCGTGTGCCATTGCAGGTTGGGCGGCAGGACATGCACCGAGCCGAACAGATAGATCTCGCCTTTATCACCTTTTTGAGGGTCGCCCTTGATATGCCACAGCGAGGGTGTGGCGATCTGGGCGGCAGACAGCGCAGGCTGGACGGAGGGCTGGGCGAGCGCCGGTCCCAGCAGAAGCCCCAGGACCAGCAGTATGATGTTTGTGCGTATTCTCATTCCAGACACAGGGCTCCTGCCGCGATTACCAGCGCCGATCCTATGCGCCGCGCGGTTAATTGTTCGGCGAAGAATATCCTGCCCAGCAAGACAGCGAACAATACGCTGGTCTCCCGCAAGGCCGAAACCGTGCCCATCGGCGCCCTGGTCATGGCGAAAATCACGATGCCATAGGCAAGCAGCGACACCACACCGCCCAGCGCGGCCATGCCGGTCCGGAACGGGCCACGCCACAGATGCCAGTCGCGCCGCCAGACCAGGTAAAACGGAATTGCCGCGACGCCCTCACAGACGGACATCCAAAGCGTGTAGGACGGGGCGTTGCCCGACAGCCGGGCGCCGATGCCATCGGTGACGCTATAGGCGGCAATGAAAAAGCCCGTGCCCAGGGCATAAAAGATGCCGGTCTCCGGCAGGCGGCGGCCGCGGAAGGCCAGGGAGATGATGCCGCCGCTGACAAGCACGATACCGCCCAAGGCTCTGACAGTCGGCAGCTCGTGCGCTGTAAATGCGGCACCCAGGGTGACAAGCAACGGTGAGGAACCGCGCGCCACGGGATAGGCGGCGCCGAACTCACCGCTGCGATAGGCGCGGACGAGAAAGGCATAGTAACCGATATGCAGCAGCGACGAGCCCAGGATGCAGGGCCAGCTCCTCGCCAGGGGCAGGGGGGAAAACGGAAGCAGGACGGCGGAGGTCAGCGCCGCCACTACGGCCATGACCATCATCGACCAGAAGCGGTCGTCACCACCCTTGAGCATCGCGTTCCACGAGGCGTGGAGCAGTGCGGCCACAAGGACCAGCGCGGTGATGGAAACGGTCATGGGCCAGTTATGCCATGTCCGGGCGCGAGGGGCCTAAAGTGCTGCTGCGCGGGCGGAGCATAAGTGTCCTGCCGCGGGTGGCCTAAGACGCTGCCGCGCGGCCACCCTGGCAAGCTCGGAGAAGAGTGACCAAAGGTCACTCTTCTCCGAACTTTGCCTCTACCAGCGCCAGGATAGCTTTCAGCGCTTCCTCCTGGTCGGGGCCTTCGGCCGTGATCTCCACTTGCGAGCCGATGGAGGCGGCCAGCATCATCAGCCCCATGATCGAGCGGCCATTGACGGCACTGCCATCCTTGACCACGTGAATCTCGGATTTGAAGCGCGCCGAGGCTTCCACGATCTTGGCACTGGCGCGGGCATGCAGCCCGCGCTTGTTGGGAATGATCACGCGAGCGGAAATCTTGGCCATTCGCCGCCGCTATGCCAGGTCCGCGCTGCCGGCGCGCATATATTTGCGGCCCGCATCGATGGCCTCTTTCACGGCCTGTTCCAGCGGCAGCTTGGCGCGGATGTCGATCAGCTTGATCAGGCTGGGAAGGTTGGCGCCCGCCAGCACCTCGATCTTGCCGCGCTCCAGCAAGGTCAGCGCCAGGTTGCAGGGCGTGCCGCCGAACATGTCGGTGGCGATGATGACGCCGTTGCCCACGTCAACCGAACGGGCCGCAGCCGCGATCTCGCGCTGGCGCCGCTCAATGTCGTCCTCGGGCCCGATACAGACCGCGCGCAGATGGGTCTGCGGCCCGACCATATGCTCCATAGCGGAAATGAATTCCTGGGCGAGGCGCCCGTGGGTAACCAAAACAATGCCGATCATGCGGGTTCCTTAGCGGCGCGGACAGTATCAAAAGCGCGCGGGCTGGGAAGGCTTATTTGGGGATAAAAGTGTCGCGAAACAAGCCCTTCGAAAAGCCCGCCAAGGCCGCCCGGATGCGGGCCGGCGCCGAAGCCTCCCGGCTGTTCAGCAGGATCTCGGGCGGGGGGCGCAAGACCGAAAGCCCAGCCGGCGCTTGAAAACTGTGGTGAACGGGAAGGCGCACAGCCGCGCGTCCCAGTTTCACGACCAGCGCGATTTTCACATCCTTGCGGCAGGGCAATTCCGCGATGCCGAGCCCCCTTATTTCCATCAGCCCCCGGATGCTGTCGGGCCCTTTGGCATAAAGCTGGCCGCGGCGAGTGAAGAGGATGGTGCGGTCATCGGCCACCAGACGCGCGCCATCGTCGATCAGGCGCAGGGCAAGATCGGATTTGCCGGCGCCGCTCCTGCCCAGCAGCAGGACGCCGTAAGCGCCCAGCGCCACGCAGCTCGCATGGATGTTGACCTCAGCCATGAATGCTCAGCGGCAATTCCACGACCAGCCGCGCGCCGGCTCCTTGCTGCCCCTCCGGGTCGCGGTTCTCCGCATAGATACGCCCGCCCGCGCCCTCGATGATCTGGCGCGCGATGGAAAGGCCCAGGCCCGAATTCCTGCCGAAATTCTCGCCGGGCCGCTCGGTATAGAAACGCTCGAAGATGGACTCCACATTCTCCGGCGGAATGCCTGGGCCTTCGTCCTCCACCGTCACCCGCGCGATCATGTCATTCTTGACCGCCGTGACGATGACCTTGCCGGCCTCGGGACTGAAGGAGGCAGCATTGTCGATCAGGTTGCGGAAAACCTGGCCCAGCCGCTCGTCGCGGCCGCGCACCACCATGCCGGGCGGCAGCTCGTCATGCAGCATGAACTCGACATGTTGGGGATTGTCGGTCATCCGGTAGATCTCGATGATGGTGGCAAGCAGCCGCGACAGAGCCACCGGCTCCTTGGTTTCGCGCGACAGTTCGGCGTCCAGGCGCGAGGCGTCGGAAATATCGGTGATCAGCCGGTCGATACGCTTGATATCGCCGCGCACGATCTCCAGCAGCCTGGCGCGAGCCTCCGCATCCTTGGCGCGGGAGAACATCTCCACCGCGCTTGCCAGCGAGGTGAGGGGGTTCTTGAGCTCGTGCGCCACGTCGGCGGCAAAGCTTTCGATCGCGTCGATCCGGTCATAGAGGTTGCCAGTCATGGAGCGCAGGCTGTCGGCCAGATCGCCGATTTCGTCGGTGCGCTCCGGGAAGTTGGGAATGTCGCTGCGCCCGCCCGCGCCGGACCGCACCATATCGGCGGCGGCGGCCAGCCGCTTGACCGGTTCGGCGATGGTGCTGGCCAGATAAAGCGAGGTCACCAGCATGACGGCAAAGGCGACTAGGAAGACCTCGATCAGGGTAAAGCGCTCCTGGCGCAGAATATCGTCGATATCGCCGCCCTCCGTGGTGACGAACAGGACGCCGGACACCGCGCGCACCCGCTGGATGGGCACGGCGACCGACAGGATCAGGCGGTTCTGGTCATCGACCCGCTCGGCAGCGGAGGTCCGCCCCGAAAAGGCGTTCACCACTTCCTGGTAATTGTGCCAGTCGCCCCGGCCTTCCGAATAGGGCGCCAGTTCGGCGAAGGGGCGAACGCCCATCATCCCGTCATAGATGCGCATCAGCCAGGCCTTGATCTGACCCGTCGTATCCAGCGCCGGCAGCTCCTGCGAGGTTACGATATTGCGCCGTAACAGGAAGCGGGTGTCGAGAGCGGCGGTGTTGTTGGATACAAGATACACGCGCGCTCTCAGACGGGTAGGACCGATGAGCTGGCGCAACAGGGGCTCGGCCGCGTCCAGGTTGAGCGTGCTGGTTTCCACGTCACTGGCATATTCGGCGATGGCGCTGGCGACGATCGCGGCTTGCTGCTGCACGCCGGAGAGCCGCTCCTCCACCAGGTCGCGGCCGGAAAACTGCACCAGGATGACGCCGCCGGTCAGCACGATCAGCGCCAGCGCATTGAACCCCAGGATGCGCCAGGTGAGGGCCGAAAAGTGGGGCACTATTCGCGGTAACGGTATCCGACGCCATACAGCGTCTCGATGGCGTCGAAGTCGTCGGCCACGGCTTTGAATTTCTTGCGCAGCCGCTTGATGTGGCTGTCGATGGTGCGGTCGTCGACATAGACCTGATCGTCATAGGCCGCATCCATCAGGCTGTCGCGGCTTTTGACAAAGCCGGGCCGCTGCGCCAACGCCTGCAGGATCAGGAATTCCGTCACGGTCAGCCGCACCGGCTTGCCATCCCAGGTGCATTCGTGGCGCTGCGGATCGAGCGCCAGCTTGCCGCGCACCAGCGCTTCCTTCTTGCCATTGTCGGTGCCGGGGGCCGGTGGAGCGCCGCGGCCTTCGGCCCCGCGCAGCACGGCACGCACCCCGTCCAGCACCAGCCGCGGGGCGAAAGGCTTGGGGCTATAATCGTCGGCGCCGGCATTGAGGCCCATCAGCTCGTCGATCTCCTCGTCCTTGCTGGTGAGGAAGATCACCGGCAATTCGGTATTGGCCTGACGCAGCCGGCGCAGCAGCTCCAAACCATCCATGCGGGGCATCTTGATGTCGAGGATGGCAAGATCGGGTGGCGTGGTGGTCAACGCCGTCAGCGCGGCGGCGCCGTCGGTGAAGGTGCGCACATGATAACCCTCCTGCTCCAGCAGCATGCTGACGGAGGCCAGGATGTTCTTGTCGTCGTCGACCAGGGCGATATTGGCCATGGGGCCCTTGAATCCGTTCGGTAAAAATGTCGTTCGGTTAGTATAAGGTCATGATCAACAAAGCAAAGTCCAAAAAGTTCCCCGGAGCGAAGGCGCGAGCCGGAGAGACCTCTCAAAAGAGCGAAGGCGCGAGCCGGAGCGACCCCTCAAAAAGGCGAAGGCGTGAGCCAGAGCACCCCTCAAAAAGGGTGAAGGCGTGAGCCGGAACGACCTCTCAAAAAAGGCGAAAGCGTGAGCCACGGCGACCAACAAAAAAACCGGCAGGATGCTGAAGCCCGTTTTCGCAGCACTGTCGCTTATTACGACCGCTACCGGCTGGATTACCCACAGCGCCTGCTGGCCCGGATGAGGGATTTGGCCGGGCTCCAACCCGGCGATCCCGTGCTGGATTTGGGGACAGGCACAGGCATGCTGGCCATCGGCTTTGCCAGGTTGGGCATGGCGGTGACAGCCATGGACCCCGAGCCGGACATGCTGGCCGCCGCGGCCGAACGGGCCAGGGCCGCCGGCGTAATCGTGGATTTCCGTGAGGGTGGATCGGCCAATCTTCATCCCGGCATGGGGTCGTACCGGCTGGTGACCATGGGACGCAGCTTCCACTGGATGGACCGGTCAGCAACCCTGGCGATGCTGGACAGGCTGATCCTGCCTGAGGGTGGCGTTGGCCTGTTTCACGATGCCCATCCGCCGGTCGATGAGAATGCCTGGTTCAAGACGCTCCGCGCCGTGCAGGACAGGTTCGGACGCGATGCGGCACCCCACATCGCCGAACGCCGCGGCGGCCATCGCCGCTATGAACCCTTCCTGTTCGCCAGTGCCTTCACCCAGCTTGACGGTCTGTCGGTGACCATCCGCCAGGCGCTGACCGCCGACGATATCGTGGGGCGCGCTTTTTCCATGTCCACCTGCTCGCGCGAGGCGCTGGGCAGCCGCGCGGAAGAATTCGCCGCAGCCCTGGGCCAAGCCTTGCGGGAATTGTCGCCGGATGGAACATTCACCGAGGTCGCCGAGCTGGTGGGGTTGCTGGCGCGGCGGCAACAATAAGAGGCGTTGAAAGCGTTCGGGGGCACCATGGCGCAACTCTGGCATCAGATCATCACGGGACAAGCCAAGAGCATCACCCTGCTGTTCGGCGCGCTGGCGCTGTTCGCCTATTTCCTGCCGGCGGTACTGGCTTTCGCGCGCGGCCATCGCCGCTTTTTCCTGATCGCGCTGCTGAACCTGCTGGTGTCGCCGGTGCAATCATTGCTGCTGCACTATCTGGCGCCGTCCTTCATCACCGTGAATCCCAACGATCCTACCGCCACCTTCTGGGTGGCGCTGGCGGCCAATTTCGGCATTGGCTGGCTGGCGCTGATGGCCTGGGTGCTGGTGCCGGGGGAGCCGGATCCGCGCCTGTTGCGGATGCAGCAGACCAAATATTATGACGCCATCGCCGCGCTGCCGCTGATTTTGTGGTTTGCCTATGGCGCGTTGCAGATCAGGCCGGTTCTGGTGAGTGACGCGCAGCTGATGGGCGCGGGGACCGCCACGCTGTTTACCTATGTGCAATTCGTTTCTCTGAGTCTGGTGGCGCTGTTCGACCTGCTGTTGATCTATCTTCTGGTGGTGCGCGACCGCCCCGTGGCCAGGTCCAAGGGCGTGCTGCCGCGGGCGTTCGGGTTCGTGGGTACCTTCCTGGGGGTGGGCATCCTTCAGCTTCCCGTGGCGCATTTGAGCCTGGGGGCGCAGATCCTTGCGGCGCTGCTGGTGGGACTGGGCAGCCTGGGTTCGCTTCTGGTGCTATGGCGGCTGGGCAAGAGCTTCTCGATCATGCCCGAAGCGCGCCGTCTGGTGACGGGCGGGCCTTATGCCCTGGCGCGCCATCCGCTCTACACCGTGGAAATGATCACGATCTGCGGCACGGCGTTGCAATTTCGCGCGCCCTGGTCCTGGGTATTGGCGGTCCTGGTTATGGTGCTGCTCTGGATCCGCAGCCACTATGAAGAGCAGGTGCTGGAACAGGCCTATCCGGAGTACGGCGCCTATCGGGCCCGCACCAAGCGCTTTATCCCGGGAATTATCTAGCGCGAGGGATTTTGCGGCGGGAGCAGGGTTGCTAGCGACAGCGTAGCAACGAGCGATGTGCACCAAAAGCGTGCATGAGCGAGTTCGTAACGTCAGCGTGCGAACGCGACGAACTCCCGGCGCAAAAGGCCCGCGCTATTTGAACTCGACTTTCAGGACCTCATACGACCGCGCGCCGCCGGGGGCGGCGACTTCCACCGTGTCGCCCTTGCTCTTGCCGATCAGGGCGCGCGCGATGGGCGAGGAGAGCGAGATGCGGCCGCGCTTGGCGTCCGATTCCAGGTCGCCCACGATCTGATACTTGCGCTCCTCGTCGGTGTCCTCGTCCACCAGGGTGACGGTGGCGCCGAACTTGACGCTGGTGCCCGACAGCTTGGTGATGTCGATGACATCGGCGCGGCCAAGCTGGTCTTCCAGCTCCAGCACCCGGCCCTCGATGAAGCTCTGCCGCTCCTTGGCGGCGTGATATTCGGCATTTTCCGACAGATCGCCATGGGCGCGCGCCTCCGCGATCGCCTTGATCACTTCATGGCGGTCCTCGTTCTTGAGGCGGTTCAGTTCCGCTTCCAGGGCCTGGAAGCCCTGGGGCGTCATCGGAATCTTTTCCATCATCGTGTCCGTCCGGCAAAAAAAGAAGCTCGCGCCACCGGATTTTACCCGGTCGCCGAACTTGTCATTTGTTAAGGCACTGATTTCGCTGATAAATCTTTGAAAAAGATCAACGGTGCGTCATAAAGAGTAGGACTGCAGGGGGCCGACTTCAAGGGTTGAGGAGCGGCACGCCCCAGGCGTGTGAGCAGGTCCAGTGGACCTGCGAAAGCGACGAAAGC
>CAYQZM010000216.1:0-9247 GCA_964421935.1 uncultured Rhizobium sp. | reverse complement strand
GGCCCGCCATGTGGGTGGCGAGCGCCAGCGCCGTGCCCCAGGCGCCGGCGCCAAGGATCGCGATACGGTCAAGGGCGTTATGACTGTCGGACATCGGGGTTGCTTATTCCTTGCCCGACCCTATCTTGCCGCTAGTGTCGTGGTTTCGAAGCTCGCCATATTATCGATATCAGCCTCAAAGGCGAGCTTCGAAACCAAACGACACTAGATTCAATAAGTTGCTGGTGTCCTTCGATTCCGAAATTCGCCTGGAGCCCGATATAGAGAACATGCGAATTTCGGAATCGGGACACTAGCGTGATGCGCAAATCGCCCGAATTTTTCCCCATTGCCGTGCGAGCATTCCCTATGCGCCGTTCCATTGTTGCCCGTTCTGTTCTTGCCTTGGCCGCCATCGCCGCCATCCCCTTTCTGGGAGCCGCCGGCCAGATGGCGCCCCAGCGTCTCACGCCGGCCTATAGCGACGAGCAGAAAGCCCAGCTCGACAAGATCAGCGCCTATCTGAACGGCATCCACAGTCTGAAGGCCCGCTTCGTGCAGATCGGTCCGGAAGGGGGCACCGATCAGGGCACGCTCTATATCCAGAAGCCGGGTCAGATCCGTTTCGAGTATGACCCGCCCAGCCCGCTTCTGATCGTGGCCACCAATGGTCGCGTCTATGTGAAGAATTCCCGTCTCAACACCTTGGACACCTATGACCTGTCGGACACGCCGCTGGGCCTTCTGCTGAACCAGACTGTGGATCTCAAGGCCAATAGGGCGGTAATGGGCGTCAATGACCAGAACGGCATGGTGACCGTGCAGGCCCGCACCAGCACCAACCGCAACAATTCCAACATCACCATGGTCTTCTCTTCGCCGGGGCTGGAGCTCAGGCAATGGACGGTGCGCGACAATCAGGGCGGCAACACCACGGTGGCGCTGCAGAGCGTCGAGGCCGGCGCGGCCATCGATCCGACCCTGTTTACGCCGCCGCAAAAGGCGCCCCGGACCGCCCAGCGGACACAAGCGCAACCTGGCCGATGAAGCCGGATCGCCGATGAAAACCGTCGGCATTGTCTGCGACCGGCATGTGCTGGACGACATGGCCCTGCATACGGTCAACGACGAATATGTCGTCGCGGTGCGCGATGGCGCCGGCGCCCTGCCATTGCTGATCCCCTCGACCGATGCCCCGCTCGATGTCCGCGCCGTGCTGGCGGCGGTGGATGGGCTGCTCTTCACCGGCGCGCCCTCCAATGTCGCGCCTCGCCACTATGGCCAAAGCGCGCGGCCCGGCACCGGGCTCGACGAAGCCCGCGATGCCACCACCCTGCCGCTGCTGCGCGCGGCGATCGAAAGCGGCAAGCCGCTGCTCGCCATCTGCCGCGGCTTTCAGGAGCTGAACGTGGCGCTGGGCGGCACCCTGCATCAGCATTTGCATGAGCTGCCTGGGCGGCTGGATCATCGCGAGCCGCAGGATGTGCCGCGGGATCGCGAATATGCGCCGGCACATGAAGTGATGATCGTTCCCGATGGCGTTCTGGCCGGCCTCTCCGGTCTGACGCGTGCCATGGTCAATTCCCTGCATCATCAGGGTGTGGACCGGCTGGCGTCACCGCTGCGGGTTGAAGCCACGGCTCCGGACGGCCAGATCGAGGCCGTATCCCTGCCGGCCGCGAAGGCCTTTCTCTTGGGCGTGCAATGGCATCCGGAATGGCGGTTCGCGGCAGACCCGCTCAGCCGCGCCATTTTTGCCGGCTTCGGCACAGCCCTTTAACCGTCATACCCGTTTACAGCATCCTAAGCTTTCCCTGACAGATTTTGAGGCATCGCGTGCTGGCGGGGACATCATGGCAAGCAGCGCCCGTCTTCTGGGCTTTGCCTTTACCAATGCCGATTTTCTGTTCGAGATGGACAAGAACGGCACGATTCTGTTTGCGGCCGGCGCCGCCAACGACCTGGTCAAGGAAAGCAACGAGGCCCTGGTGGGCAAGCCGGCGGGCAAGCTGTTCAAGCCGTCCGAAGGCATCAAGTTCGCCACTTTTTCCAAGGCGCTGAAATCCGGCGATCGCGCCGGTCCTTACAAGCTCACGCTCGCCACCGGCGCGGAAGCGAACCTCGCCATGTTCCGGCTGCCGCAGAACGGCACCAATGTCTCCTGCAGCCTGGCGCGGCCCGGCGTGCGCACGCCGACGGCCAGAACCGATCCCAAGACCGGTTTGGCGTCGCGCGATGGCTTCATGGCCGCGGCCCAGAAAGCAGGCCCCGACGATGCGCTGACCCTGGTGAATGTGCCGAACCTGCCGGAGATCTGCGCGGAGCTTCCGGCCGAGAAAGCCGACGCCCTGATGCAGCGCATCGGCGACACCTTGCAGAGCTGCGGCGCCAATGCCACCGGTCAACTATCCGAAACCAGCTTTGGTGCCGTGGCGCCGGCTGCATCCGGCAAACTGGATCTGGCCAAGAAGCTGGCCGAAGCCTTTACCGCCGACGGCCTGGTTTCCCTGGCGGTGACGGAAACCCAGATCGGGCTTGCCGGCACGGACCTTTCGCCGGAGCAGCGTCTTTTATCCTTGCGCTATGTGGTGGATCGCTTTGCCCAGAAAGGCAAAGTCGAAGACGGTGCCGACATTTCCGGCGCCTTCGCCCGGATGATGGACGAGACCCAGCGCCGTCTCGCCGATCTGACCGAGGCGGTGGGCAGCGGCAATTTCCAGATCGCCTATCAGCCGATCTGCGATCTGTCTTCCGGCAAGACCTCGCACTATGAGGCCCTGGCACGCTTTTCCGGCAAGCAGGATACCGCCGAGACCATCCAGTTCATGGAGGCGCTGGGCGTTGCCGGTGCCCTCGACTTGGCGGTTGCGAACAAGGTGATGTCGCTGGTCGAACAGCTGTCTGACGTGCATATCGCCTTCAACGTCTCCGCCGATACCATCGCCAATCCCGCCAGCTTCGGGGTTCTTGCCGGCATGCTGGCCAGGCGCCGCAAACTGGCGCCGCGGCTTCTGATCGAGGTCACCGAGACCGCCAACATCGGCGACCTGGAAACCGCGGGCAAAGCGATCGCCGGGCTGCGCGAGATGGGCTATCGCGTCGGGCTGGATGATTTCGGCGCCGGTGCCGCCTCGCTGAATTATCTTCATGCCTTCAGCGTCGACTTCGTGAAATTCGACGGCAAGCTGATCCATCAAATCGGCCAGTCGCAGCGCGATGATGCGCTGTTGGCGGGTTTGGCGAAGCTCTGCGCCGAGATGAAAGTGGACACGATCGCCGAATGGATCGAGAGCGAGACCATGGCCAAGGCGGCGCTGGGGCTGGGCTTTCGCCACGGCCAGGGCCGCTGGATGGGGCCGCCACTGGCCGAGATTCCCACGGCCCATCCGGCCGGCAAGCGCAAGGGCGTCAGGGAAGGCTGGGGGTGACGAGTGGTCCGCCGCGCCAAGGCGATGAGTAGGTCCAGTGGACCTGCGTGAGCGAGGAACGGTTCATAGCGCCAGCGTATGGACGCGGCGCCCAACCCAGCGCGCCGCTAGGCCGGGCCGCCCCGTGCCAAGCACATGACGGATATGACAGAAATAGCACTGTCATTATAATTCTGTCAGGCGATCGAATTTTCTTGAAACCTGTTGCATCTTTGCATAGTTTATATGGTGAAGACGGTGAGCTGTTGGCACTGCCCCCCGCTCGCTTTCAGTTCCTGTCTTCGCTGGGGTCGCCGGTCATCCCCTCCCGGCCTCCCCTCGCGCGATAAGCGCATTTGCCCCCGGCCCCCCGGCCGGGGGTCTTTTTATGTCTGAGGGTCCGCCACGCGTCGCAGGGTCAGGCTGAGCCGCCCGCCGCCGGACAGAAGCCTGGAAGTTCCGGGCCGGACGCGGTCAATGCCGTGAAAGGCGAGCCGCGCGCTTCCCCCAAAGGCGATGACGTCCCCGGAGGCCAGGACGATGCTGCGGGTCTGGTCGCCGCGTGCGGTTCCACCGATCCGGAACAAGGCCTCATCGCCCAGCGAAACCCCTACCACCGCGGCACTGACGTCTTTCTCGTCCCGATCCTGGTGCAGGCCCATTTTGGCGCCCGTGCGATAGAGATTCAGCAGGCAGCATTCGGGCGCGGGTGCGCCGTTGATCTCGACCCACAGGGCCAGCAAGGCCTCAGGAATGGCCGGCCAGGGTTTTCCCGTCACCGGATGGGTGGGCTGATAGCGGTAGCCGCTCTTGTCAGAAACCCAGCCCAGGCGACCGAAATTGCTTTCCTCCACGGAAAAGGGACGGCCCGAACCCGGCATTACCGGCTGGTAGAGCGGCGCCTCTTTCAACTTGTCCTGGACCTCTTCAAGCAGCGCCTTCTGCGCCAGAGGGGAGAATTTTTCGCGCCACAGGAAAACATCCGGCGCGATCTCGAGCCTCCCCCTCATGCGCGCAGCGATCCATAGCGACAGCGTATGGATGAGGGGGAGGTGGCCGGTCCATAGCAGCAGCGTATGGACGCGCTTGCGATGCGAAGGGTGAGGTTGGCGGCCAAGCCAACCGAACGCCAAGCGCCGTTAGGCGCGTAGGCTGGATCGGAGGGGGTGATCAAACAACTACCATTGACGAGGTGAACGCGTTGGCACGGTGAAGATGGCGGCGTAGCTGCCGGCATGACCGTTGCCGTCAAGCCAGGCCTTCAGCTTTTCCGGCGTATAGCTGTCCTTGATCCATTGCGCCAAAGAGGCACCGCCGCTGTCGGCGCGGGCAAAATCCAGAAAATGCTTCAGCCAGCGCTGCTGGCGTTTGGGGAAATGCAGATACGGAAAGCGCGCGAACTGCAGGCGGGCTTTCTCCATCGCGGACCAACCGTCGCGATGGATCAGATAGAGCGCCGCGGCGAAGCTGGTACGGTCCTGGCCGCCGGAGCATTTGAGCAGGAACGGCTTTGGCGCCGCATCGAAGCTCTCGATCAAGGTCACCAGCATCGCTCTGGTCGGCAGTTTTCGGGAATCCAGCATGGCATCGAGATGCGCCACGCCGATGCTTTGGGCCGCCGCGGTTTCCTTTTTCCACCAGGAAAGATCGTCGTTGCGGCCGCGCAGATTGATGATGGCTTTGATGCCGCGGCGTCTCAGGAACGTCTTCAGGCCGCCGGCCCAGGCCTGCATGGCGCGCGCCGCCTCGTCGGGCACCACCCAGTGAAAGTTGTAGAGAATGTCTCCCGTGGTCCGCCTGCGTAGCATAAGATGCAATTAGCATATTTCGGGACTTTTGATGCGCATCACCAAACAGGCACTGGTCCGGCGCTGGGCGCTTTCCACCCTGGCCGCCGCAGCTGTTTTCGCTGTGCTGACCTGGTCCGACATGCGGCTGAAGGCCCTGTCCGGCTATGGCACCGCCGACCTGCAGACCTTCTCCACGGCCGCCCAATACCGCGCCGCCTTTTTAATGTGGCCCTCGCGCTATTCCGTGCGCGCGGGCTTCGACTGGGGGCTGGATTATCTGCTGATGCCGCTTTACGCCGCCGCTTTCTTCTATTCGGGCATCCTGGCACGGGAAGCTTTTGCGCTCAGGGGCAGCCGCCTGGCCCGTATCCTGACCACCCTGGCGGCCGTGCCGATCGCCGGCGCGGCGCTGGATGCGGTGGAAAATATGCTCCAGCTTTCGATGATGCTGTCGGCTCCCACCGACCAGCTGGCGTCCATCGCCCTCACCATCTCCAACGCCAAGTGGATGGCGACCTATGTCGGATTCCTGCTGCTGGCCGGGGCCCTGTTCGCCCAGGTGATGGAGCGGCGAAAAAAGGCCGCAAAAGCTGGTCCTTGACGCTTAAGCGACTTTGCGTATAGTCCGCGCTCTTTCGGGGACTCACCGTCCCGGAAATCAAAGTTATTTCAAGGAATTAGGCCATGTACGCGGTCGTCCGCACCGGCGGAAAACAGTATCGGGTTGCCAAGGACAGCGTCCTCAAGGTGGAAAGCCTTGCGGGCGAGGTGGGCGCCAAGCTCGAGCTTGAGGTCCTGATGCTGGGCGGCGACAAGCCCCAGATCGGCGCGCCTTTGGTCAAGGGCGCTTCCGTCAGCTGCGAAATCCTGGGCCATGGCCAGGGCGAGAAGGTCATCGCCTTCAAGAAGAAGCGCCGCAAGAACACCCATCGCAAGCGCGGCCACCGCCAGCACTTCACCACGGTGAAGGTGCTCGGGATCAAGGCGGGCAAGGAGTAAGTCATGGCGCACAAGAAAGCTGGCGGTTCCTCGCGCAACGGGCGCGACTCCAACCCCAAGATGCTGGGCGTGAAGCTGTTCGGCGGCGAAGCCGTCTCGGGCGGCAATGTGATCGTGCGCCAACGCGGCACCAAGTTCTATCCGGGCGAAGGCGTGGGCATGGGCAAGGACCATACCCTTTTCGCGCTCCGCGACGGCCAGGTCTCGTTCAAGACCGGTTACAAGCGCCGCACCTTCGTGTCCGTGATCGCGGCCATGAATCCGGCGGTGAAGAGCGCGGCAGAATAGGCGGCTGAAGACATAGGCCGCCGATCAAATCGGCGGCCCATTTGAAGCGAGGGAGATGGTCCGCCATCTCCCTTTTTTCTTCCCTCGCACGAAAGTGAGCGGGGGAATGACATGTGCATTTTGGAAAGCGAGAGATTGCGGTTAAGGCCACCAAGGCCTTCGGACATTCACAGCATGACGGCGTGGCTCAGCGATTATGACGTGGCGCGCATGACCAGCCGGGTTCCGCATCCCTATGGCGAAAGCGATGCAGAAGCCTTCATCGCGGCCGGCGAGGCCAACCGTTTTGTCATCGAGCGCAAGGGCGATGGCCTGTTCATGGGCATGGCGGGCCTGCATCCCGATGATGGCTATGAGTTCGGCTACTGGCTGGGCCGGCCCTTCTGGGGTTTCGGCTATGCCACGGAAGCGGCGCATCGGCTGGTGACCTATGCCTTCACGGCGCTGGATGTGGACCAGCTCCATGCCGGCTGGTTCTACGACAATCCGGCCTCGGGGCATGTGCTGGCCAAGCTGGGCGCGCGCCATAACGGTTCGGCCATGCGCAATTGCCGGGCCCGTGGCATGGCCCTTCTATGCCATGACATGCTGTTGACGCGGGCCGATTTCCTGCGAAAACAGGCCGCTTAGGGAGCGACCGGCGACATGAGCGTAGCGAATGCCGTCCGGCGCGACCAAAATAAAGAGTAGTCACGATGCGCTTTTTGGATGTCGCCAAGGTCTATGCCGCCAGCGGTGCTGGCGGCAATGGCTGCATTGCGTTCCGGCGCGAGAAATTCATCGAATATGGCGGGCCTTATGGCGGCGACGGCGGGCGCGGCGGCGACGTGGTTGCGGAAGCGGTGGAAAATCTCAACACCCTGATCGACTACCGCTTCCAACAGCATGTGAAGGCCAAGAGTGGCGAGGGCGGCAAGGGCAAGGTGATGACCGGCGCCGGCGGCGCCGATGCGGTGATGAAAGTGCCGGTCGGCACCGAGATCTACGAGGAAGACGGCGAGAGCCTGATCGTCGACATGGCCACGCCCGGCATGCGCTATCGCCTGCTCAAGGGCGGCAATGGCGGCTTCGGCAACGCGCACTTCAAGAGTGCCACCAACCAGGCGCCCGATTTCGCCATGCCCGGCCAGCCGGCGGAAGAGCGGATCTTTATCCTCAAATTGAAGCTGATCGCCGATGCCGGGCTGATCGGCATGCCCAATGCGGGCAAGTCCACCTTCCTGTCCCGCGTCTCCGCGGCGCGCCCGAAGATCGCGGACTATCCCTTCACCACGCTCGAACCCCAGCTTGGCGTGGTGAAGATCGACGAGACGGATTTCGTGCTGGCCGATCTGCCCGGGCTCATTGAAGGGGCCCATGAGGGTGTCGGCCTGGGCGACCGCTTTCTGGGTCATGCCGAGCGTTGCGCTACGATCCTGCATCTGGTGGATGGCACCGGTGATGAAGTCGCGAAAACCTACAAGACCATCCGCAAGGAGTTGATCGCCTATGGCCATGGCCTGGGCGAGAAGCCGGAAGTTCTCGCCCTGAACAAGGTGGATGCCATTCCCGAAAAGGAACTGGCGAAGAAAAAGGCGGCGCTGGAAAAAGTCAGCGGCCGGCCGGTGCATGTGATTTCCGGCGTCACCGGCGCGGGGATCAACACGGTGCTGCGGGCCATGGCGCGGGAGATCACCTGGCGCCGCACCACCCGCGCCGAAGAGCGTCACCATGCCAGGCCCGCGCCGGTGCCGCGCACCCGCGCCGAACGCCAGGCAGTGAATTTCAGCGCCCCTGTCGTGCCCGCCGCGCGGACCAAGCCCGAAGCGGCGCCCGCAAAGACATCCGTGAAAAAAACGGGCGTGCCGGTGAAGGGACCCGCCAGGTCGCCCCGCAGGATGGACACGGCAAAGGCCAAGGCGAAGAAGGCAGCCAGGAAAGCGGTAAGGCCCAAGACAGTGAAGGCTCCCGGCGGCAAGGCGAAGGCCAGAGCCAAGACCGGCAGCCGCACCGCCAAGCGTGCCAGGAAGAAGACGGCACGCCGATGAACCTGTTCGCGAACGCCAGACTGGTGGTGGTGAAGGTCGGCTCGGCCCTGCTGGTGGACGGCGCCAAGGGCGAGCTGCGCCGGGACTGGCTGGCCTCGCTTTGCGACGATGTGGCGGCGCTGAAAAAGGATGGCGCGTCGGTGGTGCTGGTGTCGTCCGGCTCCATCGCCCTGGGCCGCCGGCTTCTCAAGCTGCCATCCGGCGAACTCAGGCTGGAGGAAAGCCAGGCCGCCGCCGCTGCCGGTCAGGTGCGTCTTGCCGAAGCCTATGCGGACATGTTTGCCAGCCGCGGCATCGTCGCCGCCCAGGTGCTGCTGACCTTCGGCGATACCGAAGAGCGCCGCCGCTATCTCAATGCCCGCGCCACGCTTGGGACGCTGGTCGGTCTCGGTGCCGTGCCGGTGATCAACGAGAACGACACGGTCGCCACCGCCGAGATCAAGTTCGGCGACAATGACCGGCTGGGCGCCAGAGTCGCTTCGATGTTGGGCGCTGATCGCCTGGTGCTGCTGTCCGACGTGGATGGCCTCTATACCGCCAATCCCGGTATCGACACCAATGCCAGGCACATCCCGGAAGTCACCGCCATCACTGAAGAGATCGAATCCATGGCGGGCGACTCGATCTCCGGCTTTGGCCGCGGCGGCATGACCTCCAAGCTGATCGCCGCCAAGATCGCCATGGGTGCGGGCTGTGACGTGGTCCTGGCCAAGGGCGAGACCCTCAACCCGCTCTCGGCGCTGGACAAGGGTGGGCG
>CAYQZM010000215.1:0-17835 GCA_964421935.1 uncultured Rhizobium sp. | reverse complement strand
GATGCGCGCCATGGTCAGCCATTCCACCGCCCCGATCGCCACGAACAGCAGAATGAAATTGCGGTCGAACATCACCATCAGGATGATGACGAAGAAGATGAAAGGCAGGGAATAGAGCACATCGACGATGCGCATCATCAGTCCGTCGATGCGTCCGCCCAGATAGCCGGCCACCGCGCCATAAAGGACACCGATCACGAGCGAGACCAGGGTAGCGACCAGCCCCACCGCCAGCGAGACGCGGGCACCGAACAGCACCCGGACGAAGAGGTCGCGGCCGACCGCGTCGGTGCCGAAGATATGGCCCGGCGCGGTGCAGGCCGCTTCGACCGGCCACCAGCCGGGGGCGCAGGCGATCAGGTCGTAATTGACCTCGTCATAGGCGAAAGGCGACAGCAGCGGCGCCAGCACCGCCAGGGCCGCGATCAGGCCCAGGATGATCATGCTGGCCAAGGCGGCGCGGTTGTGGAACAGGCGCCGGCGCGCATCCACCCACAGGCTGCGGCCCTTGATCTCTTCCGAGGACTTGAGCGTCTGGCCGGTGGCGATCACTTGAGCCTCACGCGGGGATCAAGGATGCCGTAAGTGATGTCGGCCAGGAAATTCAGGAAGATGATCAAGGTCGCGTAACAGATCACCACGCCCATCACGAGCGTATAGTCGCGGTTCAGCGCGCCTTGCACGAAATAGCGGCCGATGCCCGGCAGGCCGAAAATCTGTTCTACCACCAGCGAGCCAGTCAGCACCGCCGCCAGGGCAGGGCCGAGATAACTCACCAGCGGCAGGGCTGCGGCGCGCAGGGCATGACCCAGCACGATGCGATGGACGGGAAGGCCCTTGGCGCGGGCCGTGCGGATGTAATTGGCGCGCAGCACCTCGACCATCGAGCCGCGCATCAGCCGCGCCACAATGGCGATCTGGGGCAGGGCCAGCACCATCACCGGCAGGATCATGTTGCGCAACGCGCCGCCGTTCCAGCCGCCCACCGGCAACAAGCCGGCATAGATGCCGAAGATCAGGGTCAGGATCGGCGCGGTGACGAAGGTCGGAATGGTGATGCCCAGCATGGCGCCGGCCATCACCGAATAATCCTCCCACCGGTTCTGCTTCAACGCCGCCGCCACGCCCAGCGCCGTTCCCAGCAGCAGCGCCAGCGCCATGGCGGAAAGACCCAGCCGCGCACTGACGGGAAGGCCGGTGCCGATGAGCTGCACCACCGTGAAGTCCTTGTTCTTGTAGGACGGGCCCAGATCGCCATGCGCGACCTTGCCCAGATAAATCAGATATTGCCGCCATAACGGCTTGTCGAGGTCATAGGCCGCCTTGATGTTGCGCTCGACCTCGGGCGTCAGCTTGCGCTGGCTGTCGAAAGGCCCGCCCGGCGCCGCGCGCATCATGAAGAAGGCCAGGGTGACGATGATGAAGAGCGTGGGAATGGCGCTGGCGAGGCGCCTCAAGGCATAGGCCATCATCGCGAGACGAACTCCTGCCAGCGCGGTGCGATCGCCGCGCCATGGTCCAGCCACCAGCGCTCGTTGACGGCGAAAGCATGCACGAAATTGCTGGGATTGGTGGGCAGCAATGGGCGCATGTCGGCGCCGGTCTCGGGATTGGGCTTGACCAGGGCAAAGGCGGACCGCCGCGCGGGACCGTAAGCCATCCAGCGCGCCATGCCCGCCAGGGCCTCCGAGCCGGTGGCATAGGCGATGTAATCCAGCGCGCGCGTTCTGGCGGGATCGCCGGCGGGAATGGCGAACACGTCGAGCTCGTAAAGCTGGTGATCCCAGATCACATGGGGCGCGAAATCCTTTTCCGCCGAGATGTCCCCGTTCAGCACGGTCGCCATCACCGCCTGGCCATCCTTGACCCAGCGCAAGGCACCGATGCTGTCATGGGCCCAGATCGGATTAAGCGCCTGCAGCTTGGCGAAGGCGCGATCCAGACCCTGGGGTGTCGCCAAGGTGGCATAGACATCCTTCGGCGCCACGCCATCAGCCAACAGGGCCATCTCCAGATTGTATTTCGCCGAAGCGCGGGAGAGCGCGCGGCGGCCGGGAAACTTCCGCGTGTCGAAGAAATCGGCGAGGGTTTGCGGATCGCTGCGCAGGCGCGGCGAGGCGATCATCACCTGGGAATAGACCACACTGCCCACCCAGCAGGGGCCGAATGCGCCGGGCACGAAGTCCTGTGCCGCAGGGACGCCATTGGCGCCGTCGGGCAGATAGGATGGATCGATCTTCTCGATCAGGCCTTCCTTGCAGGCCTGGGCCGCCTTGGGCAATTCAAAGTCGATCACGTCGGCCTTGTACTGGCGGCTGTCCACCATGGCGCGGACGTCGGCAAGGTCGCCGTCCCAGACGGCGGGGCGCACATCCACATTGTTGCGAGCGGCGTAAGGGTGCATCTGGGCATTGGCCTGGGCCCGGCCATAGGCGCCCGGCCAGGTCATGACGGTGAGGATGGGCGGCGGACGGGTGAAAAAGAACAGAGCGCCCACCAGCAGGATCAGACCCAGACCTAGTGGGATGAGAATACGACGCCGCAACTTCATGCTGGCAGACTAGCGAACCGACCTGAAAGGTACAGGGGTGGCGCTTATCCTTGGAAATTGGGCAGGCCGGACCCCCAAATTAGGCCGATTGCACCACCTAAGGCCTTGCTTTTGCTATGGTGCGCTCATAGAAGGCCGGTCCTGCCCGCCGAAAGGCGGCCAGGGTGTCTGTGCAGTTGTAGCTCAGTTGGGTCCGAGGCGAAGCCGAGGACGGGCGCGCAACCAAGCGCGCCCCGGGGAGAGCGCCGGGCAAGGGCTCAGACGGTTGGCCGAAAGGCCGTGTGTGCAGTTGTAGCTCAGTTGGTTAGAGCGCCGGATTGTGGATCCGGAGGTCGGTGGTTCGAGCCCACCCAACTGTACCATCAGACCAACGGTTTGCGCTTTCTCCCATCGCAATCGCTTTTTTGGGTGTGGAAGTCCGGTGTGAAGATTTCCCCCAACAAGCGCAGCGCGCTGCCGCGCCGAGGGCGGCGTCCCGCGTGAGGGACCCATTACGTCGATGTAGAGCCGCGTGTCTCAAATCGCTGCGACGGAGCGGGCCTGTTGCTCTTCGGGCCGGTGGGCGGCAACCGACGTGCAACGCCCTTACGCGGTGGCTTTGTAATTTCTGATCGGTGGCGTGGTGCCGGGCAGTGTCACAGGCGAATTTTTGGGGTGTTAACCAAAGATCTGCGCGAGGGTTGTCTCGTTATATCCATTTCATTATAACGCCCGCAGGTTTCGCACCTTCGAAAGCTTACGCGGAGCCCCATTTTTGTAGTGCCCCGCCGGCGAGTGCCGGCGGGGTTTTCTTTTTCGGGGCGGATCTCGGATGGTGCTCGAAGGTTTGCACCGCGTCCAGCTGGCTGGACAAAGGCCATACACTATTCTGAACCATTCCGACCGTGCAGGGTGGCGGGCCGGATGTCGATGGCGTCTTGAGCCGGTTTACAAGAGAACGGAGTGAATATGCAGTATCGGATTGCTATCGTGCTTTCGCTGTTGGTGTTGAGTGCCTCCGCGGCGCAGGCGGTGGAGATTCTTGTGATCTCGCCAGGCACGATGGCGAACGGGCTTCGTGCGCTGGGCGCGGAATGGGCCGCAAAGACCGGCAATAAAGTAACGGTCAAGGGCGGCACGGTCGGCAGCGTTGCCATGGACGCGGCCGGCAGCATGCCGGCAGACATCGTCGTGCTTCCGCGCGAGGAGCTGGCGAAGATGCCCGCCAGCTTGAAGCCGGGCACGGTTGCTGTCGGGCTGGCGCAGTTCGGTCTTTCGATGAAAGCCGGTCTGCCAAAGCCCGACATTTCCACGCTTCCGAAATTCATCGCCGTGTTGAGAGCGGGCGGCGCGCTCGCATTTCCCGACCCGGCGACCGGAAGCGGTTCGGGCAAGCGGGTCGCCGCGATGCTTGAACGGCCGGATTTCGCGGGAATCCGACCGGTGCCTTCGCAGAATCCGCCGCGAAAGCCCATCCTGGAACAAGGCCTGCCTTATTCCGGCGGAACCATGAGCGAGCAAATCAACATCCCGGGGATACAGGTGGCCGGTACATTTCCCGCGGAGCTGAATATTGACATCCACTATTCCGGCGCGGTGCTGGCCCGCACCGCTTCTCCCAGGGAATCTGCGTCCTTCTTGCGTTTCATTTCGCGGCCGGAAGCGGCAGCTACGCTGATAGAGACCGGGATCGCGGCGCCGAAGGGCTAAGGAAAGCGGAGATACCGCAGGCTTCGCGGTATCTCCGGATTTCGTCTCCTTGGGGCGGTCCTGATGGCGCTTTCACTTGGCGCTTTTACTGGCGCGACTTGAAAACCAGATACCGTATGCTCTTGCCCTTCTCGACACTGAAAAGATGGGGCATGCCCGAGGGAATCACCACCACATCTCCGGCGTGAAGCGTCAAGGATTCTCCACCCGTGATCGCCGTGCCCCGCCAATTTCCGGGTTCGATTTCCTTGCCCCCTGTCATTTTCCCGCCATAGGTGAGGGTCGCTTCGCCCTGCTGTACGACGATGTTATCGTTCCAATGATCGTGCAATTCCACTTGGCCATTTTTGCCGCGCGCCAGGGTCTCGATCCAGAACGTCTCGTGATCGCTGAGCACTGCTGATTTATCACCGACTGTGAGACCAAGAAGGTCCTTGTCCGTCCATCGATGAAACACATCGACGGGTGTTTTGTGCACCGTTGCGGCCGCGGCAGGCGTGGCCAGGAGGACAGCGAGGATCAATCCTGCGGATATCGATTTGGTTTTCATGGTGGTCCTTCAAACTGAGCTTCGATTCTACTGTTGGCCGCCTGCACGCGACGGGGCGCTTCGTCTTTAGCACGGTCGAGATTGCGTTGTTGCGCCGATGTCAGGGTATCTTGGGGCATAAATCCTGATGCGCGCCTATCGCATAGTCACCCGCTATGTTGCATAGCAACACGCTCTTACTGAGCCGGATTTCGCGCAGCAGATTCTAACGCCTGGCTTTGCCGATACTCGTCGCCGGTTCAGACCGCCTTCCAATACACCGCGTAACGGTCCTGGGATTGGCTAATGGGCTTGAGGACAATGTCCTGACCGATGCCGACCGTGCGATACGTCAGCGGGTCGGCTTCCGGTTTCAGCCACTCGTGCGGCGCCTTGGTGCGAATTGCCAGTTCCGGCACCGGGAATGGGTTTTGCTTCAAGTCCGGGCCGTGCTGTTTGGTCGGTGTCGCGGCAATGTCGCCCTTGGGAAACTGACCGGCCAGGACGATCGGTCCCACCAGCACCGCCTGCCATGAACGGTCATCGGCGAAACTCTCCGTGCGCAACGTCATGGGCATTTCCAGCACGACCTCATCGCCCTTTTTCCATTTGCGCGCGATCCGCAGATAGCTGCCGGGCACGGCGCCCGCATCCAGCGGCTTGCCGTTGACCAGCACCCGCGCTGCGTCGCTGGTCCATCCGGGAATCCTGAGATTGAGCGCCCAGGAATCCACCGGCGCCCTTTCCACGACCAGGCGGGTCCTCGCTTCCTGGGGGAATCTCGTGTGCTGCGCGATCCGGATGCCGCGGTCGTTCCAGTCCAGCGACGAGTCCAGGAACAGGTTCACCCAGACATTCCTGCCGTCATGGAAATATATGGTGTCGGAAAGCTTGTTGAATTCCTCGATCGCGCTGCCGTTGCAGCACCAGAAGGTGTCATCCTCTCCCCCCATGATGCGGTAGGAGCCGGGCGTCAGCGCCAGGAAATACTGGCTGAGGCCGGTGCCCGCCTCGATGGTGCCGAGGCGGTGGTTGAAGAGATTGCGCTCGTAATAATCCATGAAGCGCGCATCGGGATTCCAGCCGAACAGGTGCCGGGTCAGTTTGAGCATGTTGTAGGAACAACAGCATTCCTGGTGCGACGAGGCCTGGACGAATTCCTCCGACAGCCGGCTGGGATTGGACAGCCAGTTCTCGCGGTTGGACGAGCCGCCCGTGACATAGGTGCGGTTGGCCGTGACGGTGTTCCAGAAAAAATGCGCCACGTCATGGAAGCGGTGATCGCTTGAGATCTCGTAGCGTTTGGCCGCCCCGATGATCTGGGGCACATGCGTGTTCATGTGCAGGCCTGCCAGCTTGTCCTGGGCGGAAGCCAGGGGATTGAACACGCGCTTCTTGGTGAAGCGGTCGCCGACCTTCGCCCAACGGTCATCGCCGGTGGTCTCGGCGAGGTTATAGAGCGTCTCCTGCATGCCGCCGAATTCAACCTCGAGGATCGCCTGCTGCATATGCTCCTCGCTCTTGCTGGCGGTCCAGTCATCGACCCAGCCCGCCATGCCGAGCAGCACCTGCAGCGCCTGGCCGTTGCCGGCCAAGCTGTGCATGTCATGGAGACCCGCCATCATCTTGTGCATGGTGTAGAAGGGCGCCCAGACATAGACGGCGTGCTTGTCGAGACGATCGTAAAACTCGGTAGGATAGGCGCTGAGATAGCCGCCCTGGTTCAGCTTCACCTGGCATGCGGCCAGGCCCGCGACCAACGTGTCGCCGCGCTGTTTCAATTCCGCATCGCCCGTGCTGGCATAGCCCAGGGCGCAGGCTGAAAGATAATGACCGGTGAAATGGCCACGCAATTCGCCCGTCGGCTCTTCCCATCCGCCCAGCGGCTGGGCATTGGAGGGTATGCCGGCATTGATGCGGAAGGTATGCAGCAACCGGTCGAGGGACAGCCGTTTCATGTAGCCGGCATTCCAGCCCTGCGCGGCGCGGAAGGGGCCTTCGCCCAGGCGCACCTCGGTCAGCGCGAAGGGTCTCAACTTGATCGGCGCATGGTGCCGTTCAAAGACAATAGGTGCCGCGAACGGTTCGCCGGCCAGCTTGGCGACGACCGTGGAGATGCTATCCGGCTTGATATATCCGGCGCTGCCGGCGCCGCCCTGTGGTGGCGGTGCTGCGGCGGTTTGCGCGGCCGCCTTGCCGGACGCAAGCGCCATCGCTGTGGTGGCCAGAGCAAAGCCTCGACGGCTCAATCCACGTTTGCCTTCCACCAAATGCCTCCCTTATCTTGTATTTGTCGGAGTATTGGCGCGGCCCTTCAAAAAGGGCAAGCCGCCCAGATCCAGGCGTCCGTTAAACTGGCAAGCGCGCCGCCACGATGGCGGTGATAGCCTCGGCGGTCGCCGCGGCCAGGGTCCAGCCCAGATGGCCGTGGCCGGTGTTGTAGAAAACGCCGGGCAGGGCGCCAGCGCCCACTTTCGGCATCAGGTCGGGCAGCATGGGGCGCAAGCCCGCCCAGGGTATCGCCGCGCTGGTATTCACCTGCGGCATCTCGCGGCGCACCCAGGTCACCAGTGGTTCGATGCGGTCGGCGCGGATGTCGTAGTTGTAACCATTGAACTCGGCGGTGCCCGCCACCCGCAAGCGGTCGGCGGCCAGCCGGCTGGAAACGATCTTCACCGAATCATCCATCAGGCTGACCCACGGCGCCGCCTTCTGGCTGGGCGCATCCTCCAGGTCCACGGTGATCGAATAGCCTTTCACCGGATAGATGTTCACCCGGTCGCCCAACTGCGCCGCCAGCGCGCGGCTGCCGACGCCGGCGCAGACCACCACGCCGTCGGCGGTGATCTGCTCGCCATGGGTGTCGCCATGCGGCCCCAGGTCGAGGGTGATCTCGATGCGCGATCCGGTATGGCGCAGTTCGCGCACCTCGGCTTCCTGCAGGAAGCGGGCGCCGGTGCAGGCGGCGGCCAGGCCTCGGGTGAACCGGTGGATATCGCCGGTGGCGTCATCGGGCGTGAAGATGCCGCCATAATAATCGTGGGTCAGGGCGGGCTCGATGGTGCGCATTTCCGCCGAGGTGACGGTGCGCCGTTCGAGCCCTCCTTCCTTGAGCAGCCGGCTCACCTCCAGCCCATGCTCGAAAGCGGCGCGGTCATTGTAGAGGTGCAGAATGCCGCGCCGCTCCAGCCCGAAATCGATTTTTTCTTTCTCGGCGATCTCGAACAGAAGCTGGCGCGCATGGATGGCCATGCGCGTGGTCGCGATCGTGTTGGCGCGGTATCGGGGAATGGCGGCAATGAATTCGGCGAACCAGGAATATTTGTGCCAGCTTGGCGCGGGATTCACCAGCAGCGGGCTGGCCGGATTGGTCATGTCCAGGATGCCGTGCCAGACGGTGGCCCAGCGGTTCCACACTTCCGCATTGCTGGCGGAAAGCTGGCCGCCATTGGCGAAGCTGGTTTCCATCGCCGGATAGCGCTGGCGGTCGATCACGGTCACATCGTAGCCGCGGCTCAGCAGGGCATAGGCCGTCGTGACGCCGGTGACCCCTGCTCCGATGATGGCGATGCTTTTCAGGCGGGCCTCCAATCATCTTGCAACGCATGAACTGCGCAAATGAGGAACTTGCAGCCTAGTTATAGCGTTCGGCTCTGGCTACTTCGCGGGACGGAATGACCGATGCGCAAATTGCTGCTGACGGGCCTGGCGCTCTGCGCCCTGGGTGCCTTGTGGAAGGCGGAAGAGGAAGAGGATGGCGCGGTGGTGGCGTTGTCACCTTTCCTGGCGGCGCTGGCGATCGAGGCCGGCATTTTCCTGCTGCGCCGCCATCAGGGCTTACTGCTCGGCCCGGTTCGTCCCATTCGCGATTAGGCCCGCAACCGGGCGATTCGCTCCCAGAAAGCGGTGCCCGCGGCATGAACCCGGCTGGCCCCGCCCCCGTCCTTCGGCTAAAAATGAGCAAAAGAACGGGCGAGGCCAGGGAATGAGGACGCTGCGGAAGAGTCTGTTTTTGGCGCTGGGCGCTGCCCTGGGTCTGGCGCCTCTGGCAAGCGGTGCGGCTGCCGCCACCCGCTCGATGCTCTATGTCGCCAACAGCCAGGGCGACGACATCACCATCATCGATCTGGCCACCCAGAAGGTGGTCAAGACACTCAAGGTGGGGCCGATCGTGCATGGCGTGTGCGCCCAGGCCGATGGGCGGCGCGCCTTCGCCACCATCGAATCCGAACACAGCCTGAAGGTGATCGACACCAAGACCAACACGGTGACGGACACGATCCCTTTGGGTGGCCAGCCCAATGAATGTGCCGCCACCAATGACGGCCGCTATGTGGTGGTGCCGCTGCTGGCGCCGGTCAACACCGCGGTGGTGGTGGACGTGGCCCAGAAGAAGATCGTCAAGAGCTTCCCGACCCGCCATCCCCACAACTGTTTCACGCCGGAGGGCGGCAGCAACTCGATCGTCTATTGCGAGGAACGCGATGCCTTCCGCATCCACCGCATCGACCTGGACAAGATGGAAGTGACCAACGAAGTGAAGGTGGCGGGCGATCCGCGGCCCTTCGCGATCACCAAGGACGAAAAGACGCTCTATACGGCGCTCAGCGGCCTGCATGGCGTGGCCATCATCGACATCCCGAACCAGACCATGTCGCAGATCGCCCTGCCGCCCATGCCGTGGATGGCCTGCAAGGTCGAGCCGCCGAACACGCCGGTGCACGGCATCGGGTTGACGCCGGATGCGAAGAAGCTCTGGATCACCTCGGTGTCTGATGCGGGCGTCTATGTCTATGACATCGCCAGCAAGAAACTGGGCAAGAAGATCACGGTTGGCGCCTGTCCGAACTGGATCGGGTTCTCGGCCGACGGCAAGTATGCGGGCGTTTCCAATGCCGACAGCGACGATGCGTCCATCCTGGACGTGAAGGCGGAAAAGGAAATTGCTCGCGTGAAAGTGGGCACGGCACCCAAACGAGTGTTGGTCATCGAGGTCCCGCAGGACCAGGTCACGTCAAACTAAGGGACAAATAAGGGGCATTTCATGCGCAAGTTCTGGGTTGTGCTGGCAGCAGTGCTGGCATCTGGTGGTGCTTTGGCCGCGGATGCGGTGAAAAAAGATCAGTCCATTCTGGACCGGCTCTATGCCAATACCGGCGTCTATCACCGCCCCGCCACGGCCCATACGCCGGACTTTGTTTCCGACCCCGGCTGGCCGGCGCCGCTGCCGCATAGCTGGCTGCTGGGCCAGATCGGCGGCCTCTATGTCGACCAGAATGATCACATCTGGGTCTACAACCGGCCGCGCACCATGACGACCGATGAAGCCGCGCTGGACGTACGCGGCGGCGGCAATGGGACGAATGGGCTGGGCTTTGCGCGGCCCAATGGCCCGGCGGCGGACTGCTGCAATGCCGCGCCTTCGGTGCTGGAGTTCGACACCGCCGGCAAGTTGCTGAAGGCCTGGGGCGGACCGTCCGACCCGGGCTGGCTGGAAAGCCATTGCCGCGCCGCCGATGGCTGCATCTGGCCCAACAGCGAGCACGGCATCTATGTGGACTACAAGGGCAATCTCTGGCTGGCCGGCAATGGCGCCAAGCCGGTGAATCCGAAATCAAGCTGGACCACGCATGCGGAAGGCGGTGACGGTTTTGTCCTGAAGTTCGACCAGAACGGCAATTTCAAGATGCGCATCGGCGGCACGCCGACCGCGCCGGCCAGCAATGACACCAATGGGGGCATCAACGGCACGCCGCTGCTCTATCTGCCGGCCGACATGGTGGTCGATCCCAAGACCAACCGGCTTTACATCGCCGACGGCTATGGCAACCGCCGCATCCTGATCGTGGATGCCGATACCGGCAAATATATCGGCCATTTCGGCGCTTATGGCTCCAACCCGGTGGACGATGCTGCCGCCGCGGCGGGGGGCCGCTGGGTGACCGACAGGCTGAAGGGTGTGAAGAAGCCGGCATTCTTCCGCAATCCGGTGCACTGCGTGAAGATCGCCGATGACGGCAAGATCTATGTCTGCGATCGCGGCAATGACCGCATCCAGGTCTTCGACAGCCGCGACCCGAACCTGGGCAAGCCGTGCAGCAATCCGGATGGTGTGGCCGGCAAGTGCGGCTTTGTCGCCGAGCAGGCAATCAGTTCCAATACCGAGACCATTCCGGCCATGCCCGGCACCTCGGTGTCGCTGAACTTCTCCAAGGACAAGGCACAGAGTTGTCTCTATGTCGGCGACAACTCCAACATGACCATCTATGTGCTGAACCGCAGCAATCTCGAGGAGCTGGGGCGGCTGGGCCGCTCGGGGCGCAACGCCGGCCAATTCCACTGGCTGCACCAAGTCAGCTTGGACAGCCATGGCAACATCTACACGGCGGAAGTGGACACCGGGAAACGCATTCAGAAATTCGTGCGCTATGGCTCAGCCGCGTGCAGTGGCACGGGCTCGGCGACCGTCGGCGGACCGGTGGAATAGAGGGCCGGCCGCGCCCTTTTCTATTGCAATTGAGAGTTAGTCGCAAATACTATGGCCCGGTATCCCAATCGGATGAGGGCCATGGCCAAGGCGCGCAAACGCTCGATTTCCCATTATGACGGCAGCCTCTGTGCCGGGCATTTGCTGGTCTGGACCTGGCGCAAGATGGTCGGCGGGCAAGGCGAATGTCCGGTGCTGAACCGGGAATATGACCGCTTCGCGGGCGCGGGTGCCGACGCGCTGCTGGCGGCCTTCGCCACCTTCCTGCTGCTGCTGGGCCGCGGCAGCCGGCGTATTCTTTCGGTGGGGCCGCTTTGCTGTCCGGCGCTGACCACGGACGAGGAGCGGATGCTGCGCCTGATCGCGGCGGCGCAGGCGGGCGAGGAGGTTCTGGCGGCTGCGCATCTGACCTGGCTGGTCAAGCGGGAGCGCCAAGAAAGCGTGGGGCATGCGGTGGAAAATCTTGCGCGGGCGCTATTGGAAGCCGGTGTGGTCTTGCCGCCGGTACGCACCTGCAGTCCCGCCCCATCGGCAACCCTGGACCGGATGAGCGCGCAGGGCTGGATCTAAAGCCTGAGACGCTTCAGCGCTCAGCGACAAGCTGAGGGATGGCTTGAGGGGCGGCCTGGGGATGGGCGGTGGCCAGGGTCGTGGTCACGGCCATGCCGGCACTGGCAAGGCTGAGCATCAGCAGGGCGGCACCGATGAGCTTCATGGCATTCTGTCCATGGATACCGGGAAGAAAAGCGGAAGCTGCGGAGTTTGTTCCGTCCCCCGGAAATTAGGCCAATGATGCGCCCGACAAATAAAGGAAACCTTAAAGGGCGGCGATGAAGCGCGCCTCTGTCTTGGCCTTCACCTCGTCCAGGGTCACCCCCGGGGCCAGCTCGATCAGTTTCAGGCCGCTCTTGCCCCGGTCCAGCGCAAAGACCGCCAGGTCGCTGACGATCATGTCCACGCATCCCGTGCCGGTCAGCGGCAGGGTGCATGCCTTCAGCAGCTTGGATTCGCCCGCCTTGTTGGTGTGCTCCATCACCACCACGATCTTCTTGACGCCGGCGACCAGGTCCATCGCCCCGCCCATGCCCTTGACCATCTTGCCGGGGATCATCCAGTTGGCGATGTCGCCGTTTTCGGAGACCTCCATGGCGCCCAGCACAGACAGGTCGATATGCCCGCCGCGGATCATGCCGAAGCTGTCGGCGGAGGAGAAATAGCTGGTGGTCGGCAGTTCGGTGATGGTCTGCTTGCCGGCATTGATCAGGTCGGGATCTTCCTCGCCCGGATAAGGGAAGGGGCCCATGCCCAGCATGCCGTTCTCGCTTTGCAGGGTCACTTTCAGGCCGTCGGGAATATAGTTTGCCACCAGGGTGGGAATGCAGATGCCCAGATTGACATAGAAACCGTCCTTCAGTTCACGCGCGGCGCGGGCGGCAATGTCTTCACGGCTCCAGGCCATCACACGCCTCCCGTGCCAGGTGTTTGTGAGCCAGGACGAGGACGTGTCGTCACCCGCTCGATCGGCTTCTTGTATTCACGTCCTTGCAGGATGCGCTGCACGAAAATCCCCGGCGTATGGATCTGGTTGGGATCGAGCTGGCCCGGCTCGACCAGTTCTTCGACTTCCGCGATGGTGATCTTGCCGGCCGTGGCCATCACCGGATTGAAGTTTCGCGCGGTCTTCCGATAGACGAGGTTGCCTTCGGTGTCGCCCTTCCAGGCCTTGACCATGGCGAGGTCGGCGCGCAGCCATCTCTCGCGCACATAAGTCAGCCCATCGAACTCCTCCGTGGGCTTTCCCTCCGCCACCACCGTGCCGACGCCGGTGCGGGTGTAGAAGGCGGGAATGCCGGCGCCGCCGGCGCGGATGCGCTCGGCCAGGGTGCCTTGGGGATTCAATTCCAGCTCCAGCTTGCCGGTGAGATAGAGCTGTTCGAACAGCTTATTCTCCCCGACATAGGACGAGATCATCTTGCGGATCTGGCCATTGTTCAGCAGCACCCACAGGCCCAGGCCGTCGGCGCCGCAATTGTTGGCGATCATGGTGATGTTCTTGACGCCGTCCTCTTTCAGCGCGGCGATCAGATTTTCCGGATTGCCGGACAGGCCGAAGCCGCCCGACATCACGGTCATGCCGTCGAAGGTGACGCCCTTCAGCGCCGAGGCGGCATCGGGATAGACTTTGCTGGACACGTCGCGGTTCCCCTTCCGTCGCAGGCTAGTTCGCATTGCAGCATGTGGTGACGCAAGCAGTAAAGCGGGCCGCTTGTAAGGCCTTGATTTATAATATTTTATGATCAATCCAGGCAGTTCCTTGCCGCCGTGGCGGGGGGCCGGTACAACCCCCGCCATTCTTAAAAGATTCCCTCATGGCTTCGCAGAAACCTTCCAGACCCCAGGCCAGGCCCAAGCCCAGGCTGCCGCGTGGATTCCGCGACCGGGGCGCCGCCGAGATCATGGCCGAGCAGAAGATGCTGGCCACCATCCGGGCAGTGTATGAAAGCTATGGTTTCGAGCCCCTGGAAACGCCGGCCTTCGAATATACCGATGCGCTGGGCAAGTTCCTGCCCGACGTGGACCGGCCCAATGAAGGGGTCTTCTCGCTCAAGGACGATGACGAGCAGTGGATGAGCCTGCGCTATGACCTGACGGCGCCGCTGGCCCGTCATGTCGCGGCCAATTTCCAGAACCTGCCCAAGCCGTTCCGCCGCTATCAGACAGGCACGGTGTGGCGCAATGAGAAGCCAGGACCGGGGCGCTATCGCGAATTCACGCAGTTCGATGCCGACACGGTGGGCACCGCCACCGCCTCCGCCGATGCCGAGCTGCTGATGATGCTGGCCGATACCTTGGAAGCGCTGGGTATCCGGCGCGGCGGCTACATCATCAAGGTCAACAATCGCAAGCTGCTGGACGGCGTGCTGGAAGTGGCGGGCATCCCGCTGGAAGACCGGGAACGGCGCGGTATCGTGTTGCGCGCCATTGACAAGCTGGACCGGCTGGGTGTCGAGGGCGTGTCGGCGCTGCTGGGTGCGGGCCGCAAGGACGAATCCGGCGATTTCACCAGGGGCGCGGGGCTCAGCGCCGACCAGGCGCAGCGGGTGTTGGCCTTTGTTGCGCCCGACGCCAAGGATGAGGAGGCGCATCTGAACCAGATCGCCACCCTGATTTCGACCAGCAGGATCGGGGCGGAAGGCCTCAATGAGCTGGAGCAGATCGTCAAGCTGCTCTCGGCCTCCGGCTATGGACCGGACCGGGTAATGTTCGACACCGGCGTGGTGCGGGGCCTGGACTATTACACCGGCCCGGTCTGGGAAGGGGAGTTGACTGGCGCGGTCACCAATGACGCGGGCGAGGAAGTGGTGTTCGGCTCCATCGCCAGCGGCGGGCGCTATGACGATCTGGTGGCGCGCTTCACCGGCCAGCGCGTGCCGGCGGCGGGGATCTCCATCGGCGTCAGCCGTCTGCTGGCTGCTTTGAAGAACAATCAATCGGCGCCTTCGCCGCTGGTGGTGGTGACGACATTCGACAAGGCCGATGCGGCATCGTCTTTCGCGCTGGCACAGGAACTGCGTGCCGCCGGCGTGCGGGCCGAAGCCTATGTCGGCAACGGCAAGATGGGCGACCAATTCAAATATGCCGACAAACGCGGCGCCGCCATCGCCGTGGTCGAGGGGCCGGACGAGCGGGCCCGCGGCGAGGTCACGCTGAAGGACCTGGCGCTGGGCGCCGAGCTGGCCAAGGACGTCGCCAGCCGCGCCGATTGGGTCGCCAATCGCGAGGCGCAGAAAAGCGTCAAGCGCGAGGCGTTGGTCGCCGAGATCAAGGCGATGCTGAAGGGCAGGAACTAGTGCCGGCCTTTCCCTATTACGATACGCCCGCGATCGCGGCGCTGAACGATCAGGCTGTGGCGCTGCTGAAGCTGTTCGGGACCCGCGGCTATGTGCGCGAAGAACCGTCGGTGCTGCAGCCGGCGGAAATTTTCCTGGACCGCTCCGGCGAGGAAATCCGCCGCCGCACCTTCACCCTGATGGACCCGTCGGGTCGCGAGCTGGCGCTGCGCCCCGATCTCACCATTCCGATCTGCCGCGAGGCGGTGCTGAGCAAACGCAGTTTTCCGGCGCGCATTTCCTATAACGGCCTGGTCTTCCGCCACCAGCCGGGCGAGCCGCATCGGCCGACACAGTTCTTCCAGGCGGGCGTGGAATTGCTGGGTCTGGAGGATCGCGCCGCCGGCGAGCGCGAAATCCTGTCATTGGCAATCGAGGCGCTGCGCGTCATGGGCCTGAAGGATTTCTCCTTGCGCATCGGGGACGTGGCGCTGTTCGGCGCGCTGGTGGATGGCCTGGCACTGCCCAGGCAATGGCGCTGGCGGCTCAAGCGGCATTTCTGGCGTGCCGGCTATGTCGAGAATCTGATCCAGTGGCTGGCCCAGGGCGGCGGTCACAAGGCGCCAACGCGTGCTGAGTTGGAAACCGCGTTGGAACGTGAGGCCGATGCGCCGCCTGCGGGCCGTTCGCGGGACGAGATCATCGCCCGCGCCCTGGACCGCGGGGCCGAGGCGGCGGCGCTGCATCTGGACCCCAAAATATCGGCTGCGATCATCAAGCTGCTCGACATTTCCGCGCCGGTCGACCAGGCGATGATCGAAATCCGCGCCCTGCTGAAAACCGCGGGCATCGAACTGGAAACTCAGCTTGCCGCCATGGATGCGCGCTTGGCGGCCTTGAAATCGCTGGGCGTCGAACCGGGACGGGTGCAGTTCGCCGCTCATTTCGGCCGCAACATGGAATATTACACCGGTCTGGTGTTCGAACTCTGGGCCCGCGACAAGGAGGGTCCGGTGCAGATCGCCGGCGGCGGCCGCTACGACACTTTGCTGGAAACGCTGGGGGCCAAGCAGCCGGTCAGCGCCATTGGCTGCGCCATCCGCACCGAACGCGTCCTGGCTGCCAAAAAATCAGACAAAGCTGGAGCGGCGTGATGCTGACGCTTGCTATTCCTTCCAAGGGCCGCCTCAAGGATAATTGCAATGCCTCGTTCGCCGAGCGCGGCCTGGTGCTGGAACAGACGGTCGGCGCGCGTGGCTATCGCGCCAGCTTCGCCGGCTTTCCTGATATCGAAGTGATGCTGTTGTCGGCGAGCGAGATCGCCTCGTCCCTGCTGGCGGGCGATATTCATCTGGGCATCACCGGCGAAGACCTGCTGCGCGAGGAAGCGCCCGAGCTGACGGGCCGCATGCACCTGATCAAGGGATTGGGCTTCGGCTTTGCCGATGTGGTGGTCGCGGTCTCGCGTTACTGGATCGATGTCTCCACCATGGCTGACCTGGACGATATCTGCGCCGGCTATGCGCACCACCATCGCCGCCGGCTGCGCGTCGCCACCAAATATGCCCAGCTCACCCGGGCCTTCTTCGCCCAGGCGCGCATTGCCGATTACCGCATCGTGCCCAGCGCCGGCGCCACGGAAGGCGCGCCCGCAGCCGGCACCGCCGAAGTGATCGTGGACATCACCACCACGGGGGCCACCTTGCGCGACAATGGCCTGAAGGTGCTGGAGGACGGGGTGATCCTGAAAAGCCAGGCGCAGCTTGCCGCCTCGATCACGGCCGACTGGGATACACAATCGCGCGCCGCTTGTGAGAAGCTGCTTGTGCAGTTGAAGGAAATGTCCGCCTGGCCGGCACTGGCCGCGCAACTGCCCTAAGGAAGTTTCGCCGTGTCCCGGATGTCGGTGTCGGCGATGTGTTCCTTCTTCCAGCGCATGGCCGTCTCGATGCGGGTGCGTCCCGATGGATGGTCGTAGAAGACGACCTCTTCCCAGTGACCGGGCTCCAGCTTGCGATAAGTGGAAAGCTTGAGGATCACGGTGGCGAAGGCATCGGGCTTGCGCACCGCGTCCAGCCCGAAAATATCGGCCTGATATTCGATGGTGCGGGAAATGGAGTTGGTCACCGGCGTCGCCAGGAACAGATAGAGCGTGCCCAGCGCCGCCAACAGCGGCAGCCCGGCAACATCGGCAACCTTGCGCACCTGCCACTGGCCGCCGAACGCTTCTACCGCCCACAGATAGCCGTAATGCAGGAAGGCAAAGCCGACCAATATCACCAGCGCTTCCAGCAGGATCTGGCGGGTGACATGGCCCATCACATAATGACCCATCTCATGGCCCAGCACGGCCAGCACTTCGTCGTGGCTGCCCTGTTTCAGGAGGTTGTCATTGAGGGTGATGCGGGCAGTCCCCAGGAAGCCCGAGACATTGGCCGATACCCGATTGGACTGCCGCGAGGCATCCACCAGCCAGACATTGGATGCCGGCACGTCGTTGGCACGCGCCAGCGAAAGGATCTGTGCCTTCAGCGGGCTCGCGGGCAGAGGCGAGTAATGATTGAACAAAGGTGCGATGAAGACCGGCCAGATGACCGCCACCAGGACATCGAAAGCGATCGCCAGCGAGGCGCCCCACAACCACCACCCTTCACGCGATTTGCGGATGGCGGCGTAGAGCAGCGGCAACAGCAGCACCGCGGCCACGAAGGTCAGGGCAAAGCCGATGCCGAAATCCCCCAGCCATTGC
>CAYQZM010000214.1:0-5056 GCA_964421935.1 uncultured Rhizobium sp. | reverse complement strand
GCTGGGCCTATGCCGACGGCAAGCTGATCTACAATCTGCTCGACGCCAACACCGTGGCGGTGGACGCAGCGACCGGCAAGGAAGCATGGCGCGTCAAGCTGGACGATGTCGCCAACGGCACCACCACGACCCAGGCCGCCTTTGCCGTGGGCGACAAGGTCTATGTCGGTTCCAGCGGCGGCGAGCTGGGCACCAATGGCTGGTTCCAGGCGCTGGATGTGAAAGACGGTCACACCCTTTGGAAGGCATTCACCAACGGCCCCGACAAGGGCATGCTGATCGGGCCGGAGTTCAAGCCTTTCTATTCCTGGATGGTGGGCAAGGACCTGGGCGTTTCCACCTGGCCGGGCGAGATGTGGAAGCAAGGCGCGTCCGCGCCCTGGGGTTTTGTCTCCTACGATCCGGACCTGAACCAGATCTATTACGGCACCTCCAATCCGGGACCGCGCGTGCCTTCGCAGCGGCCGGGTCTGAACCTGTGGAGCTCGGCGGTGTTCGCGCGCGATGCCGACACCGGGGCGGCGAAGTGGGCCTATCAGTTCACCCCGCATGACGAATGGGACTATGACGGCGTCAATGAGAATGTCCTGATCGAGATTCCCTGGAAAGGCGCCCGCCGCAAGGTGATGGTGCATTTCAACCGCAACGGCTTTGCCTACACCATCGACCGCGCCACCGGCGAAGTGCTGGTGGCCGAGCCCTTCGGCTTGCAGAACTGGGCCAAGAAGGTCGACCTGACGACCGGCATGCCCATCGTCAATGACGCGGCCCATCCGATCGTGGAAAAGAAAGTCACCAATATCTGTCCGCCCGATATCGGGGTGAAGAATTGGAATCCGAGTGCCTTCTCGCCGCGCACCGGCCTGCTCTATGCCGGCGTGTTCAACAGCTGCATGGACCTGACCAATCACGAAGTGAAATACATCCCCGGCGCGCCCTATGACGGCATGGAGATGCAACGCCACGCAGGTCCCGGCGGCAATTGGGGCGAATTCATCGCCTGGGATCCGGTGAAGGGAAAGCGCATCTGGTCCATCAAGGAAAATCTCTATGTCTGGAGCGGTGCGGTGGTGACCGGCTCGGACCTGGTGTTTTACGGCACCATGGATGGCTGGTTCCGCGCCGTGGATGCACGCAGCGGCAAGGTGCTGTGGTCGCAGAAGCTGGGCAGCGGCATCACCGCGGCACCCATGACCTTCCTGGGGCCGGACAAGCGGCAATATGTGGCCGTCTATGCCGGTGTCGGCGGTGGCGCCGGGGTTCTGCGGCGCGAGAACGGCTTCATGCCGGGCGGCAACACGCTCTATGTCTTCTCGGTGGATGGCCTGGGCATCGGCAGCGGCACGACCCAGCTCGTCTCCCATGCAACAGCGGCGGCGCCGATCTCGGTTCCTCCAGCGGCAGCGCATAATTGATGAAACACCTGGTTCTGATTGTTGCGCTGACGGCAACGCCGGCCTTTGCACAAGTGACTGCGGACACGCCCAACCCGGCGGCCGTGACGCCGGCCTCGGCGCAAGTGGTGGCGGACACGCCCAATCCCCTGGCCGGCAACGCTGATGCAGTGGAAGCCGGTCATGCCCTGTTCGGACAGATGAACTGCGCCGGCTGCCACGCCTATGACCTGACCGGCGGCATGGGGCCGGACCTGACTGACAACAGCTGGCAGTATGGCGGCAAGCCCGGCGAGATTTTCCACACCATCGCGGAAGGCACGCCGCGCGGCATGCCGGCCTGGAAGGACAAGCTGACGCCGGACCAGATCTGGCAGATCGTCACTTACATTCAAAGCAAGCACGCCAACTGACGGAGAAGGCGAGATGCGCAGACTGGTATGGGCGCTGGCATTGTTGTGCGGACTGATCGGGAGCGTACAAGCAAAGCCAAAAGCCGACGGAGCGCCCGACTTTGTCATTGGCGGTACCACGGATGGCGCGGTTCTCGGGCTGCGTGAAAATGGCGTCATCAAATTTCTAGGCATTCCCTATGCCAAGCCGCCAGTCGGCGCTTTGCGTTGGATGCCGCCGCAACCGGTCGCGAAATGGGCAGGGGTGCGCAGGGCCTACAAGTTCGGCCCCACCTGTGCGCAAATCACCACGCTTGGGCCGTTCGCCGGGCCGCCCAACAGCAATGAAGATTGCCTCTATCTGAACGTCTTCACCCAAGACACCAAAGCGAAGCTGCCGGTTCTGGTCTGGATTCACGGCGGCGGTTATTTCGACGGCGCCTCCAACGACTATGACCCCACCAAGCTGGTCACCAAAGGCAAGCTGGTTGTCGTCACCTTGAATTACCGGCTGAACCTGTTCGGCTTCATGGCCCATCCGGCGTTGGATGCGGAAGGACATGCCGTCGGCAATTACGGCCTGATGGATATGCAGGCGGCGCTGAAATGGGTGCAGCGGAATATCGCGGCCTTTGGCGGCGATCCCGGTAATGTCACTTTGGGGGGCCAGTCGGCGGGTGCGGGCGCCAGCGCCGCGAACGTCTTCTCACCGGGCGCGAAAGGCCTGTTCCATCGCGCCATCTTCCAGAGCGGCGGCTATACGCCCTTTGTTCCCAAATCCATCGCCGAAGAGAAAGGCAAGAAGTTCGCCGCCGCTGCAGGTTGCACCACAGGCGATATCGCCAAATGCCTGCGCGCCCTGCCCGCCGCCAAGATCGAAGCCCTGGCCGGCAGCGCCAGCGAGACCAGTCCCTTGATCACCAACCCCATGGTGGACGGCACGGTGATCCCGCAGCAGGAGATCGACCTGATCCGCGCGGGCAAGTTCAACAAAGTGCCGATCATGATGGGCACCACCCATGACGAAGGTAATTTCAACAACGGCATTCTTCAGTATTTCAAGAAGGACCGCGCCGCGCTGAACGAGGCCGATTATCGCGGCTATCTGCAGCGCACCTATGGCGGCAATGCCGGACCCGGTGGCAGCCCGCCCGCCTATGCCAAGGACACGATCGACAGGATCCTGGCGCATTATCCGGTGAAGGCGGGGGCGCAGATGGCCTGGGATGCGGCCCATAGCGACGCGCTGGCCTGTCGCGGGCAGTACACCGCCGAAGCGCTGTCTGCCCATGTGCCGGTCTATATGTATCTGTTCAACGACCGCACGGCGCAGACCTATTTCCCCAAGATGCCGGGCTTTCAGCCGCTGGCCTATCACACCGCGGACATCGCCTATGTCTTCACCGGCTATCACGGCGGCCCGAATGGCGTGCCGTTCAAGCTGACGCCGGCGCAAAGCCAATTGTCCGATCGGATGGTCACGGCCTGGGCGAACTTCGCGCGCACCGGCAACCCCAACGCGTCGGATGACAAGCCCTGGCCGAAATGGAAGGAGGGCGGCGATACGCCCGCCTATTTGCTGCAGGATAAGAGCTGGAAGACACAGACCAATGCCCAGTTCGCGGCCGCGCACAATTGCGCCTTCTGGAGCAAGCTTCTTCTCTACAAATAGGAAACCGCCATGCGTCTATTTCTTTCCACCGCCTTGCTTGCGGCGCTGACCGTTTCGGCGCACGCCGCCGAGATCCGCGTGCTGGCGCCGGGCTTTGTCTATAACGCCGCGCTGAAGGAACTGGCCGCAAATTTCACCAAGAAGACCGGCGTGAACGTGATCGTCAGCGAAGGCGGCATGAATGTGATCGTGGGACAGATCAAGACCGCCACGCCACCCGCCGACGTGATCGCCCTGCCCGCCGACCTGATGAACACGCTGTACCTGGACGGCGGCATCGTGCCCGGCAGCTACACGCCGCTGGGCCGCGACGAACTGGGTCTGGCGGTCAAGAAAGGCGCGCCCCATCCCGACATTTCGACCGTGGACAAGCTGGCGGCGGTGCTGAAAAGCGCGCAAGCGGTAGAGGTGAATGACCCGAATGCCGGGACCATGCAGGGCCAGATCATCGGCGGCATCCTCAAGCGTCCGGAGTTCGCCGGGGTGCATGTGGTGCCGGTAGCCAAGGGCGAAGGCGCGGGCGCGTTGGCGCGCGGCGAAGGCGACATGGCCATCCAGCTGGTGCCGGAAATCCTCAACAAGCCGCCGATCGAGTTGGTGGCGCCGCTGCCGGTCGAGCTGGGCGGGCACATGGACGCGATCCTGGCGGCATCGTCCCGCAGCACCGACCAGAAGAATGCGCTGGCTTTCGTCAAATTCCTGGCCAGCCCGCAATCGCGCAGGGCGTGGCAGACCAAGGGGCTGAAGCCGTTTTAACGCCCCTCACCCTTCGACAGTCGCTAGCGACAGCGTCATGCGACCAGGGTGAGGAGCAAAAATAAATCCTCATGCTGAGCCTGTCGAAGCATGAGGATCGTTGCTAGCGCGGCGCCTCTACGATGCCGCCGGCCTTCCAGACGGAAGCAGCTTCGGGCCGGGTGACATAGCGCAGGAAGGCTTCCGCATCGGACGCATTGGTGGAGGTCTTCAGGACGGCGATAGAGACATCCACATGCAGACCGAAATCGTCGGGGAACGGACCGACCAGCTCGGCATCCTTGACATTGATCTCTTCGGTGATGGCGCCGCCACCGAAGGGCGCATCACCGCGTGCAATGGCCTCGCCGATCAGGCCGCGGACCGGACGGCGCTCGACGCCGGCGAATTCGGGACGCTTGAGCATCTCCTCCACCATGCCCCCGGTCAGGCTTCCAACTTGCGGATTGGCAAAGCCGAGTACGCCCGCCTGCTTTATGGCGGCGACGAATTTCTCCTTGCTGGAAATGTCAGGATGCGGGCCGCCCGCCTTGACCACCAGCCCGAACAGGATGCGGCCCAGCGGCCGCTCGCTGCCGGCCGCAAGCTTGGGCTGGAAATCCCTGAAGTCGCCGTTCGGCGCCACCACGACGTCTGCGGGCGCCGCGTCGCTGGACACAGCAGTGCGGATACGTCCGACATTGAAGCCGGCGAAGGTCACCTTGTTGCCGGTTTCCATGGTCCAGGCCTGTGCAAGCTGGGTCAGCGGCTTGTTGACGATGCCGGGTGAATAAACGGTGATGTCGGCCGCCTGGACCGTAGACGGCAGCAGCAAGAGCAGAGCAGCAAGTTGCAGGCGCATG
>CAYQZM010000213.1:0-26971 GCA_964421935.1 uncultured Rhizobium sp. | reverse complement strand
CCGTCCTTCATGGAAAGCGGGCCGTTCGCATTTCTGGATGACCTGTCGTCCGAATTGCACCGCATCTGGGAATAGACCCAAGCGTCGCTAATCGCTTTGGTGCTGTCGGCGCTGCTTGGCGGTTTCACCGAGCAGCGATTTCAGATGTTTGACCAGCCCCACCGGATCTGTCGTGGCGCAAACCGGCTCCAGGGATCGCGCGGTCTTCAAGGCAAGAGCCAGTTCCTCGGTCGAGTTTGCCGGCGTGATCAGTCCCCGCGCAGCAAAAGCGTTCGTTATCTCTCGCTGATGATTGTCGTAATGCTCGCCTTTTTCGAGCCGTCGGGGAATGACGATGGTGCGGCACCCCTCGCGCAAGGCGGTAATGACCGAACCGGTGCCCCCATGGCAGACGACAATGTCGGCTTCCCGAAGATAGGATTTGACCTGGTCGTAGGGCAAGGTCTCGAAGGATTGGAGACCGGGCGGGGTCAACCCTCCGATGCCGGTCTGGAAGACCACATCTTCATAAATATCGCCGTCTTCTTTTAGTTTGGCGACCATCTCGACAAGGCGATCGAACGGGAAGGTCACCCCGACGGTGGCAAACAGCAATTTCTTTTTGTTTGGCCTTGGCTGATCGAGAATTCTGAGCGGGTCGAACACCGAAGCTTTTGGGAAGGTCTTCGTCAGCGCATCGGACTGCACAATAATGTCGTTGGCAAAGACCGCGGCGGCACGGGCAAAAGTGGAAGGCTTATCAAATCGCGCAAAAGTCTCGATAAGCACAAACTTTGCGCCAAATAGCCGGCACCAGACCATAAAGAAAAATACAGAGCCGGCGCCGGTGCTGATGACCACATCCGGCCTGAGCTTCAGGGCCAGCAAGGCGGACCGCCAGAGATTCCTCAGGCCGGACCAGATCGCCCGCAAAACCCCGTCGCGCCGGATTTGGCCGATGGCAAAATGGGGCAGGAAATGTACGGGGTGCTTTTGCACAATGCTTCGGGACAGGGCCGTGTCTTCCGAAACAAATACATAGTGATAGGGAGCCCAGGCGTCTTCCAGATCCAGGAGTTGGCGAATATGGCCGCCACCCGAAGCGGCCAGACAAAGGCGCAATTGGCCCTGGCCACTGGCATGGCGGGACTGCATGTCATCCTTCAAGTCGACCATATTCATAAGGCGCCCGTACAGAAGACGGCGAAAGACCTGTTCTGCCCCATATGCAAGCAGCGTGCCTCCAGCCCTTGCCCTAATGGTTAACCGCTAACCACTTGTCCGGGTTTGAGTTATGATAGGGGCGCTTTGTGGTAATTCCGTGATGAACTACGTTGGAGCGTGTTCTGAGATCTCCATATATTTTGATAGCCGCGTTGTCGGCAACTTTTTGCGTGGGTGCTTGTCACTCCAAGACCGCTAAGGTCCCATCGGGACAAGTTGTAGCGACTGTCAGCGGGCGAGAAGTTACGCAACGCGAGCTCCAGGTGGAAATGGCCGGAACAACGGCGGCCACCCCCGCGGCACAAAAGGCAGAACAGAAAGCAGCATTGGATCGCATCATCCGGCGGCTCATACTGTCAAATGCGGCGTTAGATCAAGGATTGGATAAAGAGCCGAATTTCGCCATCCTGAGCGAGCGGGCGAAACAAGCATTGTTGATCCAGCTTCTGGAAAGCAAGGTCGCGGCAAGCGTTCCTGCCCCCTCGAATGAAGAAATAACGCAGTTCATCCAGAACAATCCGCATATCTTCGCTGAGCGGAAACTGTTCGATGTGGATCAAATTCGGACACTTCGTCCCCGCGATCCGAAGGTGGTCGCGAAAATGGAACCGCTGAAAACGCTGGACGACATCGCGACCTACTTGACCCAAAATCATATTGCGTTTCAGCGCGGCACAAATGTTATGGATGCCGTCGGTCAGGATCCAAAATTGGTGAGTGCCGTTATGGCACTGCCACCGCATGAAGTCTTCATCGTCTCAGCCGGCAACGAAATCATGATAAATCAGATCCGGGAAACCCATGTTCAACCTTTCACCGGACCGGACGCCGCGCGCTATGCAAGTGGCCTCCTCAGGCAGCAGCATATCCGGGAGGCCGTTACCAAAAGGGTAAACAAACTGATAACGGATGGGCAAAAAGCGGTCGTAGTCAGCAAGTCCATCGAGCCCGCGCGGCCGGCTGGACCCGCCAAGCGCGCGCTTTAGCATCAGGGCGACTTCGCATGTGCGGTCGCGTCGTCCGAGACCATCAGGTAATATTCTGATTCGTGGTGAAGCCGGCAGGCATATAGCCCGCAGCGCACGTAAGGGATTACGATGCTAAATAGGAAGATAGTCCTACCGTGCGCGCTGATAGCGTTGCCGCTCACACCGGCGTGGGCCCGGCCGGCCGTTCCCGACCCGGCATCTCCGCCTGTCACGGTATTATTTTCCGGAACATATTTCACCAATGTCGCGGGCTCGTCTGAAACATTTGCGGCCGCGCGCGGATTGAAGCGCAACGACGTTCTTTATTCACCTTCGGTGAATCTCAACCTGGCGGAGCCGATGGGCGGGTTATCGCTCTTTGCGACGGGCCAGGCTGGTTATGACATCCATCAAAGGAACTCCATCCTGGACCGGGAGCGACTCAATCTTTCGGCTGGCGCGAATGCTCAAGTCGCGGGCTGCACCGCAACACCCTCGGCAGGCTATTCACGATTCCAGAGTGACCTCGCCGACCTGAGTGTTATCGCGACCAAGAATACGCAAGAGATTGTTATCGGAGAACTCGACGTGACCTGCGGTCAGTTCGGTCGTCTGGTTCCGTCCGGCTCCTTCACGCAAACTTGGGCCGGCAATTCGGCATTGCCCTATAAGCCCTCTGATTATCGCAGCACCGCCGGTAACGGCAGTCTCGCGTATAATGCCGGATCGATTGGTGAGATTTCGCTGATCGGAGAATATGCACAGACGACATATCCGCATCGTGCCATCCTGGGAACTGCTGGTCTCCAGTCCGATGGATACGATCACTATTCCGCCGGAATTCACTATCAACGTCCCATCGGCGGAAGCCTGGAGTTCGGTGCGTCATTGTCGCAGACCTGGATTTCCTACCAGGGTATCGGCAACAACTTCAGCGGCATTACCTACGACGCCTCGCTGACGTATCACGCCAGTCCGCGGCTTAACCTTTCTGTACTTGCGAGCCGTCAGACGTTACCCAGCAACTATCTGAATGCTGCCTATTCGGTGGCCGAATCTTATTCGGCCACCGCCGCTTACAAGTTATCTACCCGCCTTTCCGCCAATATCGGGGCAACCTCTACACACAGTAACTATACCGGTGCCGCCCTTTTGACCGGTGTCGATCTGACATCTCAGACCTATCAATCCTTCTACGGTTCCCTGGCGTATACGCTATCTCCGAGCTTTAACGTTTCCTTGACCGCAGGACAGGATCAACGCCATGCCGATGTGCTAGGATACTCCTATTCGGGAGCCCATATTGGCCTCTCTTTGTCAAAGAGCTTTTGAAGCCAAGAGGAAGTATCATGAACTGTGGCAAGGTTCTGATCGTTGCGGCCGCCATATTGTTGGCCGCTTCAGGACGTCAGGCAGTTCATGCCCAACAGGCTCCAGCCCCGGCAATACCGCCAGCGCTTGCCCGGCCGGCGCCAGCGCCAATAGCGCCGGCCCAGCCGGCAACCGCACAAGCTGCGCCAGCTCAGCCAGCAGGCATGCCGGATCAAGCCTATATTCTCGGTCCTGAGGATGTCGTGCAGGTAGAGGTTCTGGGCCGCACGGACTTCACGACCAAGACCAAAATTGGTGTGGACGGCAAGATCCAGTTGCCGTTGCTTGGCGCGATCCCTGCTGCTGATCGAACTGTTCTTCAGCTGCGCGCCCAAATCCGTGATGCTCTCGAGAAAGGCGGCTACTTTAACCACCCGATCGTTGAGGTGGAGATCGCATCCTATGCGAGTCGCTACGTTACGGTCCTCGGAGCGGTGGCGAGCCCCGGATTGATCCCCGTGGACCGGCCTTATCGTCTTTCAGAGATTATTGCACGGGTTGGCGGCGTTCGCGAAAGTGGCGCGGACCATGTCGTCCTTCGCAGTAAGAACGGGGAACGGAATTATGCGATAAAGGATTTGGCGACGGGAGATGACAGTCATGACCCCTATGTCCAACCCGGAGACAAAATCTTTGCGCCCAACGGTGATGTTTTCTACATCAAGGGTCAGGTCCGTGCCCCCGGCTCCTACATCTTGTTGCCCCACATGACCTTGACCATGGCCCTAGCGCGTGGCGGTGGCATAACGGACCTGGGCAGCGACAGCCATATCAAGGTGATCCGCAAGAATGTCGAAATGTCGCCCAAGGATTTAAATATAGAAATTCTTCCCGATGACGTTATTGACGTGGGAGAAGGTTGGTTCTAGCGCAGCTCAGCGCGGGAGATCACAATGTCTTTGTCGCAATTCTGGCGAATCCTTTGGGCACGCAAGCTCTTCATCCTGGCAACGACATTATGTTGCCTGGCAGGCGGGCTTGTTGCGATAACGATCGTGCCACCGCGCTGGAAGGCAGAAGCGCATGTCTATCTCAATTTGATCAAGCCCGATCCGGTTACGGGCGAAGTCTTGGGAATGGCGGCGCGCTCCTACGTCGCCACACAGATACGGCTTGTGTCGGACTATGAAGTTGCCGGACTGGCGGTTGATAAGCTGGGTTGGCTGTCTGATCCCGATCTGATCCAGCAGTATCAGCGGCGGCCCCAGTCCGATACCCGCGACTTTCGCCGCTGGCTCGCACAGCGGATTATCGGGGGCACGCGGGCAGAGCTGCTGGATGGTAGCAACATTCTCGACATTACCTATACCGGCCAAAGTCCAGAAGGTGCCAAAGCGATCGTCGCTGCGGTAACGCAAGCATATCTCGATACAACGCTCGCATTCCGGCGCAGCGAAGCGAACAAGAATGCCGACTGGTTCGCCCTGCAATCGGAGAAGGCGAAAAAGGACTTGTTGGCGGCACAATCTGCCGTTGCCGATTATGAGCGTGAAAACGGCATCATCATGCGGGATGACAAGACCGATATCGACAGTGCGCGCCTGGCAGCGCTCGCCAGCCAGGGGGATGTTGCAGCCGCAGGCGGGGGCGTTTCAGGCATCGATGCACAGATTGCCGACGTTGATTCTGCCATCAAACAGGCATCAGAAACCCTGGGCCCCAATCATCCCCAGTTGCTGGCATTGAAGGCGAAAAGGGCCACGCTGATGGCCCTCGCAGCGCAGAGTGGATCGCCCGAGGCCGCGGGGGCGGGAATGTCGGCGCGCGTGGCGGCCGCAAAGGCGGCCGTTATCGGCAACCGGGACAAGTTGGCCAGGTTGCGGATATTGCAGAGCGAGGTCGATATCCGGAAAGACCAATATGACAAAACCCTGGCGCGCGAGGCCGATTTCCGCCAGCAGGCGGCGGTTGTGGATCCTGGCGTCAGCGCGATGGGGACCGCGTTTGTTCCGGATCAGCCTTCATTCCCGAACCGGCCCTTGATCATCGGTGGTTCCTTCGGTCTGGGTCTGGCTTTCGGTCTGCTGATTGCCCTGTTGGTCGAGCTGCTCGACCGCAGAGTTCGCAGCCCCGAAGATTTGACTGCAGCCTTGGGCCTTCCTGTGCTGGCCGTCTTAAGACCTTCCCATTGAGGCCGCGTGCGGGATCTTCAAATCATTGACGGCAGCAGCGGGCATCAGTCTCTGGTGAGCGCTGATACCATTGTCACGGTGAATGCCGACGGCACGCAGTCGGCTGAGTCCGTTCGCGCTCTTCGTACCCATATCATGGCGCGCCATGTCAGCGCAGGCCACCGGGCCCTGGCGATATGCTCGACGTCCCGTGGTACCGGATGCACGTTCGTTGCCACCAATCTGGCTGTTGCCCTTTCGCAGATCGGGGTGAACACTCTTTTGATCGACGCGGATCTGCGCAAGCCCGGCGTGGCGCGCGCATTCGGACGCCAAACTGTCAAAACCGACTTGCAGACGGCCCTGTCGACGCCGGCGAATTTCAGTGACTGCATCGAGAGAAATGTCATGCCGAACCTCTCGGTCATGTTCTCTGCAGGGCCGGCGCGCAACGCCCAGGAGCTGCTTGCCAGCCTGAGATTCGAGCGTCTGATGGACTTCTGTCTACGGGAATTTGAATCCACGATTGTCGATACGCCGCCGGCGAATATTTATTCGGACGTCCGGCGCATCAGCACCGTTGTCGGATACAGCCTGATCGTCGCGCGACGCAATCGAAGCCATATCGACGATATCAAGGCGCTGGTTGAGCACCTGAATGGGGACCACGCGACGGTGATCGGCACAGTTCTCAACGACGTATAACCGAATGGCCGGTTTGGATCAGACAGCCGTTATCCGCTCAAAAGGCGCCGGCTTGTCCTGGCCTCTTGTCATCGGCTTGATCGCGCTCGGCGTGCCGGCGGCGCTCACCTTGGGCTCTGAAATATGGTCCAGTGATGCGGGCGCTCACGGTCCGTTGGTGATTGCAACCGGCATTTGGCTTCTGTGGCGGCAACACTCAGAATTGCAGGCGCACGGGCACCGCGGCAAGAGCTGGATTGTGTGCTCGGCGCTGGTGCCCGCTCTGTGCATGTATATCGCCGGAGAAGCTTTTGACTTCATCACTCTTGAGGCGCTGGGCCTCTATATCGTCGCGGGCGCGATGTTCTATTCGCTTTTCGGCGCCCGGGAGCTTGTGCGGAACTGGTTTATCTTTGTCTATCTTCTCTTCGCCGTGCCTCCGCCCAGATCCTGGCTGGATATGGTCACCTTCCCACTGAAGCAGTTTGTTTCCTCGCTGGCAGCCGGCATCTTGCAACTCTGTGGCTTGCCAGTGAGCCATCAGGGCGTTGTGCTGTACGCCGCGCAGTACCAGTTTCTGGTGGAAGATGCCTGTTCTGGTCTGAATTCCATCATAGGACTGATCGCCATCAGCCTGTTGTATATATATTTGGCCCGGCGCAGTTCTTGGCGCTATACAATGTTCCTGGCCGTATTGACGATCCCGGTTGCGATCGTCGCAAATGTCATCCGAATTATCGTTCTCATTCTTCTGACACTCTGGGCGGGGGATGACGTGGCCCAGGGCTTCATGCACTTTGCCGCGGGCATCGTGTTATTTGCGATCGCTCTGGTGTTGATTTTTTTGCTCGATTTTGTGCTGGCTTCTTTTTCATCGTCCAAGCGTGAGTTCGCATGATTGCGCGCCGGGAAGTTCTGATCGGTGCGGCGTGCGTCCTCGGCAGCGGAGCCGCCTTGGCGCTGAAGCCGCGGCGCAAGGTCTCGCTGCTGCCGGCCGGCGCCAAACTGAGCGATTTTCTGCCTCGCAAGTTCGGGCCGTGGGATTCTCGCGATGTCAGCGATCTGTATGCGCCTGAGACGCCGGACAGCCTCCAGGCAAGATTATATGGAGAGACGGTCGCACGCCTGTATACCGACCGCAGATCGGGCGCACAGATCATGATGCTGATGGCGCATGGAGACAGCCAGAGCAACGAACTGCAACTTCACAGGCCGGAAGTCTGCTATCCCGCCTTTGGTTTCGCATTGACGGCCAGCACTCCGCTCGAGCTGCAGATCGGAAAAGGCGTGACGCTTCCGGCCAGGCAGCTTGTCGCTCAGTCGAGCCAGCAACGGCAGGCATTGGTCTATTGGACCCGCTTGGGGGAATATTTTCCGGTGAGTGTTACCGAGCAGCGCCTCAATCGCTTGGACGCGGCCATGCACCGCTATATTCCCGACGGCTTGCTGGCCCGATTTTCCATGGTTGAGTCAGATGCGAGCATCGCGTTCAAGGAGATTTCGATATTCATTCCCGCTTTGCTCGCCCAGGTGCCGGGCGACCGCCTCAGCGTGTTCGTGGGAACCGCAAGAGCGCAACGGTTTGCACGATCGACGTAAACCTTCGTTAAAGTTCGACTCGATCAAACGGTTTCAGAACGAAAAGGATGTAACCGACAACCGCAATTGTTAACGCGATGGCGGTCCATTTCTGGTCATGATTGCCCAGATAATTGGCGCCGGCGCAGCCAAGAGCGGGTGGCAAATAGTAAATAGTCCGGTCTGACGGTCGGGTGGGGCCTGTAGAACGGTGCAAAAACAGGATCGCAAGGCCACCGAATATGACGACGGTCACCCAATCATATATAGTGTCCATGCCCCGTTCATTCTTTCACAAGTAGCTGGAACTGCCGCTGCATGCATCAGCAACGACCTGGCAATGTCGACGCTTCGAAAGTCAGCGTGATCGTACCACATTACGACGATTTGCAGGGCTTGGATATCTGCCTCTCGGCACTGGCGAAGCAGAGTCTTTCCAAGGCTGAATTTGAAATCATCGTGGCGGATAACAATTCACCGCAGGGGCTGGAAGGGGTCGCCAGGGTTGTTGCGGGGCGTGCGCGCCTGATCAGTATAGTGGAGAAAGGCGCGGGCCCGGCGCGCAACGGCGGTGCTGCCGCGGCAGCCGGCGAAATTTTGGCCTTCCTGGATTCCGACTGTGTTCCAGAGCCCCAATGGCTCGCCGAAGGACTAGCGGCTTTGGCAGGCTACGATGTGGTGGGGGGAAGCGTCGCTGTCCTTGTACACGATCCAGGAAAATTGACTCCCGCGGAAGCGTTCGAATGCATTTTCGCGTTCGACATCGAGCAGTATCTCGAACGCAAGGGATTCGTTGGCTCCGGCAATCTGTTCTGCCGGCGGGATGTGTTCGACCGGGTGGGCGGTTTTGCCACCGGTGTTTCGGAAGATGTCGACTGGTGTCATCGCGCTTCGGCGAAAGGCTTTCATATTGGATTTGCACGTAAGGCGGCGGTAGGGCACCCGGCGCGTCGATCCTGGACCGATCTCAAGCGCAAATGGGCCAGGATCAATTCGCAGACCTACATGCTGAAATTGAAGAAGCGCAGCGGAAAACTGGCCTGGGTTTTCAATTGTCTTTTGTTGCCCATATCCGCCTTTGTCCATACACCGCGGGTTTTGATGTCCGACAAGCTGTCCGGCCGTCAAAAATTCGCCGCACTCGTTATCCTCTATCGCATACGATTATGGCGGAGCTGGGATTACTGCAGGCTCCTCATGCTTGGCCCGTCGCTTGCTTAACCCAGCGTCTGCCTGGACATTCAGTCTCATTCTGAGGACCAAGACGCCCGGGCGGTGCGGCAATACCAGTTGGTAGAAAAATATTCACATATCCGGTATTAATCATGGGATTCGTCCGTTTTATGGTTTGGGTTCAATAGGTTCGCGGCAAGGTGATTTTGTGACTTTCAGCAAGTTCGCCGGCTGGATCGGCATCGGAAGCAAGGACGCTGCCGGCGATAAGGCCAGCGAGCCTTCGGACAATCCGACGACTGCCCAGAGGAACTCTGGCGCAGGCCTCAATGTGCCGTTCCCGCGGTTTCGTGCTTCGGCCAGCGATCAACTTGGGCCGCAGGCAGATTCGGGCTTCGCCCGCTCGCGCATGAAGTTGTTGGAATATTTCACGCCGTCGCAACCTGTAAGCGACCGCAAGCGGTTCGCCGGCCGTTCCGATGTTTTGGGCTCCGTCATCCGGGCGATCGAAGAGCAGCGCCTGCATGTGGTCGTCTATGGCGAGCGAGGTCTTGGCAAGACCTCGATCATGCACGTCCTTACCCAGGCAGCACGAGAAGCGCGCTATTTGGTCGTGTATGTCTCCTGTGGCGCCGACTCCAGCTTTGATGAGGTCTTCCGGACGGTGGCCGCCCACATCCCGATGCTGTTCCACAGCACGGTTGGGCCGACCTCCCCCGAGGCTGAAGGGGGCAAGACCCTAGCCGAACTGCTGCCGGCCACACCGATCTCTCCGCGCGTCGCCAGTGACATGCTTGCAAAAGTGGTCGGTACGCGCGTTGTTGTAGTGCTCGATGAATTCGACCGGTCGCATTCCAAGGAATTTCGACAGAGCATAGCCGAGTTGATCAAGAATTTGTCGGATCGTCTGGTGCGTGTGCAGCTGGTGATCGCGGGTGTCGCCGGCAATCTGACCGAGCTTCTGGAACACATCCCTTCGATCCAGCGCAATCTGTTTGCTCTCCAGGTTCCATGGATGCCGCCGGCCGAGATCAGAGCGCTGATCAGGAATGGCGCCCAATTGTGCGGGTTGAGCTTCGACGAGGCGGCGGAGAGTGCGATTGTCTACACCGCACATGGCTCGCCGTATCTTGCAACGCTGCTCGGCCATCATGCCGGCATGAATGCGATCGACGCCCAGCGCGCGCGTGTTGGCGCCTCCGATGTTATCGCCGCCATTGCGGCCGCCACGAATGAGTTTTACGGGCGGATGTCGGGCAGAGTCCGCAACCTGCTGAAACATTACACGAGCGAAGATCTGGTCGGCTTTCTGGGGATGATCGCCGGTGTATCGCTTTTGTCGAATGGCTGGTTCCGGCTGGAAGATCTTTGGGCGGGGGCCGCGAGCAGGGGAGGGGCTGAACGCGCCGAGTCTGTGGTGGCAGATTTGGTCGGCATAGGATTGTTGATCGAGAGCAAGGCCGATGGGGTGCGCAGCTTCCGGTTCTCTGAGGATGGTTTGGCCGCTTATTTGTGGCTGCAGGCGTCCGCTGTGAAATTGCGCGCTGAGCAACGGCCTGCGGCGACGCCCAATGCGACAGTCGCGCTGGCACAGGGCAAAAAGCAGAACTAGGCGTTGCCTCGGCGCCTTATCGCAACCGCGGGATGCCGCGCCGTCCCAAAAGACCTGCAAACCAGCCGGAGAGTCCGTAGAAGTATTGGCGGAACGCTCCCTTGCGGAGGTATCGCAGCGCCAACAGCAACAATGCGGCGGCGCTCGCAACCGGCAGATGGGACGGGAAGTGGATCCGTGTCACCAGCATTTTGTTGCGCTCATCGAGGTATACGGAGAGCTTGGAGCGGTCGCTGACGGAAATGGATCTTCCCGTGCTTGTGCCCTGGTGGTGCAAAACCTTGGCGCCGGCGGCAAATCCCAGCCTTAGACCTTGCTGCGCAGCCGTAAGGCACCAATCGATCTCCTCGCAATAGAGGAAAAACTCTTCCGACATCAGTCCCGCACGCCGGACGAAATCGCGGCTAACCAGCATGGAAGCCCCGCTGAGATAGGTTTGCTCCTGCTCAATTCGGGTGGCGTTCGGCGTTGCGTCTAGAGGGCTGCCCAGGCCGATCGAAACGGCCCGGGCAAGCCAGCTTCGCCATTTGCCTCCATAGGATGCGATCTCGCCGTCAGGAAAATACAAAGTTCCGCCCACCGCTTGCACGTCACCCTGGTTGAGACGTTCGACCAAGGCGGCCAAGGCGTTGGGCTGGGCTTCCGTGTCGGGATTGAGAACCCACCAGGCGTCAGCAGACGGCGAAGCGTTGATGCACTGATTGACTCCACTGGCGTAGCCGTCGTTCGCCGGGGATTTGATGACCCTTATCTGCTGGCCACCGGGTAGCGCCGTGGGCAGGACGGCCTGCAGAGCCTCATAAGTTGGTTGGCTGCCGTTTTCGCAAATGATGATCTCAAAGTCGGAATATATGCTCTTGGCAATTGCATTGACGCATCTCTGCACGTCAGCAACGTTGTTGTAACCGACAATGGCGATCGCGACGTGGGTGCTCATGTCCTAAATTCCAGGGAGCGCAGCGGCGGGTTCAGGGCCGGGGCAATGACATCATCCGTAGCTCGCAGCAAAAGCACGAAGTGCGATTCAGGCGCAAGAGCGGGCCAATTGAGTTAACCTTGTGGCACACGTAATTTAGCATGGTGGACAAAAATTGGCCGCATGACGTCCGTCAGATGCTAAGACCGGATGGCTCGGGCCTGCCGGCAGGCCGAGCAACCATGCTTGTTCCAATGGGTTTGGTCTTGTATCGCGACAACCGTCAATCCGAGAGCTGCTTGAATCGTGGGCCTGCAAACCAGCTATAGCACCCCGCAGCGGATGAGCGGCAAGGTAATTGCGACAAAAGTCGCTGTGGTTCTCCTGAACTGGAATGGCTGGCGTTACACGATAGCGGCTGCCAAATCCCTGAGTTTGTCTCCGGGCATCTCTATCATGACCATAGTGGTCGACAATGCCTCGACGGATGGTTCTTTGGAATATCTTCGCGCGGCGCTTCCGGAAGCTGAGATCATTGCGCATCCGGTAAATGCCGGTTTTGCGGGTGGGTGCAACGTCGGCATGCGGCGCGCACTGGATTTGGGCTGCGATTATGTTTTCTTGCTCAACAATGACGCGTTTGTTGAAGCGGCGACCATTCCTGAACTTGTGGCAGAAAGCAGGCGCCTTCACGACAAGGCGATATTGGGCAGCGTTGTGCGTTACGCGGACTCGACAGGATATCAGTATTTCGGTAGCCGCTATTGCAACCAGAAGGCCCATCCGGTCTGGTTCAAGTCTCCCGAGGACGATTGGTTGCTGGAACAGCCACTGATCGAAACGGATTTCGCGTTGGGAGCAGCGCTATTCGCTCACAGGGACATCATCAGCCAAGTCGGCATGTTTGATGACAGATTTTATCTGACCTACGAAGACGTGGACTTCTGTTACCGCGCGCGAAGATGCGGGATAGGATGTGCCATCGTCACCAGCTCGATTGTGTACCACCATGCCAGTGTGTCGATGGGGCCGGAATCGGCGCCTCTGCAGACCTACTTTCTGACTCGGAACGAGTTGTTGTTTTCGGAAAAGAATGTCGGCAGGCTTCAGCTCCTGCGGCTTTATTGTTTCAGGCTTGGCCGGCTGTTTGTGAGAATTCTCCGGTCGATGGCCAATGGCACGCTGTCCAGCCCGGTTTTCAGGGCCATGTTGCTGGGTTATCGTGATTATCTGTTCCGCCGTTTTGGCGAATGCCCGCCGGTGATCAGGCGCTCCACAGTGGCGTTTTTAAACAACAGCGCGTCCAGCTGACCCGCCGGTCGACGAGCGGAAAGCTGCGTTCGTAACGAGCGGTGGAATTAGGAGGCGGCGCGGCGGGCAACCCGGATGACGTTATCCCGGATTGCCGGCCGCACTTCGGCCGGTGTCGGTGTCTTGGGCGCGATGGTCGCAGGCGATTGCCGTGTCAAAAGCGTGACCGCCTTCGCCACCAGGGACCAGTATTGGAAATCTGCCTCATCGCCGCGGGCGAGGGCCGTCTCCATTTGGTCGCCGGCCAGCATTTCGGCCTGTAAGCCAAATTGGGCCACCAAGTCGGAGGCGGTGTTGAGCGGATTTTTGTGCACGCAGCTACCCTTTCAGCCGCTATAGCACTAGGATCGTTGAACAAAGGTTAGCGCGAAGGTTGACGGTGAGATTGCCGCACCTGATCAACTACGCAACCAATGGAAGGGCTACGAATTTCCGGAAAAAGGATATTGCTATGAAACTGCTTGCTTTATCCCTTGTTTCGCTTGGCATCATCGCGATCCCCGCTGCTGCTCAGGTCTCGAACGGGACGGTTCCGGTGCCCCCGACCTTGGCTGGTCAGAACGTGAATGGCTCCAATGGGGCCATGGATCGCTCCAATGGCTTTCCCACCGCGGGGATTTCCACTCCCGAGTCGACCGGGGCCAGTCCTGGCGCTGTCCCCAGTGGTGACGGTACGACGCGAAGCGTACTTCCTCCGCCGCCGTCTGGGATTCCGACGGGGCCAGGGAACGCGTCCCCGCCAAATCCTTGATATAGGTATACAGTCCTAATTTCCCGGCCGGCTGGTCCGGCCCGGGTCTTGCTCCATGCCAGGTACGCGCGCCAAGCGCGTACCAAAACGAGACAGGGCCCGGCGACCATGCTTCACAATTTCATCCTGCTGCTCTTCGCTTTTGCCGGAGGGCTCACACTGTCTGGCCTGGTTGTCAGCTGCTACCGCGTCGTCGCCACGGCCGCCACGGAAGAAAACCCGTTTCTCTACTATCCCGTGATCGCTTTTGCTGGCGCCAGCATCCTGATGGAGAATGTCGTGCGGTGCCACAAGTCCGAACAAGTGAGCGTGCGTTTTGTAGCCGCCATGTGCAGCTTTTTTTGGTCTTCCATGCTGGGCCTGTTGCTGCTTAGCGCGTGCCACCTGTCCTGAGTTTTCCTGTTCATTGCGCAGGGAGCGGATTGCGCCCTCAAGAGTGGTTCGGCACAGGCAAGTGAGAGCGTCACCGGCGAACGCACCGCCGTAATTCATTGATGGCTATTTCCGTTTGATCCGTAAACCGAATGATACCACACTGCTAAAATGCACAATCCAGGAAGGAGCCGTTCAGCAATTGCTCACCACGGTGGGTTAAGATCGGCCTCCGATGTGCATGCCTTGCCAAATCTTCTGACGGCTTCGAGATCAACTCTGATGACGCGAATCATCCAGGCCGTGGTCGTTGCCGGCTTGCTTCTTTGTTCCGCTTCCGCGCTATCTGCCGCGCCGCTGGCGCCGTCGGACCCGAAAGCGCGGGAACAGCTTTTGCGGCCGGCGGGCAATTCGCCCCTTGCCGAACTTCGACCGGGCGCTCTGAACGCTTTTCCCACCGCCTGGTGGAACTGGATATTTGTAAGCCTGTTTGCTTTTTTCGGCTGTGGGCAGTTCGTGCTGCTGCTTTATCAAAGCAACGTAATTGGCAAGACCCTTGCGGCCACGCAAAAAGCGGCGGATGTCGCGGAACGGACAGCGGCCGAATTTGAAACGCCGTTCCTGTTTCCCGTGCTGGTTTCGAGCACTGTCGCGGAAGACCTGCGGTCTCTCCAGGAAGAAGCGGTCCCTGACATGGGTGTATCGCCGCAGGTTTGCTTCACCATAAAGAATTTCGGTCGTACCCCGGCCCTTCTTCAAAGAGCCAGCGCGGTCTTCTTTGTCGGGGAACTGGAGGAGGCCCACAACGATCCCGTCTCCGGCCGGCTTCCCGAGCTCATGTTGGAGCCCCTGGGCAGCCTGATATTGCCTCTGGAACGGGCCATAGACCGGCCGATCGATCGGGCGGTGCTCGAATCCGTGAAAAACCAGAATGCGCGAATTTATCTGAGGGGCCGCATCACATTCCTGGACGTCTTGGGGAATCGCTATGAGCAGATATTCTGCTTCACCTGGGACATGGAAACGGGCGGCTTTATCCCCTGGGGACCGCATAGAAATCGGCGCAAGCGTCTGAGCAGCAGAAGGCGCCGACTGAGCTGAGGTCTAGCCGGACCGTCTGCGGCGCTTTCGCCGTCTGTTTCTCAAGAAAAAGAGGCGTAGAAGAGACAGTGTGAGAAGGGCCAAGCCGCCGCCCAGCTCGTAAAGCCGTGGCGGACCGCCAGGCGCGAGCACGCCCACCGCGATACCCGCCAATCCTGCGGCCATCACGAAATACCAGAAAGGCCGTTTTTCCTTGCTGCTCTTCATTACGGGGGAATTAAGACGCAATTCGGCTGAACATATGGTCCAGAACTCGCGTATGTCCAACGGAAAGCCGTTCATGCAACGCCTGTTACTCTGATATCCACCGGAGGTTCTCACGACTTCCCTGGCTTCTCACCGTCATCGGTACGAATGCACCCAAATTAACGATGTCCCCGCTTTTTCTTCGCGACCAGAGGCATAGAACCTATTCTAGGAAACAGGCGCTGAAGGTCCGGGTCCACCCCTTTGTTGAAACATGGCAAATTTCGTCATTTGTTTGGAAATAAAAGAGCGTAGTCGCGATTACGATCAACTGCGCCAGTTACTCGCGAAGATGGCTGCGGCTCAAGTACTTGAGACTGTCTGGTTTGCATCAGTGGCCGGCCGTGCGGAACAGTTGCGTGATGCGCTGCGGACAGCAATCTATCCTGGCGACTCCATCGTCGTGGTTCGTCTCCAGGACAACGGAGCGGCCGATTGGGCAACCCACCAGGACCCGCCGGACGGTCTGCGATGGCTCCAGGCGCATTACCGATAACATCCTTGGTTAAGCTGTCCGTGTCACGAAGTCTGTCACAACTGGCGCTATTGTTGCATCGGCTGCTTTAGGGCTTTTGATTAAGGCTTCGCTTGGCACAGCGCTCACATCTCGCCGCTCTCGATGGGCTTCGTGGCATTGCCGCAGTTTCCGTGGTGTTCTTTCACCTGGGCCATTGGCTGGGCATGCCGCTTCTCGCCGCGAACAGTGGCCTGGCCGTGGATCTGTTTTTCTGCCTCAGCGGATATGTGTTGTGTGTGGCCTATCAGGATCGGCTCAATCATGGCCTTTCCGCGCTCGCTTTTCTAAAAATACGACTTATCCGCCTTTGGCCCCTCATGGCCCTCGCAACGGTGCTCAGTTTCGTCTTCGTGGCTCTCCGCCTCATTGTAAAAGACCAGTCCGTCAATCTTGATCTGCTGATCCTGGCGCTGGTCCTGGGCTTTCTCAGTCTTCCGTTCTTCCACGCGCCTGCCGAGCTTGGCGGTCCCCAGGTCTTTCCGTTGAACGGACCGCAATACACACTATTCCTCGAACTGCTCGCCAATCTTGTCTGGGTGATCGAGCGCCGTTTGACATTCAGATGGTTGACCGGGCTCATGACCGTCATCGCCTTGTCGTTGGTCCTGGTAATGGGCCTTGGCGGAGACCAGTCGTCGGACTTTTGGAGCGGCGTTCCACGCGTTCTCGGGTCCTACTTTCTCGGGGTGATGATTTATTCATTCCGCGACCGCATTTCAGCTCGCCTCGGGGACCCTCTGTTCTGGTTCGGCGTCCTCTTCATGCTGGTCCTGTTCTACATGCCGGCATCAGCCGGACTGGTTCCGTGCATGCTCTGGATTGTTGTCGTCAGTCCTATGCTCGTGCTTACAGGCGCCAGGATCGAGCTGCCAGCATTGTTGAATGCCAGCGCCCTGTGGCTGGGACGGCTATCCTATCCGATATATGCCCTGCATTATCCGATCTTTTGCTGGGTGAACGGGGCGTATCTGAGCTGGTTCCAGCGCCGCGATATATTTATTGAAATCCCCCTGTGTTTCGCGGCCGTTATGGGGGGCAGCTATTTCGCCCTGGTCTTGTTCGATGAGCCGGTCCGTGCGCTGTTGACTTCCCGCGGTCGCCGCAAAGCCCCTCTCATGATCCAACCAACAGACTCGATCGCAGCCCCAAAGTAAGTGAATGCAGCCGTCGGCCTGGACTCTTTCAGGCCATTCCCGATATGTCCGAAGCGGCCAAAGAGGCTTGGTCTCCGATCAGGTCCGTGCAATTTTGGCTGGCTGGCCACTGCCTTACCTTCATCGAGGAGCTGCTCGAGAATGGTCGCCCGATGCGTCACGTCGCCAACCTCGCGGTAATCAGGCTGCTCGTTGGAGCGGCTCTGTGTGTGCTGGCCATATTTTTCATGGATGGGCCGGTGGCGCGGCTTTTCTCGGAAAGCGTGCTGTATCAGGACCAGAAGAAATATGCCGTAGGTTCGGCTCTGCTTTTGATTCCACTCATTCTGATCGCCGTAATCTTGATAGTCTGGCAGAGGCGGCGGTTTCACGGTGCCAGGCACGCCGTCATTCTTATTTCAATAAGCGCCGTTCTCGCTTTGGTGACAAACGATATATTTCTCAAGCCGATATTCGGTCGCATGAGCGTGGACGAATTTTTATATTGGCCGTCGCATTACGGCTTTTATTTTTTCAAAGGCGGTTGGAAGACCAATTTTCCTTCCGGGCACATGGCCCTTGTTATTGCCGGTGTGACAGTTGGCTGGCGCGAATTCCTCCGTCTGAGATGGCTGTTTGTCGCCGTCGTCGTCGTCGTGGCTTTTCTATTGCTTTATGGCGAATGGCATTTCGTGTCGGACCTGATAGCCGGCGCGTTATGGGGAAACCTTGTCGCGCTGGCGGTTGTCGCGGCATCGGACAGGTTGCAGAGTGACCCCCTCGAGGGAGACAGACCTTAAGCAGCGGCCAGGCCTCTTACGCGTCGTAAAACCGAACGCGCGCGGCTTCCCCGATAAGGATCACCGAAATGCAGCAGGGCGGTTGCGCGAATCTGGTTGGGATCGCATGGTTCATTGGCGTGGATGGTGCGATAACCCCAGAAGAAATAAATATTCCCTGGCAGCATCGGCACCGCGACCGCGCCGCATATTCTGCGCCGGGCAATCAGGGTCAATGCCCATTGCGAAAAGCGGTTGTCGACCAGGAATTTGTCAAAAAGATTTCGCAAATAGGAGCGCCGCACCGCTCGTACATTGGGAAACAGGACGAGGTCACCCCGATCGCCCACCTGCGGAATGATGATGGGGATCAACACCGTCAAAACATAAGTGTCATAATGGAAGAAATAGGAATTCTTGCGTCCGACTTCGCCATTCAGGCAGCGGACGACCTGGTAGAAATCTCTTTCTGTTGCCGCGCCCGACTCTGACAGCCTAAGAAGCTCACGGCATAGAAGCTGGAATTCCGTTGAAGCCGGTATTTTCGCCAAAGCGGTCTCGCCAAAGGTTTTTTTATCCTGCAGGACCGCGTACTTGCCGGTGGGATCCAATCCGGCGCCACAGACAAGAGATCGCAGCTGTTTGAGATCGTCGTCGGAAAGACAATTGGCCAGACAAGCAAATCCCTGTCGGTCCATATTGTCAGCCAGCGATCGGATCAGTTCGGCCGCGGCCGAATATTTGAAAATATCGCCCATGGATCACCTGCCAGTGCGGGCCAATTCAAATTGCTTAGGGGTATAATTTCAAAAGCAGTTGAACCGCTGATGACGATCCGGTATCGCGCATCGTCATCAGGAAAGGTAGCACAAGGCTCGCGGGCTCATAATGAAATCAGATCGCGTCGGACATTCTGTCAACAGATGCGCGTGAACTTACAACCCGATCGCTGTAGATTGGCGCCCCATCCAGCGCTGTGAAACGAATCTCCATCCCGTCGGGAATCGGCGCATTCAGCAGATGCCAGGCCGCCGGGAATCGCACGGTCATGGGTCCGGTGAAGGACAGCGGAAAACATTGTGTGACCATGCGATAGTCGATAACGCCGGCAAAGTGGGTACGCCAGTGGGTGTCGCGGCCGCCGGCAGACAAATCCCAGCACAAGAGATCGAAAGGCAGCCAACCTGCGCCGTCTTGCCAGATTTCCGACCAATAGTGATAGCCGGGCGCCAGTTCATACAGCATGTAGCCGCTGGCAAGGCGCGCGGGGATGCCGCAGGCCCGGCAGATCGCAATGAAAACGCTGGAGCCGAGCTGACAGTCATACCAGCCATTGTCCAACACCCAATCGCTGGGCGCCTGGGTGTCCACCTGATCATAGCGGACCATCCCACAACTGAGTTCGTCGAGCAGAAAATTCCAAGCCTTCAAAGCCACTTCCAGAGGATTACCAGCGTCAGAAAAAGCCGCAGCAAGTTCTGCGATGCGCGGCGTGATCCGGATAAGTCCTTCCGACGGACGCAGATAAAGCTCCCGCTCTTCTCCGCCCAACGTCTCGGCATTGTTGCTTTGCTGAGTGCCGTTCGTCGTGAAATCCAGAGCGCCACCGACTTCCAGCGAACCTGGCTCGTTCATTGTTGCCTGGAATTCAAGCCGGCCATTGGACTGGGAGATGCTGACGCCGGCGCCGTCAGGAGAAATCGGCTTTACCTGAATATCCCGGGCGTGACTGGCCAGGGGCAGGGGCAGGCGCAGTCGTAGCTTGCGATTGGAAGACGAGTTTTGGAAGTCGAACTTCCGCCGTAGCTCGACCGAAAACCTTTTTTCTGCCAAAGGCTTCAAACATCCACCATTCATGCCGGCGGATTGCTGGGTGAAGGATCTGGCCGTCGGAATGAAATGGCTCGACCAAAAGCCGTCCCGGCCCGTCACCCCAGTCCATTTCATATGGTTGAAGACTTCGACCGGATCGAAAAGGCGTTCTCCATTCGATGTCTGGCCAAATTTCAAACCTGTCTTTATCCAATCCTCGATTGCTCCACTGACAATATTGTCAGCCTCAGATTGACGGCCCGCGGCCAGCTCGTACGGCAGGGCGGCGATCAGAAGCGATTCCATCATGGCTCGCTCATTCACGGTCCTGTAGCGGCCTTCAACCAGTTCGTGCGGCGGTTTTCTCAAGCCATAACTCCGGTTCGGGCGGTCCATTGGCCGCAAGGCATCCTGGGCCTATTCAGGCGCATGCGTGCCAAAAGGTCGCACCGCGGCTGAATGCCGAGCTTCCCAGAGGTTTCTTTCGCCGTTCGTTCTTTCTTGTCGAGAACATCGGGTTGTTTACCTTAACTGAGCCTCGCGATTGCTTAAAACCCTTCTAAACAGGTACGCTCAGGAAAACTTAAGCGTTGGAAAACTAGTAGGAAGTCCTGCCTACTATCCTAGGTTTATACGGCGGCGGGGACGAGGGTGAAGCGGGTCGTTTTGTTCGCAAAGGGCAACGTGGATGTCCACGATTCCCTGCACTCCTGCCGGATTGGAGGGCTCGTCCAATGGAACGGGATCAATGAGTTGACCCGCGCCAGCGGGGCACTTGTTCGGCTCCGTCACGAGACTTGGACGCGGTCGGACGCCATCGCGGAGGCGGATGGGACCATTCCTCCTGAACTGGAAGAAAGGGCGCTGCCGCTGGGGGTTTATCCTTTGACAAGCCAATTCAGCGACGCCCTCTACACCACCGACCCCGATGCCATAATTCTTTCCATCCTTGGGGACACGGCTACGCCGCTCTATCGCCACAAGGAAAGCGGGTACCAGTTTTATGCCGCCGACTCTGACACCTGGAATGCAGGGGACCGGGAATGGCTGAAAAGGCGCTTCTCGCGCACGGATTTGTTGGACGTCTCGACGTCGATGAGCGGCCTGACAAAGATCATCGAAAAGATCCGGGCCCATCGTGACGTCCCGATTCTGATTTACAACGTTTCCCCAATTATTCCAGGTGAGACAGTGTACAATTATCAGGGGCTGGACGAGACCTACTCGACCAGGTGCAAGCGTTTCAATCTCGCTTTGACCGATCTGTCGCGGGAGACAGGAATATCAATCATTGACGTGGATACTATCATCGCCAGGTCGGGAGCCGATCGCTTGAAGGTCGATGCCATGCATCTGACCCCCGAAGGCTATCGCCTGGTTGCTGAGGAAGTCGTCCGGGTGTTGGGCGATCTCGGCGTGTTGCCGGTCGTAGAGGAAGAGTCATGCGTGCCAGCGTAGTCGTCAGATCCAAAGATGAAGCCGACCGACTGAGGTTGACCTTGAGGTCCCTCAGTCGTCAGACCATCGTGCCTGAAGTCGTGGTCGTCAATGACGGCTCCAGCGATTCGACAGAGGCTGTCCTGGACGAAGCGGAGTCCCTGCTTGACCTGAAGCGAATTCACAATCCGACACCCAAAGGTCGCTCGGCCGCCGCCAATATTGGCGGTGAAGCTGCGACCGGCGACATTCTGATTTTTCTGGATGGGGACACGCTGGCCGGGCCGGATTTCGTGAAGAAGCATCTCGAACTGCATCGTGATGCAGGCAATGTCGTCCCGCGCGGTGAAACCCATCAGTTGCGCTGCACCAGATTCTTTGCCAACCCTGAGACCGGGACGCCCCGCCCGGGAGAAGAAGCCCGGATCGCGGCCATGTCGGAATCCGAACTGGCGCGCATGCGCGTGACGATCCAGGATGTCGAAAGCAATTTCGCGTCGATCCATAAGAGGTCGCAGCCGGGTGTCTATCCCGGCGCCGGGCCGCGCCGGCTTTTCGATCTGGAGATGGCTGCGCTTCGCAATCACCCCCACTGCAGCCTGCTATGGGCTGCCGCGTCGGGCTCCAATCAGTCCGTGCCAAGGGCCGCTTTTCTGGACGCTGGCGGCTTCCACAAAGACATCACCATCAATGAGCATCGCGAGCTGGCGTTGCGGCTGACGCAGGCCGGCCTGCGCATGGTCCCCGCAGACGGGGCCTATAGCTATCACCTCACCCACAGATCAGGTTGGCGGGATCCGTCCACCGATGAGACCTGGGAAAAATTGTTTTACGCGGCCCACCCGATCGCCGCGGTGCCGCTTTTGTCGGTCTTTTGGGGAAGTCTCTCCGATCCCGTGCCATTTCCTGTCGAGGCACGCATCAACTCTCTCCCCGAGCTGGAAGCTTTTGCGCGGAAGTACGAAGATGTCCACGGCGCGGACGAGGTCCGCCGTGCGCATTTTTTGGCAACTGCCAGTGCATATGAAACGCAATGACGCTTTCTGTACCGATCAGGGCCCTGGTGCATGCCAACGAGCGTTCCGCCGTGGCGGCTATGGCGCGCACGCTCGAGCGCCATCTCACAGAGGCCGCGAACGAGCCGGCAAGCGTGACCTGCAGCTTCGCGGAGTCCTTTTCCGATTTGCAGGTCACGCATGAACCCTGCATCGTCATTACCTCCCTGCTGCTCGAGACCGAGAATTACCAGGAAGACTGGCCGGATCTTGAAGAACGGCTTCGCAGCCGCTATGCCGCCCTGGCCGCGGATGCCGCGGATATCGTCTTTGTTACCACGGTATTCCGGCACATCTCGGAAGGAGATGCTGCGCAGCGTGAGCTCCTAAGGCTTCGCATACGCCGCCTGAACCGCCTTGCCGCCGATCTTTCGCGCGAATACGGCATTATGGTCGTCGACCTTGACCGCGATCTTGCGGACATTGGTGGCCGCAGGTTGCAAACCGATTATCGGCTTGGCGGAGAATATGCGGAGCAGGTGGCTGCAAGGTCGATGGCGCGCGCCCTGGTTTCAGCCGGTCTTGATAATCACGTGCCGTTTGAGCTGCAAAGTCTGGTCCAGGAAGCTCTGTCCAAAGAGCAACTGACTTTTTCCGGCCCGGTCACGACCGAGGTTGCCCCGTCAAACGTCCTGGTCCTGAAAAGCGGCCGCCAGAAGCAGGTGGTGAAAACCATCGTCAACACCGATAGCGGCGGGCACGCGGGCTGGCTCTTCTATTTGCTGTTGTCGGGTAAATACAGCTTCAAGGATGCCTTTCTGAAATTGAAAGGCTCTGTGGCTCGGCGAGGATTGCGCGCCAGCATCATGATGATTTTGGCCGCCGCGAAGGCGGCGCCCCTCGCCAGCAAGAAGTCGAGCCACTAACGATGACGGATCAGAGCCCGATAGCAAAGCTTCGGACCATGAAGCTTATACGAGCTTTCGAAGAAGCCCTTGCGGCGCGGCCGGACCACGGCTTTCAACTTATTTCTTCGGGTGAAGAGGCTGTCGCGGTTGGCCTTTGTTCGGCTCTTCGGCCGCAAGATCAGCTTCTGACCGGAGGCCGCTCGATCGGGCCGGCAATCGCGCGCGGTGTCGATCCCGGCCGCTTGATGGCGGAGCTGTTAGGCCGGTCCGGTGGCACCAACAAGGGCAAAGGCGGCCGCGGCCATCTTTCAGACCCGGCCAGCGGATTTTTCGGTGCTCATGCGGTGGTCGGCGGAAATATCAGCATCGCGGCGGGTGTCGCCCTCGCCCTGCAGATGACGGGAAAGGACGCGGTTGCTGTGATCCTGTTCGGGGATGGCGCCTTCGGTGCAGGAGCTTTGCACGAAAGTCTCAATATCGCGGCAGCGATGAAGTTGCCCCTGCTGTTCGTCTGTAATAACAATCAGCTGTCGGTCTCGACCCCGCGCTCATCGGCGCTCGCGCCGGCGCGGCTGTCTGATCTCGGCGCAGCCTTTGGCATTCCCGCCTGTACGGTCGACGGGATGGATCTGGATGCCGTCGGTGCGGCCATCTCGAGCGCTTTGGAGCATGTTCGGGCCGGCATGGGACCGGCCTTTGTCGAATGTATCTCGCACCGCTTTGCCAGCCATTCCACCACCGCGCGAGAGACACGCAGCCGCGAGGAACTGGCGGAAATCAAGACCTTCTGCCCGATCGTGAAGCAGACCGGGCAGCTGAAAGTGGCCGGGCTTCTGGACGACGCTTCGGAACAGGAGTTGGAACGGTCCGTTGCCGGCATGGTCGAGGCCGCGCTGAAATTTGCCGATGCATCGGAGATGCCTCGCGCCGAGGAGGCCATGCAAGATGTCATCTGAGCCCGTACCAGCGATGCAAAAGATGTTTTTCCGGGAAGCGATCGCGCGCGCTGCGCGCGAGGAGATGCGAGACAATCCCGATATCCTGATCCTTGGCCAGGACGTTGGCCGCTTCGGTGGCTCTTATCGCGAGTTCGATGGCCTGTTCGAGGAGTTCGGCGCGGACCGGGTGCGCGACATGCCTGTCGCCGAAGCAGCAATGGTCGGTGTGGGTGTGGGGGCGGCGGCGGCCGGGCTCAGGCCCCTGGTAAGCATCACCTATATGGACTTCATGATGCTCGGCTTTGATCCGCTCATAAATTATGGCGCCAAGCTTCGTTATAAGACGGGCGGCCAGCTTACCGCTCCGGTGGTCGTAAAGACGACTGCCGGTGCCAAGGGGCAGGGCGTGGCCCATTCCCAGTGCATCGAGGCCTGGCTGATGAGCGTGCCCGGGTTGAAGGTCGTGGCCGCCGCCACGCCGGCCGACGCCTATGGGCTTCTGAAGACGGCGCTGCGTTCCGATGGTCCTGTCGTGTATGTCGACCACAAGCGCCTGTTTCCGGTTGCCGGGGAGGTGCCTGTCGAGCCGGTTGCCATTCCCTTCGGCAGCGCAAAGATATGCCGGCCAGGAAGTGACCTGACAATCACCACCCACTCCTTCATGGTGCGGACCGCGCTTGAAGCCGCCAAACTGCTTGAAAAAGACGGCCTGTCAGCGGAGGTGATCGATCTTCGTTCGCTTGCCCCGCTCGACATGAAGACGATCGTGAATTCCGTCGCCCGCACGGGCAGATTGCTCACGCTCGAAGAGGGCCAGATCACGACAGGTGTGGGTGCCGAGGTGGTGACGCGGGTCATCGAACATCTGGGACCCATTCAGTTCACCCGCGTCGGTCCGTTGCCCGCTCCCATATCCTCGAACCGGATTCTGGAAGCCGCCTGTCTTCCGGACGCCAATCGCGTCGCGAATGCCGCGCGGCTTTTGCAAAGTCCCAAAAAGCTTGTTAGTAGCTATTGAGATACGGGCGGGCGAGGAGTTGTCGATGCTTTACAAGATTTCTGTGCCGCAGGTCGCGGATGTCGAGGAAATCCGCGTTCTGGAATGGCACCGGGAAGTCGGTGAAGCGGTCGAGCCGGGCGATCTTCTGGTCGAGCTGGAGACCCACAAGGCCATCGTGGAAGTGCGCGCGGGACAGAAGGGCTATCTTCGCAAGATTTTGGCGGATGCCGGCAACTGGCAAGCGATCGGCTTGCCCCTGGCGGTTCTCAGCGAAAGCGAGAGCGATGCGGTTCCGGATGATGCGCAGGCGCTGACCGACCTTCCGGTCGATTTCGAAATTACCTGACCGAACCGGATTTGCGGCTCTGCGGGGCCCAGGCTGTGAACATCGCAGACCTGAGCAGAGCCTGTAATGTGGCACTGTGATGGATGCCGTCCGGCAGGTGCTCGGCGCCGCCGATCTCGGCCGCCACCGCGTCGACATCGATGATCATCGCCTCACTTTCCTGGGCCAGGTCGTGAAGCATGAGGTTCATCTCTTTGGCGGCGATATTCTCGAGCGTATCGCTCATCGGCGCATCAAAGGGGGCGTAGCTGACGATATCTTCGTAACCGGAGGTCGACATCCTATTCAGGATGAAGACTTTGGCGCCTGTCTGCTCGCCGATCGCCTCGATGAGGCGGCGATAATCCCGGCGAATATCATCGATGCTGCGTTTCACCGGCTCGAAGGCAGAGCCCAGCCAGCTTCGGATTGCGGGCCCCGCCGAGGCCTGCCGGTGCCGCAGCATTTGCAGGGAATAGCCCAGCCGCTTGTGCCTCAGGATCGTGTTGGTTTCGGAACTCAAAGACAGCAGCACGGCGTCGGCTGGACCTACACGGCGCAACCCGGCGGGGGTCACGACCTCATAGGTATCGCGAATGGGCGATCGCTCGAGCCAGGAAAGCAGGGCGCCGGCGAAAAGCCAGTCATCCGAGGTCGTCGCGTTGCGGTCGTTATTACCCAGAGCGGCGGCCAGGTCGGCCGCTATGGCCCGGTTCTGGTTCGGCGTGCGTAGAAGCTGGTCCAGCAACACCGGCGCGCACGGGACCACTGGGTGGTCGGGCACGTAGACGAGGTGTGCCGCTTCCGGGGTTGATTGAAAGGCTTCGATGAAGGGGGTCTGATTGCCTCTGACGATGCCGGCGGCATCGCAGATGCCCAGGCAGAGAAGCGTGCGGTCGGGCCCTTCCTCGCCCCACCAGGCGCGGCTGCGATTGTGCCAGCCAGGCAAAATGCCCGCATCGACATCCGCCAGCCCGCTCATGCGGCGCCCAGCCAACATCAGCAAGCGAACATTCTGCTCGCGCCCCTGAATATCGTCAGAAACCTCAAGGCGGGCAACAACGTGATCGGGATTCCACAAATGCAAGCCGTGGATGCCGAGATAACCGCCGGGAGACTTTCCTGTCTCGATCCGCAGGCGTCCCGCGGTTCGCGGCGCGATCGCCACTTGGAAATCCTGTTCCCCCGCCATGGGCAAACCAGCATTGCGCTGATTCGGAGAAGGCTCCAGGGTCACGGTGCAAAAGCCGACGACCTCGCCGGACGCGCAAGAATGGCCATCTTCGCACAGCCAGTGAATTGCCGACCTTCGGACCAGAAAATCTCCGGCCTTCAGGCTTCCCAGCTTCAGGGCGATCTCATGCGTCATTGGTCTCTCGCCGACCACATGCCGGAATGATGGGCAATTCCCGCTGTCGTGACCCGCAAGGGCCGGGCGGGTTGATCGGCAGCCTCACCGCCGGCCTTATCGCCAAAGACCGCCAGCAGATCTCCGACATTCACAGTGTCCCCCGGCTTTACCGACAGCTCTTTGAGGACAGCGGCTTCCCTGGCAACCACGCGAAAGTAAGAAATCGGCGGGCAATATTGCGAAAAACCGGCGCTCAAATCCACGCGCAGATCGAAAAGCTTATCGCCCATCTTGATCGGCGAATTGGGCTGAACATAGCAACACTCCACCATTCCCGCGGTCATGTTGGGGTTGATCTTGGTAAGCCGCAATTCAAACG
>CAYQZM010000212.1:0-13237 GCA_964421935.1 uncultured Rhizobium sp. | reverse complement strand
TGGGCAGCCTGGTCTTCCAGGCCCCGGCCCATGACCGCTTCCCCGCTCTTAACCTTGCCATCGGCTCGATGCGCTCGGGCGGGCTCGCCCCCACGGTGCTTAACGCTGCCAATGAAATTGCCGTGCAGGCCTTCCTGGAACGCCGTATCGGATTTCTGGACATTCCCCGCGTCGTGGCCCAGGCCCTGGACAGCGACTATGGCGCCAACGGCACGGCGGGGGATCTGGAAAGCGTGCTGGGCACGGACGCGCGGGCGCGGGTCCTGGCCGAGGAAATCTGCCAAAGGGTAGGAACGTAATATGGTTGATGTCATCCGCGGGTTGATCGCCTGGACTCCCATGGGGCTGCCCGCCTTTCTGTTCGTGATTACCCTGGTGGTGTTCTTCCACGAGCTGGGCCATTTCCTGGTGGCCCGCGCCTTCGGCGTGAAGGTGGATGTCTTCTCGGTCGGCTTCGGCAAGGAGATTTTCGGCTGGAACGACCGGCGCGGCACGCGCTGGAAGGTGAGCTGGCTGCCCATCGGTGGCTATGTGAAATTCGCCGGCGATGCCGATGCCGCCTCGCGCCCCGATCCGGATGCGGCCAGCAAGATGACCCTGTCCGAACGGGAAGGGGCCCTGATGTTCAAGCCGGTGGGCCAGCGCGCCTTGGTGGCGGCCAGCGGACCCTTGGCCAATTTTGCCCTGGCGATCGTGCTCTTGACCGGCATCTTCATGTACACCGGCCAGGCCGAGGTGGCACCGATCATCGGCCAGGTGACGGCAGGAAGCCCCGCCGCCGCCGCCGGCATCCTGCCGGGCGACCGGGTTACCAAGGTCGATTCCACGAAAATCACCGATTTCCAGCAGCTGCCCCAGATCATTTCGGTGGCCAGCGGTGAACCCCTGGCCATCGGCATCCATCGCGGCAATCGCGACCTGACCATCTGGGTTGCCCCCAAGCGGATGCATACCCGCGACATTCTGGGCAACAATGTGAATCAGATGGTGATCGGGGTCAGACCCGATCCCAATGCCCCGATCACGCACGAAAATTACGGGCCCGTGGGCGCCTTCAAGGCGGCCACGGCAGAGACCTGGAACATCATGACGACCACCGTGGTCGGGATCGGCCGCATGATCACCGGCCATGGCGGCGCCGACCAGCTTTCCGGCCCCGTCGGCATCGCCAAGATGACGCGCCAGGTCGCCGATATCGGCTTTCTGCCGCTTCTCAATCTGGTGGCTATCCTTTCTGTAAGCATCGGCTTGGCCAACCTTTTTCCGATTCCTCTCCTCGACGGGGGGCATCTTCTGTACTATGGATGCGAAGCTGTTTTGGGGCGCCCACTCGGTGAGCGGGCCCAGGACGTTGGATTTCGGCTTGGGCTGGTTTTGGTGCTGGGGCTGATGCTCCTCACGACCTGGAATGACCTGGTTCGGCTGAATCTTTTCTGAAAACCAGGCGTCCGTAGCCGCGGACCCGTGAGAGAGTTGACCAGACCGGGATGCGGACATTGCGCCTTAAAAGTTTGTTGCGCGCGACTTCCGCGAGCCTTGTCTTGTTGCTGGTCGGGGGGCCGGCCATCGGACAACTGCGTCCCGGCGCCGCCGAGCGCGCCAAGGAACTGAACCAGCAGAACCAGCAGCCGCAGAACAATGCCGCCGCCGCCGCCGCCGCCAATCCGGCGGCCCAGCCGGCCGCCCCTGCCGCCGAGGCGCAGCATACCATCCAGCATATCGTGGTGCGGGGCACCCAGCGTGTCGAGCCGGGCACGGTCCTGACCTATATCGGCCTGCGTGAGGGCGACAATTACACGCCGGCCGATGCCGACACGGCGCTGAAGGCTCTGACCGCGACGGGCCTGTTCTCGGACGTACGCACCAGCTTCGATGCCGATACCGGCACGCTCACCATCCGGGTCACCGAGAACCCCATCGTCAATCAAGTGGTGTTCGAGGGTAACGTTAAGGTCTCGGACAAGGACCTGACCAAGGAAGTCCAGATCAAGCCGCGCGCCGTCTTCACCCGGGCCAAGGTGCAGGCCGATGTGCAGCGCATCATCGAGCTCTACCGCCGCAACGGCAAGTTCGCCGCCCGCGTGGATCCGCAGATCATCCAGCGGCCGCAGAACCGCGTCGACCTGATCTTCTCCATCACCGACGGTCCCACCACCGGCGTTTCGCGCATCAGCTTCATCGGCAATCATGTCTTCGATACCGACACGCTGAAGGGCCAGATCGCGACCGAGGAAAGCCGATGGTGGAAATTCCTCGCCACCAACGACAATTACGATCCCGACCGGCTGCAGTTCGACAAGGAATCCTTGCGCCGCTACTACATCAATCGCGGTTATGCCGACTTCAAGGTGCTGAGCGCGGTGGCTGAATTGACGCCCGATCGCACCAGCTTCTACCTCAATTTCACGGTGGACGAGGGGCGCCGCTACCGCTTCGGCAAGATCACCGTCGATTCCAAGATCAAGGAGCTGCCGGCCAACCGGCTGATGCCCCTGATCGAGGCACATCAGGGTGACATCTATTCCCAGTCGGACGTGCAGAAGGCGATCGACTCCCTGACCAATTCCGCCGGCACCAAGGGGTATGCCTTCGCCCAGGTCCATCCACGCCTGAAACGCAATCCGGCGGCGCGCACCATCGATCTGGGCTTCGAGATCGAGCAGGGTCCGCGCGTCTATATCGAGAAGATCAACATCGCGGGCAACACCCGTACCCATGACGACATCATCCGGCGCCAGTTCCGGCTGCAGGAAGGCGATGCCTTCAACATGGTGCTGATCGACCGCTCGCGCAGCCGCATCCGCAGCCTGGGCTTCTTCAAGACCGTCGAGGTCAAGAACGTGCCCGGCAGCCAGCCCGATCGCACCAACCTGACCGTCAATGTCGAGGAACAGTCGACCGCCGCGCTGTCCGTGGGTCTGGGCTATTCCACCACCACCTCGCTTCTGGGCGAGGTGAGCTATACCGACAGCAACTGGTTCGGCCGCGGCCAGAGTCTGCGGGTCAGCTTACAGGCTTCCTACATCACCAAGCAGGCACAGTTCAGCTTCACCGAACCGAACTTCCTGGATCGGACAGACTTGTCGGCCGGCTTCGATATCTACACGTCCGAGACCAACTTCGATCAGGCCACCTACCAAAGCGACACCACCGCGGCGGTGCTGCGCCTGGGCTTCCCCATCTCCGAATACAGTTCATTGGGATTGAGTTACAGCTACCAGATCCAGGACACCCGCCCCTATGCGGGCGCGCCGCTGGATGTGCAGCTCGCCGCCGGCTCGCTCTACGGCTCTATCGTCGGCTTCGTCTATTCTTACAACGACCTGGACGACATAAGGAAACCGACCACCGGCTCGACTTTCTCGCTGTCGCAGCGTTTTGCCGGATTCGGCGGCAACATGAAATTCCTTCAGACAGACGCGACGGCAGCCACCTACACGCCGCTGTTCGACAATGCGATGATCGCGAGCCTGCAGGCGCGGGCCGGGTACATCACCGGCTATGGCGGCGATGCCGTGCCTTTCTACCAGCGCTATTTCGACGGCGGCGATACCTTCCGCGGCTTTGCGCTCGCCGGCATCGGCCCCCGCGATATCGTCGCGCCCAGCAACACCGGCGCCCTGGGCGGCACGGTGCATGCCATCGGCACGGCGGAAGTCCGTTTCCCGTCCCTGATCCCGGAAAGCTACGGTATCGGCCTGTCGCTGTTCACCGATTTCGGCACCCTGGGCCGGGTCGACAATCTTGCCGGCATCGGCCGGCTCTGCACCGGGGCGCAATATTCCGGCATCGGCACCTGCGTGAAGGATAACCTGGCCTTCCGCGGCTCGGCCGGCATTAGCGTGACCTGGAAGTCGCCCTTCGGACCGGTAAAGATCGATCTCGGCTTGCCGTATGTGAAGACCTATTATGACCGCCCCCAGATCATCCACTTCAGCACAGCTACAGGATACTGACCGATGACCAGAACCCGCGCACTTCTTCTTGTCGCTCGCCGGTACGCTGCCGCTACCGGCCGCGCCAATGCTCTGGCGCTTGCCCTGCCGTTCCTGGTGGCAGCCACCACCGCTTATGCGGATCCGCCCCAACCCAAGATCGTGGTGCTGGACCGTGCCGCGATCATGACCTTCTCCAAGGCCGGCCAGGATATCGCCAAGCAGATGCAGGCCTATTCCAACCAGGCCAAGAACGAGCTGGCCGCCCGCGGCAAGGCCTTGCAGAACGAGGGCCGCACTCTGCAGCAGCAGGTGGCGATCCTGGCCCCCGACCTGAAAGCCAAGAAGCTGGCCGATTTCCAGGCCCGCGAGCAGGCGCTGCAAAACGAGGTGCAGAAGAAGGACGAGCAGATGCGCACGGCCTTCGCCCAGGCCCGGCAGACCATGGAGCAGAAGCTGGGGCCCATCCTGCAGCAGTTGGTGAAGGAGCGCGGCGCCAATCTGGTGATCGACAAGCAGGCCGTGGTGTTTGCGCCTTCCGCCGCCGGCTTCGACATCACCGGCGATGCCATCAAGCGGCTGGACCAGCAGATGCCCTCGATGAAGATCAACTTCAACGCGGCTCCGCCAGCGCCACCCAAGAAGAAAAAATAGGACCGGTCATGGCCGATCCCCGCTTTTTCGAAAATCTCGGGCCTTTCACTCTGGCGCAGATTTGCGAAAAGGCGGGTATCGCCGTGCCCGCCGGCGCCGATGCCGGCCTGTTGCTGCATGATCTGGCCGATCTTGCCGGTGCCGGCCCCCGGCATCTGACATTGTTCTCTGGCGCCGCCACCTTGCGCGATGCGTTCGCCGCCACGCGCGCGGCGGTCTGTTTCGTGCCGGATGCATCTTCAGCCAGGGCCAAGCGCCCCGAACCGCCGCAGGGTCTGATCCTCCTGGAAGTGCCGGCCATTGGCCCGGCCTTCGCGTGTGTGGCGGCGATGTTCTATCCGGCTCATTCGCAGCCGCGGTGGGACCAGGCCGAGGCGGTCTCGCCCCAGGCGCGCCTGGGCAAGGGCGTGATCTTGGCGCCCGGCGTGGTGATCGGCCCGCGCGCGGAAATCGGCGACGGCACGCGCATCGGCCCGGGGGCCGTGATCGGACCCGACGTCGCCGTCGGCAAGGGCTGCGAGATCGGCGCCAATGTGTGTATCAGCCATGCTTATGTGGGCGACCGGGTGATCATCCTGCCGGGCGCGGCCATCGGCCAGCCAGGATTCGGATTTGCGTCCACCGGCGCCGATTATCTCAAGCTGCCGCAACTGGGCCGCGTCATCATCCAGGACGATGTCGAAATCGGTGCCAACACGACGATCGATCGTGGCGCGCTTTCCGACACGGTGATCGGCGAAGGCTCCAAGCTCGATAACCTGATCATGATCGCGCACAATTGCCGCATCGGCCGCCATTGCGTCATTGCCGGCCAGACCGGACTTGCCGGCAGCGTGATCCTGGAAGATGGCGTGGTCCTGGCGGGCCAGGTCGGCCTTGGCGATCACAGCCATGTCGGCGCCGGCGCCAGGATGGGCGCCCGCTCCGGGACCGGCTCCGCGATTTATCTGGAAGGCGGGCAGGATTATGGCGGCGCGCCCGCGAAACCTGTAAGAGAATGGGCGCGCGAGCTTTATGCCGTCGCGCGCCTGGCCCGTCCGCGACCCAAGGATAAACATGAGTGAAGCCGTCATCCTGGATGTGGAGCAGATCAAGAAGCTGCTGCCGCACCGGGCGCCCATGCTGCTGGTGGAGCGGCTGGAAGACATTGTGCCGTTCGAAAGCGCCACCGGTTACAAGGCGGTCAGCCTCAACGAGCCCTGGTTCGCCGGCCATTTTCCGGAGCGCGCGGTGATGCCGGGCGTGCTGATCGTGGAAGCCATGGCCCAGACGGCGGGCAGCCTGGTCATGCACAGCCTGAACCAGCCGGTAGGTTCGGTGGTTTATTTCATGACCATCGAACAGGCGCGCTTCAGGAAGCCTGTCGCGCCGGGCCATCTCCTGCGCATGCCGGTCAAGAAGGTGCGCCAGCGCGGACCGGTGTGGAAATTTTCGGGCCAGGCCTTTGTCGGCGAGGATCTGTGCGCGGAAGCCGAGTTCGGCGCCATGATCAGCGATGGCGCTTCGGCGGGCTCCGGCGGATGAGGGTGCATCCCACTTCGGTGGTGGAGGAGGGAGCCACCCTCGGCGATGGCGTCGAGATCGGCCCGTTCTGCCATGTGGGTTCGCACGCGGTACTGGAAGCTTGTGTGCGGCTGCGGTCGCATGTCTCCGTCGCTGGCATCACCACAGTCGGCGCCCGCTGCGATCTTTATCCCGGTGTGGCCATCGGCGGCGACGGCCAGATACGTGGCAATGATTTCACCGAAGGGCGGCTGGAAATCGGACCAGACTGCGTGCTGCGCGAAATGGTCTCCATGCATGTGGGCAGCCGCAAGGGCGGTGGCGTCACCAGGGTGGGCGCGAAGGGCTACTTCATGGCCAATTCCCATGTCGGCCATGACTGCCATGTCGGCGACAATGTCACTTTCGCCAATTCGGTGGCGCTGGGCGGCCATGTGGAGATCGGCGACGGCGTGATCTTCGGTGGCCTCGCGGCCGTGCAGCAATTCTGCCGGGTGGGCAAGGGCGCGATGATCGGCGGCCTGACCGGCGTCAACCGCGACGTGATCCCGTATGCCATGGCATTTGGCGACCATGTCGAACTGGCGGGCCTGAACCTGATCGGGCTGAAGCGCCGCGGCCTGTCACGCCAGACCATCAACGCCATGCGCGCCACCTTCCGCGAGGTGTTCCATGGCTCTGAGGGCTCCATCGCGTCGCGGGCCCGCGCCGCGCGCGCGCGTTTCGCGGGCGTGACGGAAGTGGGCGAGATGGTGGATTTCATCCTGGCCGATGCCAAGCAGGAGCTTTGCCTGGCGCGCCGGCGCGGGGCATCGGAGTGACAACCCTCGGACTTATCGCGGGTGGCGGCGAATTGCCCCGCGCGGTGGCGCATGCCGTGCGCGAGGCGGGCCGGAACGTCTTTGTCGTGCCGCTGGTGGGCAGCGTGACCGAGGATTGGGTCAAGGATTTCCCGCACCAGTTCCTGTCGCCGGGCGAGCCGGGCCGCATCATCAAGGCGCTGAATGGCGCGGGCGCCGGCGAGGTGCTGCTCTGCGGGCGCGTCGACCGGCCCAAGTTCAACGAGATGAAGCTGGATGCCAAGGGCATTCTGCTGCTGCCCAAGGCTATCGCCGCGGCCAAAAAAGGCGACGATGCGCTGCTGCGCTTCATTGTCGGCATCTGCGAGGACGCAGGCCTGGAGGCGATCAGCGTGGCGGAGGCCGCGCCCGCCCTGGTGGCGGCGGAAGGACCGCTGGGGCGCCTGGCACCCGACACGGAGAACCAGGCCGATATCGAACGGGCCATGAGGATCGTGCATGCGCTGGGCGCGCTGGATGTGGGCCAGGGCGCGATCGTCTGCGAAGGCCTGGCGCTGGCCGTGGAAGCCGCCGAAGGCACCGACGCCATGCTGGGGCGCATCGCCGATTTGCGCGGGAGCCTGCGCGGCACCGCCGAGAAGAAGCGCGGCGTGCTGGTGAAGGCGCTCAAGCCCACCCAGGACGCCAAGACGGACATGCCGGTGGTGGGAGTAGCGACTGTACAAAATGCGGCCGCCGCGTTCCTGGCCGGGATCGCGGTCGAAGCCGGCAAGGCTTTGATCCTGGACAAGCGGGCGGTGGCGGCCGAAGCCGACCGGCTGGGCCTGTTCGTCACCGGCATCAGGCCGTGATCCGCGCGGACGCGTCCGCGGACGCGCAAAATAAAAAAGCGCTCAACATTATGCTCGTTTGCGGCGAGCCGTCCGGCGATGCGCTGGGGGCGCAGCTGATGGCACGGCTGAAGCAGCTTGCGGGCGATCGCATCCGTTTTTCGGGGGTTGGGGGCCTGGCCATGGCACGCGAGGGCCTGACCAGTCTTTATTCGCTGGACGCCACCGCGGTGATGGGTCTGCGCGAGGTGGTGCCGGCCATTCCCAAAATCCTGGGGCGCGTGCGCCAGGCGGTGGATTTCGCTGTCGAAACAAAGCCCGATGTGGTGGTGGTCATCGATAGTCCCGATTTCACGCACCGCGTGGCGCAGGGCATCAAGGCGCGCGATGCCTCCATTCGCACCGTGGATTATGTGGCGCCCCAGGTCTGGGCGTCGCGCGCCTATCGCGCCCGGAAGATGGCGCATTATTTCGACCTGGTGCTGGCCCTGTTTCCCTTCGAGGTGCCCTTCTTCGAGAAATATGGATTGAAGGCCGCTTTTGTCGGCCATCCGGTGATCGAGCGGGCCGCTCACGTCGGCGGAGGGGATGCGCTCAGGACGCGCCTCGGTATCCCCGCCGACGCGCCGCTGCTGGCGCTTTGCCCCGGCAGCCGCACCAATGAGATCCGCTTCATCCTGCCGCTCTTCCACCAGACGGTGACGTTGCTGGCGCAGCGCATTCCCGGCCTGGTCACGGTGCTGCCCACCGTGCCACATGTGGCGACCAAAGTGCGGGCGGCGACGGGAGACTGGCCGACGCCACTCCATATCGTGGAAGGCGAGGCCGACAAATACGCAGCCTTCGATGCCGCCGATGTGGCGCTGGCGGCATCGGGCACCGTCACCGCCGAGATCGCTCTGTCCCACACCCCGATGGTGGTCGGCTACAAGGTCGGCGGGCTTACATTCTTCCTGTCGAAGTTCCTGATGACGGTGACCCACATCACCCTGATCAATATCCTGTTGGGACGCGAGGCGGTGCCGGAATTCCTGCAAGCCAAAGCGACACGGGAAAATCTGGCGGGCGCGGTGGAGCATCTGTTCCGCGATGCCGGCGCGCGTGCCGCGCAGGTTCAGGCCATGGCGGAATTCGGGCGGCTGCTGGGCGAGGGCGATGAGACCCCGTCCTTGCGCGCCGCCCGTGTTCTGCTCGATTTTGTCGAGGGCCGATAGCCAGCTTTATTTGCGCTTCGTCATCGGCACGTAATCGCGCTGGGTCGGGCCGGTATAGATCTGGCGCGGGCGGCCGATCTTCTGGTGCGGGTCTTCCAGCATCTCCTTCCACTGCGCGATCCAGCCGACGGTGCGGGCCAGCGCAAAGAGCGCGGTGAACATGGAGGTGGGAAAGCCCAGCGCCTTCAGCGTGATGCCGGAATAGAAGTCGATGTTGGGATAGAGCTTCTTCTCGATGAAATACTCGTCCTGCAAGGCAATGCGTTCCAGCTCGATCGCCACCTTCAGCAGCGGATCATCGTGCAGGCCCAGCTCGTCCAGCACGGCATGGGCCTGGACCTGCATCGCCTTGGCGCGCGGATCGTAGTTCTTGTAGACGCGATGACCGAAGCCCATCAGGCGGATGCCCTGGGACTTGTCCTTCACCTTCTTCACATATTCGGGGACCTTGTCGACGGTGCCGATCTCCATCAGCATCTTCAGCGCCGCCTCGTTGGCGCCGCCATGGGCGGGACCCCACAGGCAGGCGATGCCGGCGGCGATGCAGGCGAAGGGATTGGCGCCCGACGAGCCGGCCAGCCGCACCGTCGAGGTCGAGGCGTTCTGCTCATGGTCGGCGTGCAGGATGAAGATCGTGTCCAGCGCCTTGGCCAGCACCGGATTGACCACATATTCCTCGGCCGGGACCGAGAAGGTCATGCGCAGGAAATTCTCGGTATAGCCCAGCTTGTTCAGCGGATAGACGAAGGGCTGGCCGGTCGAATATTTGTAGGCCATGGCCGCGATGGTCGGCAGCTTGGCCACCAGCCGGTGGCTGGCGATCTCGCGCTGCTCCGGATCGTTGATGTCTGTGGAGTCGTGATAGAAGGCCGACAGCGCGCCGACGACGCCGCACATGATCGCCATCGGATGGGCGTCGCGGCGGAAGCCGCGGAAGAAGGTGGCCAGCTGCTCATGCACCATCGTGTGGCGGGTGATGGAGCTGTCGAACTTCTCCATCTGCGGCGCGGTGGGCAGTTCGCCGTAGAGCAGCAGATAGCAGGTCTCCAGGAAGCTGGAATGCTCGGCAAGATCGGCGATGGAATAGCCGCGATACTGCAGCACGCCCTTGTCGCCGTCGATGAAGGTGATGCCGGATTCGGTGGAGGCGGTGGAGGTGAAGCCGGGGTCATAGGTGAAGATGTCCGCCTGGTCATAGAGCTTGCGGATGTCCACGACATTGGGACCTTGCGTACCGGCATAGATGGGGAGGTCGTAGGCCTTGCCCTCGTAATTCAACGAGGCCTTGCCCGCCTGCTTGATCTTGCTTTCGCGCATGGAAACCATCTCCCCAAAAAATCTTGCGGTGCAATATGACCCGCTTTCGGCGGGTCGTCACCTATCTGAATGCAACCGGCGTCAACCTGGACGCCAGCCGTCTCTCACTTTCGCATGCCAATCCTTTAAGCCGCGTAAGCCCTTAATCGGATGAGGGATTCTTCCCGCCCTAACAGCGCCAACATCTCAAAAAGCGGCGGGGAGGAGGCTTTCCCGGTCAGGGCGGCGCGCAGCGGCTGAGCCACCTGGCCAAGCTTGAGGCCGTTCGCGTCCGCAAAGGCGCGGGCCGCGGCCTCCAGGGCCGGGCCCGTCCAGTCGGTGGCCTCCAATGCCGGCAAGGTCTTTCCCAGGCCGGCCCGGGCCTCCGGCGCCAGCAGTTTGGCGGCGGCTTCGTCCAGGCCGCGCGGGCCATCGGTGAAAAGGAACTCGGCACCGGCAATCAACTCGACCAGGGTCTTGGCCCGCTCTTTCAGTTGCGGCATGGCGGCCAACAGGCGCGCCTCGGCCTGGGGCGTCAGGATGCGGTTGTCACGCGCCAGCCAGGCCACTATTTCGGCGGCGAGAGCGCCATCATCCATGCTGCGGATGTAATGGCCGTTGATGCTGTCGAGCTTCTTGTAATCCATCCGCGCCGCGCTCTTGCCGATGGATTCCAGGTTGAACCATTCGATCGCCTGGGCCGTCGGGATGATCTCGTCATCGCCATGGCTCCAGCCCAGCCGCAGCAGATAGTTGCGCATCGCCTCGGGCAGATAGCCCATGTCGCGATAGGCCTCTACCGCCAACGCGCCATGGCGCTTGGAGAGCTTGGCGCCGTCCGGGCCGTTGATCAGGGGCAGGTGACCGTAAACCGGCACCGGCCAGCCCATCGCCTCGATGATCTGAAGCTGGCGCGCGGCATTGTTGAGATGATCGGCGCCGCGGATCACATGGGTGACGCCCATGTCGTAATCGTCCACCACCACCGCCAGCATGTAGGTGGGGGTGCCATCACTGCGCAGCAGCACCATGTCGTCGAGCTGGCTGTTCTCGAAGCGCACATCGCCCAGTACGACGTCCTGCACGATGGTCTCGCCATCTTGGCGGCCCCTGATGCGCACCACGAAAGGCTTGCCGTGCTCGACGGGACCGGGCGTGCGGTCGCGCCAGCGGCCGTCATAGCGCATGGGCTGGCCGGCCTTCTTCTGCGCCTCGCGCATTTCGGTCAGCTCTTCGGCGGTGGCATAGCAGCGATAGGCCTTGCCCTCGGCCAGGAGTTGCTCGGCAATGGCGCGGTGACGCGCCACGCGGGCGAACTGATAGGTGACATCGCCGTCCCAGGAAAGGCCCATCCAGGTCATGCCGTTCAGGATGGCCGACACCGCTTCGGGCGTGGAGCGTTCGCGGTCGGTATCCTCGATACGCAGCAGGAAGGTGCCGCCGGTGTGGCGGGCATAAAGCCAGTTGAACAGGGCCGTACGGGCGCCGCCGATATGCAGCATGCCTGTGGGGGAGGGCGCAAAGCGCAGGACGGGTTTCTTGGTTTCCGACATGATCGCCAGCCATTAGAACAGGGCCGTGGGGTTGGCAATTTCTTCTTTGGCGGCGCCTTTTGCCGCGGAACGTTCGCGCTGGGGGCTGTGGTTGCCGGTGATATTGGGGGCCGGTGCGAGCCTTTATTTCGCGCTGCCTTTCGAACCCCCATTTTGGGTAGGAGTAATGGTGGCGGCCGCCGGGCTGCTGGCCGCGGCCGCAGCTTTTCGCCGGGCCTGGCCGCTGGCCCTGGTGGCCGCGCTTCTGCTCGGCTTCGGCATCGCCAAGATCAGGGAAGCGGCGGTGGCCACGGCCGTGCTGGACCACCCCCTTGTCGCCCATCTGACCGGCCGCGTCGTGGCGATGGAGCCGCGGCCCACCGGAATCCGGGTGGTGCTCGATGCAGTGCGTTCCGGCGCGTTGGATCCGGCGCCACGGCGGGTGCGGGTGGCCCTGCGCGGCGATCCCGGTTTGCGGCCTGGCCAGTGGCTGAGCCTGACGGCGCGGCTGGATGCGCCACCGCCGCCTTCCGAACCGGGCGCGGGCGATCTGGGCCGCTCGCTGTTCTTCGATTCCATCGGTGCGGTGGGCTTTGCCTATGGCAGGGCCCATCCGGTGCCACCGGCCCGCGCGCCGACCATATGGGAGCGGCTGAACCTGGGGCTTCAGGGTCTGCGCCTGGCCATGACGGCGCGCATCGCGGCGGCGCTGCCGGGCAGTGCCGGCGGCATTGCCGCCGCGCTCATCACCGGCCAGCGCGGCGGTATCGGCGAGGACGAGGAGAGCGTTCTGCGCGACGCCGGCCTGGCCCATGTGCTGGCCATCGCCGGATTGCACATGGCGCTGGTGGGCGGCGGCATCTTCTGGCTGGTGCGCGCCGTGCTGGCGGCCATTCCCGCCATCGTGCTGCGCTATCCGATCAAGAAATGGGCGGCGGGTGCGGCGCGGGCGGCATCGGCTTTCTATCTCGCCATCAGCGGCGCAGCGCCGCCGGCGGTGCGCGCTTTTGTCATGCTGGCAATGGTGATGCTGGCCATCCTGCTGGATCGTCCCGCCATCACCATGCGCTCATTGGCGCTGGCGGCGGCGATCCTACTCTTAATGAGACCCGAGAGCATTTTCGAGCCGGGCTTTCAGATGTCGTTCGCGGCGGTGGCGGCGCTGGTGGCGGTGGCGGAATGGGAAACGGCACGCGAGCGCCTGCAGCCGCGCGGCATGCTCTATCGCTATGTCCAAGGCATCGTCCTCACCAGTCTGGTGGGGAGCCTGGCCACCATGCCTTTCGCGCTGTTCCATTTCGACCGCGCCGCCCGCTATGCCGTTCTGGGCAATCTGCTGGCGATGCCGGTGATGGGCTTCTGGGTCATGCCGGCGGCGGCGCTGTCGGTGATGCTGATGCCGTTCGGGCTGGACGGGTCGGCGTTGCGGCTGATGGGATCGGGCATCGGCGCGATGCTGGCGGCCGGACGTTT
>CAYQZM010000211.1:0-41885 GCA_964421935.1 uncultured Rhizobium sp. | reverse complement strand
GTGGCGCTGGTCTCGGCCATCTCGGCCACCACGACCTTTTTCGTCTTCCTGTTCGGCATCCTATTGACCGTATTTTTCCCCAGGTTCGGACGGGAGGATTTATCGGCGCGAAACGTCATCCAAAAGGCGGCGGGCGGTCTTCTGGTCATGGCCGGCGTTGCGCTGATCGAGGTCTTTGGTTCCGGACGTTGATTTTGCGGCGCTTTCATGCGCCACTCCGGCCAAATAAGACCAAGAAAAGCTGGGGAGGACGATGCACAAAAAGCTGATTTTGCTTGGTCTTTCCAGCCTGCTGCTGGCGGGCGGCGCCCTCGCCCAGGGCCACCTGCCCTATTGGGCCTATCCTGTGCCCATATCCAAGCCGGGCACGGCGCCCAAGCCGGACAACACCATTCTCAAGAGCCTGCCCGGCGCCAAAAAGCGCTTCACCGAAGCGGGCGTGAATGACCGTTTCAATGTGCCCGATTGGTATCCCCAGGACCATCCGCCCGCGCCCCCGATCGTGCTCCATGGCCGCAAGCCGCATGTCTTTGCCTGCGGCTATTGCCATCTGCCCAACGGCCAGGGACGGCCCGAGAACGCCTCGCTCGCCGGACAGCCCGCCGACTATATCGTGCAGCAGGTAGCGGACATGCGCGACGGCCACCGCAAATCCTCCACCGACAAGATGGGCTCCATCAATGCCATGATGGGCATCGCCAAGGCCTCCAACGACGCCGAGGTACGCATCGCCGCGGACTATTTTTCCAGATTAAAATTCCACAAATGGATCAGGGTGGTGGAAACCGATACGGTGCCCAGGACTGAGATCTCCAGCCACAATATGCTGGTGAAGGCGGCCAGGGGCGGCCGCGAGCCGATCGGAAAGCGCATCATCGAAATGCCGGAAAATCTGGATCGCATCGAGCTGCGCGATCCGCGCACCGGCTTTGTCGCCTATGTGCCCAAGGGCGCGATCGCGCGCGGCAAGAAGCTGGTCGACTCCGGCGCCGGCGCCTTTCCTTGCGCCGCCTGCCACGGCCCCAGTTATAAGGGCAATGGCGCGGTGCCCGCGCTGGCCGGGCGCTCGCCATCGGAACTGGTGCGCCAGCTCTACGACTTCAAGTCCGGTACTCGCAATGGTCAAGGCGCGGCCATGATGAAGCCGGAAGTGGCGAACATGACCGACGACATGCGGCTGGATATCGCTGCCTACCTGGCCTCGCTGGAGCCCTGATGCCCGACGGGTATCGATCCATAGAGGAATGAGATTGGCCGGCGCCGGCCGCACGATATTAGAAAGTATGTAAAATTCCGGGAGACATGCATGCACACAACCCGCCGCTCTTTCCTGATGGCTTCGGCCGCTCTTTTTGCGCTGCCGGCGTGGCGCGCCGCGGCGGCCGAGGCTGCCTTCACCATCGCAACACCGATGGACCCGCCGGAATGGGCGCTTCTGGAACGCGAGCTGCTGCATGCCCATACCGCGGCCTGCGTGAAATTCTTCCGGCGCTATTTCGACCAGTCCAACGGCTGGCTGGAGACCACGCCACGCTATGGCGGCGATGACGGTCCCGACGATGCGATCGAGAATGTGAACGACTGGCCGCATCTCTATGCGCTGGGCGGCGACGAGATCATCCGCGAGATGTACACCAAGGCCTATGAAGGTCATGTCCAGCAATACACCGCCGCCAAGACCACCGACGTGCCGATCGCCAAGGGCGGCATGTACTACAAGGAATTTCCCAGCCAGTTCGACTGGCAGCACAATGGCGAAGGCCTGACCGTCTTCAATCTGATGCCGCTGGGCGCACCTTACAGCCGCCGCTACAAGGAGCGCGTTCAGCGCTTCGCCGGCTTCTACATGGATGAGGATCCCGGCGCGCCCAATTACGATCCCAAGCTCAAGCTGATCAAAAGCCTGATGAATGGCAGCCGCGGGCCGATGCTGCGCGACGCCACCGCGCTCGACTGGACCGGCGATCCCATCGACGTGAAGAACCGCTTCCCCTCACTCGGCCATGGCGAGGACGACTACAAGATGATGCTGCAGCATTTCGTGGGCTATGAGGATGTGGTGGGAGACCATCCGCTGAATCTGGCCTCGACCCAGCTCGCCACCAATGCCTACATGCTGACCCATCAGCAGAAGTACAAGGACTGGGTGCTGGGCTATTGCGATGCCTGGGCACAGCGCGCCAAGGACAATGGCGGCATCATTCCCTCCAAGGTCGGCCTGGACGGCAAAATCGGGGGACCCGCGGGCAAATGGTATGCCGGCACCTATGGCTGGGGCTTCTCGCCCATCGTGCCGATGACCGGCAAGCCTTCCGACCGCAACCGCGTGCCGTGGTGCGTCAATGGTTTCTTCAATGCGTATCTGCTGTCCAAGGGTGACGACAAATATCTGGATGTGTGGCGCAAGACCGCCGACAAGTTCGATGCGGCCGCCAAGACGGTGGATGGCAAGCTCTCAACGCCCACCATGTTTGGTGATCAGGGCTTCTACAGCTTCAAGCCGGGCAAGTACCGCCTGAACTTCCTCGAGATCTATGCGCTTTCGATGAAGCCGTCGGACCGTGCCCGCTGCGAAGAGACCGAATGGTACGACTTCCTGGAAGGCAAGAATCCCGGCTATCCGGTGAAGGCGCTGCGCGCCGGCATGAACCGCATCCGCCAGCATATGGAAATCGTGGACAAGGATAACACGTCAGCCGACATGCGGCTGGCGGATTCCGCGCTGGACTATAATCCGGCTTCCATCATGCCTCTCACCCAGTTGATCGAAGGCGGTCTTTACCTGCAGCACCCCAGTTGGGCCAAGACCTCGCCCAACCAGGGCGGCACCTTGCTGTATAGCCGCTTGCGCTATTTCGACCCGGCGCGCCGGCGGGCCGGCTTGCCGCAGGATGTGGCGGCCCTGATGGACAGCTGGGGACCGGACGGCCTGACCCTTACCCTGATCAATATCAGCCCCAGCGCGGCGCGCAGCGTAATCGTGCAAGGCGGCGCCTATGGCGAGCACCAGATCGTCTCGGTCTCTGACGGCAAAGCGACGATGGACGTGAACGCGCCCACCTTCCCGGTGCGGCTGGCGCCGGGCGCCGGCGCCAAGCTGACCATCAAGATGAAGCGGTTTGCCAATGACCCGACACTGTCCTTCCCCTGGGAAGACACGGTGGCCGATCTGGGCAGCCCGCCGGACATTCCGCGATATGTTCACAAGAGCAGCGGCGTGCCTTAAGTCCAGAACGGCTTGGCGTCTCGCAGCTTCTTTCCGGCCTTGGCAGCGGCGTCCAGGCACGACTTGGCCGCCTCGCGCTCCTGGCCGGTCGCCACACCCAGCGCATAGGCGCCGGGGGATAACTGCCGCTTGCGACGGACCTGCGTGCGCGCGAAGTTGCGATGCACGCGGATGTCATTGAGCCGTCCCAAGGCGCTTTGCAGCGCTTTCAGCCGGGCCGCAAAGCGCTTGCGCCGATGGCCCGGGTTGAACAGGGATTCAAAAAAGCCCACCGCATAGCGCAGCTTCTTGACCGCGATGCGCAGCTTGTGGCGCTGGTTGTCGTCCATCCCGTCGAACCTCTTCAGCTTCTTGACCACCTTGGCGGTGCGTTCCTTCAGGATGCTGCGCGCCATGTCGCGCAAGGGCCGCTGGCGCAGGTCGCGGCGGATCTCATCATCACTGGCAGCCCAGTCGCCGCCCGTCAGCCACAGTCCGGTCTTGAGCAGGATGTGCCGGAACCGGGCCGACTTGACCAGCCGCCGGGCGCGGGCAAAGCCCTGCTCGCGCCGCGCCTCGATATTCTCTTCCAGCGCCGGCAGCCCGGCCGGTGCGTCCTTCTCCATCGGCTTTAGGGTTTTGCGCAGGAACACATCGAAGTCGCGCGCCGCCGACAGTTCACCGCTCAGCCATTTAAGGTCGGTCTTCACATCGTCCAGCTCCGATCCATCAATCAGAGCCTTGAACAGCGAAAGCGCCGCGCGCAGGCGGCGAAGCCCGACCCGCATCTGGTGTATGCCTTCCGCGTCGCCTGCCAGCACTGCGGTGCGATTGGCGGCGAAATGATGCAGGCAGGAAAAAGCGATGGCGCGAAAACCATCCGCGGCGGTCATATCCTTGTCCAGGACCATGTCCGCGGCGCCGACGCAATCTGCCAGCGTGTCGTCAGCCACGCCATAGCCGCGCTCAGCCTTGGACGTGACACCCAGCTCGACCTGGCTGTGGCCCGCAATCCGCCTGGCCAAGCCGCTCAAATCGGCGACCCGGCCATTCTTCAATTCCAGCTCGACTTCGCAGATCGGCAGCGCATCCTTCCCGCTTTTGACCTTGCCCCGGTCCAGCGCCACTTCGATATGGCTGCCGCCGCTTTTAACCGGGAAACTGGTACGCATGACGTCGGTCTCAAACACCGGGCGCAGGCGCCGCCACGCCCTCTTGCCGGTGAACGGCTTCAGCGCCGTGTGCCGCGCCAGGCTGCGATCGGGCATCGCGCCTTGGATCTCGCGTTCCCATTCCAGGCGCCGATAGCTGCCGGCGGGCGATCCCTTCACGGTCTGGACATGGCGGCCGTCGGTTTGCCGCACTCTGAGCGACAGTCCGGCATCGCGCAGCGCCCGATTGCCGCTGTCGAAATAGACCGAGATCAGCTTTTTCTGCGTCACCGGACCCTGGGCCATCCGTGTCAGCCAAGGCGCCCGGGCAAGCGCGCGCAACCGGTCGGGTGGGACTTCAAGCTTGAGTTCGATTTCGCTGGCCATGGCAAGCTCCGGGGCGGCAAGGAGGTAACGAAATGGCGGGGGCTGGTTTCCCGGCTTGCCAAGCGGCCAAAAGCGGCGTTTGCTTGCTTCAAACAAGAAAGAGCGAAGGGGGCGAATGGTGGCGAAGGGCTTGATTCTGGCCGCGCTTTGGGCGCTGCCGACCATCGGCATCCTGATTGCCGCTCCGGCTCCCGCCTATGCCGCTGCCGCCGAAATCCGCATCATCAGCCCGGGCGTGATTTCCAACTCCGGCCTGCGCGATGTGGCCGCGGCTTTCGAGAAAAAGACCGGCGTCAAGGTGACCATCCAGGTCGACGGCATGGGCGCGATCATGAATGACATCCGGAGCCAGACGCCAGCCGCTGATGTGGTGATGCTGCCCATGGACCTGATGGGCACCATGGTGCTGTCGAACGGCGCCAGCGATTTCACCCCACTGGGCCGGGCCGAGATCGGTCTGTTCAAGAAGCCCGAGGCAGCGCGCCCCGACATCACCAGCGTGCCAAAGCTGATCGCGGCGATGAAGACCGCATCGGTGGTGTTCTATACCGATCCGGCCTCGGGCAGCATGCAAGCGGGCATGAGCGGGCGCTTGTTGGCGCGTCCGGAATTCGCCGGGATCAAGGGACAGCCGATCAAGGGCGATGCCGAGCCGGCGCTGAAGCGCGGTGACGGTGATGCCCAAGCCATGGGCCTGGGGCTGATCCACGATCCCCACAATCCCGCCAATACCGAGACCGGTAATCCCTATCTGGTGGGCGAGCTTCCGGCAGAACTGGGCATGCATATGGACATGGCCACCGGCATCTCGGCCCGCGCCACCAACAAAAAGGGCGCCGCCGCCTTCATCCAATTCGCACTGTCGCCGCAGATGCGCAGTGTTTGGAAAGCCAAGGGCATAGCCCGTTACTGAGTCAACAAGGGGAACCGAACCATGAAATATTTCGCCAAGACTGTGGCAAGCCTGTTTGCTGTGTCACTGCTGTTTTCGACCGCCGCTGTAGGGCAAGCCTTCCTGCCGCAACAGCCCGAGCCGCCCTTTAAGCAGCCCGATGCGCCGCAGCTGCCCTATCACTTCGACACCCAGATCACGGGCGCCAATGGCGAGCAGTTCGGCAATGTTGCCGCAGTGGCGATCAGACCCAACGGCAACCTGCTGGTGTTCAACCGCAACCCCGACATCATGATGGTGGAATATGATCCCACCGGCACCAAGCAGCTGCGCGTCTTCAATCCCAACATCGCCATGAACCCCCACGCCCTACGGGTCGACCCCCATGGCAACATCTGGGTCAGCGACAGCTTCCTGAACGTGATCTTCAAGCTCAATCCCAATGGCGATGTGATCAAGGTGTTCGGCGTCCGTGGCGAGAACGCCAAGTGGGACGACAGCAAGTGGAACGGCATGTTTAACCAGCCGCTCGACATCGCCTGGGACAAGGACGACAATTTCTATGTGGTCCAGAGCCACGGCGGCACCTCGCCGCCGGCCGATTGCACTTTTTGCGCCACTTATGATCTCCCCGCGACGCGCAACGCGCGCGGTGTGAAAGTGCATCCGCCGGCGATACCGGGCAGCGATCCCCGGGTGATGAAGTTCGACAAGGATGGCAAGTATCTGGCCAGCGCCAGCCTGGCGCATGCCGATGGCCTGCTGCCGGTCATTCATTCCGTCGCGGTGGCGCCCAATGGCGATGTGTGGGTGACCGATCGCGCCTCCACCAAGATCGTGGTGTTCGACAAGGACCTCAAACAGCGTCTGCGCGAGATCCAGGTCGGAAACCTGACCTGCGGCCTTTATGTGGACGCCACCGGCCAGCTCTGGCTGTCAACCGGCCGTCACGGCATGGTGCTGAAGATGGGTTGGGACGGCAAGGTCCAAGGCTGGTTTGGCAAGCATGGCAATGTGCGCGACTCGCACGATGTCGGCGAAGGCCACTACATGGCGGTGTCAAAGGACCAGAAGTTCATCTTCGTGGCGGACTCGGTCCTGGCGAAAGTCCACAGGATCGAACACAACTAGTCCAACAATCCGTCAACGCTAAAAAGAAAGAGCGGCGTCCTTATGGGCGCCGCTCTTATTTTTGTGAAGACATCAGCCCAGGCGCGGCGGATCGTCGGCCGGATCGCCGGACAGCAGTTTGTAGGCGATGGTGTAGCGCTCCTCATGACAGGCGCGGGTCGGCACCGTGCCGCGATGCAGGATGGCACCCCGCGATATCACCATGCGTCCCGGCCTGGGCGTCACCACCAATTGTGCCTCATTATCGTCGTCATAGAAGATGGTCTCGCCGCCCCAGTCGGTCTGCCAGTTCAGGTTGACGTAATAAAGAATGGTGACGTGGTTGCGATGGGCCGCGCAGTCGCGATGGGCATAGTACATGTCGCCAAAGACACTGCTGTTCACATAGGCGCGCTGGTCGCGCAGCACCTCGCCGGAAAACATCTGCTCGGCGACCTGGCGCAAGCGCAGAAAGAAAGGGTCCATCCGCAATGCAGCATCGACTATATCGGCCGAGGAGGCGACGGCGGGAAGATCCGGCCGGCTTCTTTCCTTGCGCTGGTAGTTCAGCGTTTTGACGACGTTGGCGATCTTGGTGACGTGCGCGGGATCGACGAATCCGTCGCAGAGGAAAAGCTCTCTGCCCGAAATCGTGAGATGACGGGCTTTCGGTTCTGTCGTTTCCAAGACGGCTTCCGTGCCCGAAAGGGCTGATTTTCCTTACCCTGTCAGTGTATTGAGCGCACAAGACCGGCGCAACGGTTCTCATCTCCCGCCGGCCGCATGTTGGTCGCAAAAGAGTCGCTTAACTTTGTGGCGTTCTGGGATGCTTGCCCTTGTATCCCCCGCCTGGCTTGCCAAACTTCTTGCCACCGAATTTCTTTTTCCCGCCGGCGAATTTCTTGGGATGGAAGCCGGGCTTGCGCGGCGGGGCCTCGCCCGGCACATCGCTCTGCGCCACACGCTCACGGGGACGCGCTCTGGTCTCGCCGGTCTGATCCAACGCGGGTGAAATACGCACCCCACCCTTCTTGCGTTCGCTGACCAGGATCGTGAATTTCGGCGCTATCGCCGGATCGATCTGGAACAGGGTTTCCATTTCGAACACGCGAATGGCGCCGACATCCTTCTTGGTGACTTCGCCCTGGCGGCAGATCTCCGGCAACAGCCACTTGGGATCGGCGTTGCGTTCGCGCCCTACATTGAGCCGGAACCAGACGCCATTCGCCATTTCACCGGGAATGGCTCCACGTTCATGCGTCGGCGCAAATTGGCGTTCGTTGGTCCGGTGCGGACGCGCCCTGTGTTCCCGCGGCGCATGTTCGTCGCGCGGCTTACGCGGACCATCGTGACTCGCCTTTTGCTCGCGCCCGCGTTGAAACACTTCGTCTTCGATGTCTTCCGGCGCCGGCAGTCCGGCGCGGACCATTTTCACGAAGGCCGCCGCCATCTGGCGTGGGCTATGGGTTTTCAGCAATTCATCCGCCGTCGCCAGATCCTCGTCCGTACCGGCTTCCACCAGCAAGGGATTTTGCAGCAGCCTTTCCTGATCCACCTTGCGGATGTCCGCGGCTGACGGGGCGTTACCCCACACCGCGCTAACGCGGGCGCGGCCCAGCATCTCCTCGGCGCGGCGGCGGCGCGACGGCGGCACCAGCAAGACACTGACGCCCTTCTTGCCTGCCCGGCCGGTGCGGCCGCTGCGATGCTGCAGCACCTGGGCGTCGTTAGGCAGCTCGGCATGGATCACCAGGCTGAGGCTGGGCAGGTCGATGCCGCGCGCCGCAACATCGGTGGCGACACAGACTTTGGCACGACCGTCGCGCAGCGCCTGCAAGGCATGGTTGCGTTCGCTTTGCGACAATTCACCCGACAGGGCGACGCAGGAAAAGCCACGCTCCGTCAGTTGCGCTTCCATGTGGCGCACGGCATTGCGGGTGTTGCAGAAGACCAGGGCGCCCGGCGGATCCATGAAACGCAGAAGATTGACGACGGCGCCTTCGATCTTGTTGCCCGCGATGCGGACGGCGCGATATTCGATATCGGCGTGGCCCGAGCTTTCTCCCCGCGTCGCGATGCGCAACGCATCTTTCTGGTAGTGCGCCGCCAGAGTGACGATGGCCTTGGGCAAAGTGGCGGAGAACAGCAGGGTGCGGCGATCGGGCGGGGTGGTTTCCAGGATGAACTCCAGGTCCTCGCGAAAGCCCATGTCGAGCATCTCATCGGCTTCGTCCAGCACCGCGCAGCGCAGGCCGCCCAGTTTCAGCGCCCGGCGTTCGATATGATCGCGCAGGCGTCCCGGCGTGCCCACCACGATATGGGCGCCACGCGTCAGTTCGCGCCGTTCCTGCCCCGGATCCATGCCGCCGACGCATGAGACGATCCGCGCGCCGGCAAAGTGATAAAGCCAGCCCAACTCGCGCTGCACCTGCAGCGCCAGTTCGCGGGTGGGCGCGATGATCAAGGCCAGCGGGTCGCGGGCCGGCCCGAACGCGGTCGCGCCGTCCAGCAAACTCTCGGCCATTGCCAGCCCGAAGGCGATGGTCTTGCCCGACCCCGTCTGGGCGGAAACCAGCAGGTCGCGCCCCTCGGCCTCGGGTTCGATCACCGCGCGCTGCACCGGTGTCGGCGTGGTGTAATCACGCTCGGCCAAAGCGCGGGAAAGAGCGGGATGTGTGGTCGGAAAACTCAAAGGGAACTCGAGGGTGGGAATTTGCGGCCCCTCTTTAGTCCGATCTCGGCGAAATGATAGCTGAAAGGCGGGGGTCAGCCCTTCATGCCCCCTATGCGTGCCATCATCTGGCGGTCCTTATTGTCCTGCATCAGCAGGGTAAGGCCGGAAATGGTACCCAAACCCAGGCCGCCGGGCATGCCGGTGTCGGGATCGGCCACGATCTTGCTGTAGCTCTCGCCGGAGACTTTTTCCCACTTCCCCGCCGGTTTCTTGATCTCTACCGCGGCGGCCGTGGCCTTCAACACTAGCCGCACAATGGCGGGATGTGGGGCCGTCGGCTTGGTCAGGCTGGGCGCCCCGTCGATCATCTGCCAGCCATTGGCCAACGCCCATGCCGTGATCTCGTCCTTGGTCATGGTCTGGCCGCCGCGACAGGCTGCTTCACGAACGTTGCAACGTCCTGGGCCGCCACTGTCTCCATGCCCGGCTTTCCAAAGAAGCCCAGGTCGCGCTGCCATTGGATGAAGCGGTCCTGCCAGGTCCCCTCGCCGGTGAAGTCGCGATAGGCAAGGCCATTGCCGTGGCCACCGCGGGCATAGATGTGCATCTCCACATTGGGAATGCCCGCATTCAGCATGGCGCTGAAATATTCGCTCGCCCAAACGGCATGAATCTTGTCCTGCCAGCCGGCGCCGGCGATGAACGATGGGCGCGCGTCCTTGGGGATCGGTGGCGTGCCGTTCTTGCTGGTCCAGGCGGGCGTGAACAGCGACGGGCCCGGGTAGATCGCCGCCACGAAATCCGGACGCGAGGTCACGCCGGCCAGCGGATCGGTGGGCGCGTTGTTCTTGGTATCAAACGCCGGATACTGGATCGCCGCCGCCATGGTCAGTTCGGCGCCGGCGGAAAATCCCATGACGCCGATCTTGTGCGGATCGATATGCCATTCGGCGGCGTGAGCCCGCACCGTGCGGATCGCCTGCTGGATGTCATAGACCTCATCGGTCTTGGGATCATAGCCGTCGGTGCGCAAGCGGTTGCGCAGGATGATGGTGTTGATGCCGAACTGGAAGAAATAGGGCACCGGATCGGCGCCCTCCAGCCCCACCACCAAGGTCTGATGCCCGCCGCCCGGCGCCAGAATGATGGCGGTGCCGGTGTTGTTGCCCGCGCCGGCGAGATGCACCTCAATGGAGGGATTGTGGATGTTGACGATGCGTTGCACCCGGCCCGGCACCGCGGGATCCATGGTGTAGACCTCGGCCTTGCTGACGCGCTTGGCATTCAGATAGGGCGAACCCGGCGGACACAGCGGCATGACGATGCCGCCCGGCAACAGCGCCTGGGGCTGGTATGGTCCCTTGGTCACCGGTCCGGGCCTGGGCACCATCTGCGGCGCCGGCACCGGCGGCAGCGAGGATTGCGCCAGCGCCGGCGCGGCCAGGAAAAGCGTCAGCAAGGCAAGAATGGATCTGTGCATCAGGGCCCCCAGTTGGCGGCGCGGAGCATGAAGCAGACGAGGTGGATTGAAAAGCGCGCGCGGTCGCTGATTGCACAGATAAAACCGCCGGTGGTTTCATCCACCGCGCCGCCCTCGAATCGTTGTCGCGCGGGCGGCTTGGCATTCAAATCGGTCGCGTCGCGACCGATTTGAATGGTGGCGGTATAGGGATCGAACCTATGGCCTTATGTCAGCTCGGAAAATTGGTGTTCCGCAAATGTATTGCGGCGCCGTAAAATGCATTTAAGCTAGACTTTTCAATGCCTTCTTGCATCACGATCGACGATCGGCGTAGCGGTGCACGATGTGAGCGCTGACAGATGCGCAATCGGCACCCTTAGCCGGCGCCATTGTCAGAACGACCTGTTGGCCGCCGTCCATACAGGAACGTGATGTTGAGCCTTCGGTCACAATATTCCGGCCCAAAGGTGAAATGATCGGTCTTGTGGAAAAGACTGGCATCGAAAATGACGGCCCGGTTTGACCGATAGGGAATGCGGCGCGCCTTTCCTCCCTGGCGAGCCAAATAGCCCTCCACCAAACTGGCATCGGCATTGAACTGGGTGAAATGCCAATCGGCAGGAGCTGCAACATCCCACACGACCAATCCGCCGTGCCCGGGGTCCCGGTTGGCCTCGTCGGGGGTAATCCAGAAATTCACATTGACGCTGGCTTCGTCGGCGTGGACGTGGGTACCGCTCCCCCTGCTGTCATAGTTGAAAGCCCATAGATACCGTAGGGCATGATCCCCGAAGACGGAGGGCAAGGCGGTCTGCAGCTCCTCGGCGATCTGGGCAAGCAGAGGGCAGGCGAAGCCGGATTCCGGAAAGGCGCCCACATAACCCGCATCATATTCGCGCCGCCAAATAGGGGCGGTCCAGCAAAATTGCCGCAGCGCTTCCAACGCCTTCTGGGTCAAGAACTGATCGATGACGGTCACCTGAGGCCGGGAGACATTCCATTCCGTGGTTGCCGAATTGGCCCAGAGCGCAGTCTGAACAGAAGGGGCCGGAAGGCGATTTCCTTCGGCAACACCGGTCCGCGACCGATACTGCGCCTGCGCCGCATCGAACGCCGTTTTCGGCTCGTGGATGCCCTCATCGCCGTAGACGAGCCGTGAAGAGCGCCGGAAAGACTCAAAACCTTCCGACACGCGCCCCATCTCGCACAGTAGCTTTGCACGGTTGTTCCACGCGGCGGGGTAGGCAGCCTTGTGTGCGAGCGCGCCATCAAAAGCGGCCAGGGCCTCATCAAGGCGGCCCAGTTCCCGCAAAGCATCGCCGCGATTGTTCCAAGCTTCCGCGAGGTCGGCGCGAAGTGCGAGCGCTCGGTCCGCGCTCTTCACCGCTTCGCTGTAGCGCCGCAGCTCTGACAAAGCCGCGGCGCGGTTGTTCCAAATCTCAGCGATAGCGGGAGAAACGGCTACCGCATGGTCGTACAGCCGCAGGGCATCTTGGAATTGGCCGCTGGCGCGTAGAATGTTTGCCAGATTGTTCAGGGTTTCTATGTCGTCTGGGCATCCGGTCAGCGCACTTTCGTAACAACGGCGCGCTTCCTGCTCGCGCCCGAGGCTTGCAAGCGCAGCCCCTCGGTCTTTCAAAACCGCGCTATTGCCCGGCTGCGCCGCCACAACCTGCTCGAGATCGGCCAATGCATCGGCTGCCCGTCCCATTTCCAGCAACAGGCGGGCCCTGTGATGGCGTATCCTTACATCCCCGCTGAACTCAACAGCCTTGTCATAATTCTTCAGCGCCTCATTGGACCGGCCGATTTCGGCAAGAATATTCGCGCGGTTGAACCAGGCCGTTGCCGCCCCCGGCGCAAGCCGCAGCGCCTGGCCGATGAGGTCCGCGCCCTCTTCCGCGTGTCCCAGCTGCGCTCGCAGCACGCCAAGCATATGCAGAGGCGTAAAGGCGTGCGGCCCCTGATCAAGCAGCCCGCGATAGACCTGTTCAGCCTCCCTAAGGGCGCCGCTTTGATGGAGCTGCAAGCCCCGGTCCAGCGCCTGCTGAAATCCGCTCGGTTCATCTGGTTTCGTCACTGCCGGCCAGAAATTAGGGTTTGCTCAGGGGCACCGCATAGACATGAAAACTCCCGGGATCTTGGCCTTTCACCGCCGGATTACGCAAATAGTCAAACTTGGATTCCAGGACCCAGGCCTTGCCATCCACAGCCGTTACCGCGGTTGGCAACTCGAACCCCGATCTCAGCACTTTGATTTCGGCCCGGTTGCCCGCAATCCGGACCTCGTCGAGCCGCCCCTCCTTCAAAGGAGTTCCCGGTGCACCGCGACCTTCCACCAGCAGCAGCCGCCCATCGGGGGCAAGCCGCATTCCATCCGGCTGATAAAGTGGCTGAGACGTTTCCAGAACGACTCCTTTTGCCGCCGTGCCGTCTGGATTCAGATCAATCCGGATCAAATGATGGGTGGAATAGGTATTGGTATAGAGGTTACCGTCTCCGGCCCAGACCAGACCGTCCAGCGACCGATCCGCTTGCTTGTACCATTCACTCAAAACATCTGCGCCGCGGGCAAGCTTGAGAATGCGACCATTGTTCGTATCCGTCACATAGACTTCACCGGCTTTGAACGCGATGTCGTTGCAATGACCGCCCCCGGGGAAGGCGTAGGATGTCAAGCGGCGCCCGCTTTTCAGGTCGAAGCGAACAAGTGCGGAGTCTCTGCCAAAATCATCGCAGACCCAGAGGCTACTGCGTTTAAGATCAGCCATAACGCCGCGCAAGCCCTGATGTAGGCCGGACGCCTGTGGGTCTAGCCAGGGCTCGGCATAGCTCTGCCCAGCCTTGGCGCGGTAAATCCGCCCCAAATTGCTGCCGATATAGAGAGTGCCGTCAGGCGTGGACGACAGGCTTTCCGGAAAGACGTTGCGGTCGTCAATTGTTATGTCGCCTGCCGCCGCGATGGACGATCCCGTACCCGCGATCAAAAAGCAGGACAACAGGATTGTCCGCAGGCTCGTGGTCGGCGTCCTGCGCCAGGACATGGGCGTGGAAAGTCCCGCGCCCGTCTCCTTACCGGCCTTTGCGTCATTCACTGAATCGAATACCGAGGTGATAGTAGCGGCCAAGGGTGTCGTACAGTCCTGGGTTGGTGCCATTGTTGATCGGGAGCGAGCCATAGCTCGGCGATGGCACCGGATCGACATTGGCGATGTTGTCGATCTTGAAATAGACCGCAGCCTGCAACCCGTCATCGGCACGGGTCAGATTATAGCTGCCGCCCACATCGAGGTAGAAATAACCGTCCATTTTGTTGTTGTTGATGGTCGGATGCGAAACGGTAGCTATCGGGCAGCCGGTGGTGCATTGGATATAGGTCTTGTCGATCACCCCGTCACTAAGCCAGCGCTCCGTCAGCGTGAAAGTAAAAGCGTCGTTCGAATATTGTTCAACGCCCATCCAGCGCCACAGCCCCACAGACCCCGAATTGTTACCGGCCGATTCCTTTGGTTCGTCGCCCGGTACGCCGGACTGGGTGATGTACTTGCTGACATGAGTTGCCAGCGATCGGATAGAAAGGTTGCCCGGCACGCCATCGATCAGGTTATCCATATCCGTGGCATAGGAGGCCTCAATGTCGAAGCCGTCAGTGACGAGCGAAGACAGGTTAAACTTGACCTGGTGGACGTAGGTCACCACGCCCGAAGCGGGATCGCGCTCGATGAACTTGCATGTCGTCGGATTGCCCGCGAAGCACAAATCCATTTCCTGCTGGGCAGATAGCGTGCCGATACCGCCCTTGAGACCAATGCGATAATAGTCGACCGACGTGTTGAACCCGGGCAGCCAACTCGGCTGATAGACGATTCCCAATTCGGTCGTCTGGGCCTTTTCGGGCTGCAGGTCAGGATTGGCTTCGGTCGGAATGTGAATGATGACCGTCTGGCCTTGAAAGCCATATTGCGGAAAACGGTCGATCACGCCGCCGGTGGGCGTGGACGGCGCGGCGTGCAAGTCGTTCAGATTTGGTGCGCGGATGTCACGGGACTGGAGGGCCCGAAAGCGCACCCCATCCAAAAACGCCGGCGAATAGTTCAGACCCGCTTTCCAGGTGTTGACATAACCGGATGCACTGTAGCCCGTGGCGCGTCCCGCCAGATCCAGGTCTGCCACACCCCATGTGTCGTCCTTGAGCAGGGGCACCACGGTTTCAGCGAAAGCTTCAATCACATGATAGCTACCCGATGCGGGGTGAAAATTGCCCGAAAAATAATTATTGCCTTGCGCCGACAAAAGCGGGTCGCCGCAGTCAGAAGACTGGCACGGGTTTGCGGTTTGGTCGAACGCCTCCTCGCGATATTCCATGCCCGTCGCCAAAGAAATGTCGCCTGCCCAGTCGCGAACGGGCGCGCCATTCAGAGTGAAACTGGCCATTTCCTGGCGCAGATGAGTACGCATCCAGGTCGTGTCGGTGAACCAGTCGGCCGCGGACGGGTCACCGACTGCTGTACCGATCACGTTATAGGCAAGGCAACCTTCCGCCCGGGCAACCGCAGATCGGCAGATATTCTTGCCACTTGCCGGATCGCGGATCACATCTATCGCGGCGTTGTAGCGACCAGTCAGAGTCTGGTCCCAATTGTTGTTGATGATGTCATTGGTGCTGTGGGACAGATAGGTGCTGAAGGTCCAATTGCTTCCCAGCATGTCGAAATTGCCGTCCGCCCCCACGACGTAACGGTGCAGGGTACGCACATTCTGGACCAAGATGTCCGGCAGGTCGGCGTTCATCGTACCGAACTGCACCGAGTGGCCCGCGCCACCGCAGGCCGTCGCGACGGAGCCGGGCAAGTAGGGATTGTCGCACTGGATGGTCAGATTGCCCGGCTTGTAGGTGCTGTAGAATGCGATATTGGCGGTATAGACCTCGCCCCAGTTTGCAGTAGCCCAAATGTTCAGGTTGGGCGTGAGATCGAACGATATGCGCCCGAAGAGGGTGCCACGGCGCAGTTTGCTCTCCAGATCCGCGCCCCAGCCTTCATCCGATCGTTGGTCGCCGCCGATCATCCAGGGACTGAAGTTCGGCGAACCATAATTGAACTGCGATGGCGCCCCATTTGGACCAAACATGGTTCCCACCACAGACGAAGACAGCGAGGTGCCTTGGCCCGTGATCAAGCCGCCCGGTGACATCAGCGAATCAGCCACGTGGGGTGATGCGATATATTGCGGCGCGCCCCCGGAAGTCAGCGCCGCGCTGTTTTGCAGCAGCTTCCAGCCCTGATACCAAGGCCTGGCTGAACGGGTGCCAGGCCGCGGTTGGCCGACGCCCGCATCGGCCATGTATTCGCCACTGAACTCGATGTGGCCCCGACCATGGGCAAAGCCTGTGCCGGCGGAAAGCGAGGCAGAACCCTGCTCGCCGTCACCATAAGTGGTGATGCCGCCCTGAACGTTGCCTTTGATGCCGGTGAAGTTCTTATCGAGCACGAAGTTCACCACGCCAGCCACGGCATCCGAGCCCCAGGAAGCAGAAGCACCGCCTGTCACTACATCGACGCGCTGGATCAGGCCCTGCGGAAATTCACTGACATCGGTGCCGCCCGTCGTGTCGACGCCTACCACGCGCTGGCCGTCGATCAGCACCAAGGTTCGATTGCTGCCGAGATTGCGCAGGTTAAGCGTCGAACGACCGTCGGTGCCGGCACTGCTGCTGGTCGTTCCGGTGGTCGGCGCAGCACTGCCCGCCAGGGTCGGCAACTGATTGACTGTTGTGAAGACATTGGGCTCGGCATTCGATTGTATCTGATCGGCGCCCACCACCGTGGTAGGGGTTGGCGCATCAAAGCCGCCGCGGGTGACACGGGTTGACGTAACAATGACCTGTTCGACGCCCGCGCTCTGCGCGTCTGCCATCCCGGTGCTGAGGACGCTTAGCAGCGCCGCCACCCCGCCCGTCACAAGCGCGCGGGATCTCAGCGAGGTAATGCAGCTTTTCCGTGAAGTGGCAATGCGCATCATTTTTCCCCCAAGAGCTATGGATTCGGGCCAGGGGCCGGTTAGCCCGCCCTCTATGAGGTCGAGAATGGACGCGCGTTTTGTTCTGCGACAATACGGAAAAGATATTTGGCTGATATAGAAAACTTCTATAGCAGTGCTAGTGGGTCCGAACGTGCGCGTGTCTCTGCTGTGCCGGCCGCAAGGTTTCGAGAGCTATTCTGGCGTTAGCTTCAGCAGCGAATTGGTGTCGGTCAGGACATACAGCGCGCCTTCAGGCCCCACGCGAACATCGCGAATGCGGCTCTTGATCTCTGTGAGCAGCGGCTCTTCCTCTATTACCTTACCGTCGGTGGAAAGCCGGAGCCTATCGAGAAGGCCGCCGTGCAGGCCACCGACGAACAGGCTGCCCTTCCATGCCGGAAAAAGGTCGGCGTAATAAAAGGTAAGCCCAGAGGGTGCGATCGTGGGATCCCAATAGTAGCGTGGATCTTCCATACCGCTGTGGTGGGTGGCGCCCATGTTCACGACCCAGCCGGGATAGTCGATCCCATGCGTCACCACGGGCCATCCGTAGTTCTTGCCTCGCTCGATAATGTTGAGCTCATCGCCGCCCCGCGGCCCATCTTCCACTTCCCACAACCGTCCCTGGTCATCAAAAGCCAGGCCTTCCTGGCTCCGCGTACCTGTCACCCAGATCTCGGGCAACGCGTCGGGCACGCCGATGAAGGGATTGTTCGGCGCGGGCGCGCCGTCTTGTGTGATGTGGATGATCTTTCCAAGGTGGGTTGAGAGCTCCTGGGACACATTCCAGGCTGGCGGCTGCAGCTTGGTGCTGTCGCGGTCGCCAATAGTCACGAACATCGTGCCATCGCGATCAAACGCAATGCGGCTGCCTTGTTTGGTGGGATAAAGATTGACGGACACCGCGGGCCGGCTGCGGAAGATGACCTTGAGATTCTGCAGCGCGCTGCCGGCTTCGTCCAGGGTTGCCCGGGCCACGACGATCCGGGATTGTGCTCCGTCCCGGCCGACATTCGTTTGCGGTCCGGCAGGTTCATTGTAGCTGAAGAATATCTGATGACCGTTCCGGAAATCAGGAGCCAAGGCAACGTCCAGCAGTCCGCCCTGCCCGCCCTGCCAGGCGACATCGGGGACTCCCGACAGTTGGGTGATTTTTCCCGCGCCATCGACAATGACCATTTGTCCCATGCGCTCGGTCACCAGCATTTTGCCATCGGCCAGAAATTGCAGGGCCCATGGACGGACCAATTTGTCCGTAATCACCGTCGTCTTATAGGACACGCTGGCGTGATAAGGAGCACGCGTCTGACCGGGAAAGTCCGGCGCATCATCCTGCTTTTCCGGATAGCGCGTGTCGATTGGCTTTCCTTCCACGCGCTGCCAAGTGATCGCTGCATAAGCCGGCGGATCATTCTTGTTTCGTGCTGCGGCGGGAGCGGGAGCGGCGCCGGGACTGCCAAAGTTGCGCGCAAGATAAGCAACGATGCGTGCGAACTCGGCCGGCGCTACCTGCGCGCCATTGGCAATCATCTGTCGAACAGTGTCCGACCATTGGGCCGCCGTCTGGCGCTGTCCCGCGACCATGCTCGCGTCATGGCAGACCGTGCAGCGCTTCGCCACCAAACCCTGTTCCGGACCCGGGGGCAGGATGGCGGGCTGAGCCCATGCCGGCGCGGAAAGACAGAATATCGTTGCTGCTGAAATGATGGCCGTCGAGCGATGCATGGTGTGGCCGATGGGGCAGGCGAGGCCTAAAAACGGAAAATCGCCCCGCAGCCGGGCACCAGGGGGACGCCCGGCTGCAGAGCGAGCTGGACGGCTTGCCAATATGCAAGTCGGCCAGCGAGAGGATCAGACGAACGGACAGATCGGCGATCAACCGCCCCGATGGAGGCCGTCGAAAGGCTTGCCAAGAGCGTCCTGGCAATCGCTGGTGATGTGATCCCAATTCTTCACCAGGCACTCCTTTCGCATGTAGTCCGAGGAGGTGGCGCAAAACTTCCGCGTGTCGGCTGTGCAGGAGTCCATCGTCTTGCTGCCCATTCCGACTGTCGGCCGAGGCTCGGATGACTGCTGTGCGAGAGCCAGTCCCGGCGCCAAGGCCAGTATTCCGGCAACTATGATCACGAGTTTCATGAAATTCTCCTTTGGCTTGCAGGCGCGCCCCGATTGCCGGCGGGGCGCCCCATCACGCACGCGTTGCACGAATGGCTTCTTCCTTCGCAGCCCTCAGCAGGCCTTCGATATAGCCATAAGAGAAGGCATAAGCCTGCAGCTTGCCCGGATCGTCAGGATGGACCGGGTTATGGTCCGGAAGCAGCGTCCCTTCCCAACCCGTGTCCCGCAGCACCTTCAGACAGTTGAACATGGGGCAGTCCCCTTCATCCTCATAGACCTCAATGAAGTTGTTCTGGTGCCCTCGCACGTTGCGGAAATGTACCTGTGCGATCTTTCCGCGTTCGGCAAGCCAACGCATGATGTTGATCTCGGTGTTGGGATCCGGCAGCGACTCGCCTGCGACGCCGCACTCGTACGTGAAGCAGTTGTACGGATCATCGACGAGCAGGGCATATTTCTTCAGCGCCGCCGCATAGTCCACCGCGTCCCAGTTATCCACGCCGCGAAACCCGAGCGGCAACCCGCCAGGGTCATAGGGGTGGACGCCCAGCTTCACCTTCGCTTCATGGCAGACGGGCAGAACACCCTTGAGGAAGTATTCGATACGGCCCCAATAATCATCCAGTGAGACATGGCCGGGGGGACCGAACGGTGGGAGGTCCTTCCAATTCGGTTCAAGCTTAAAGCCATTGTAGGTGGATCCACCCCGGCCAGGAGCATTGAAGTTTCGATAGATCGGAATCATCGTCCAATGCATCGTGACCAACGTGGCGCCGGCCTGGCCGGCGCGGCGGATATTCTCGCGAATGATGTCGAGGTACCGGTCCCGCGTGGGCCCTTCCTTCATGATGATGTAGGCCGAGTCCATTCGGACCGCTTCCAAAACCATATCGGCATTGTGGCAGTCCTCCTGCATCCGCTTCAGCTGATCCAGGTCCCACGGGCCGTCCGCGTTCAGGAAGCCGCCGAAATGGGGAAAGTCGGCGAGCTGCTCACGACTGGCCGTATTGTGGGCCATCACGGTGAGATAGCGGGCGTTGAAACGCCGGAAATAGTTGAGGCTGACGGGATCGGTCACCATTTTTCCGGCGGTGACATGGTAGTCACCGCCGGAGCGAATCTTGTCGTTGCGGCGAACCGGCAGATCCGGGAAAACGCGGTAGGCCGCGTCCCGCGCGGAGCCGCCTTTGGGATCAGCAGCCCGGGCACCATCGCCAGCGGCGACCAATCCTGCGCCGCCGCCGGCCGCAGCACCCACCAGGGACATTCCGAAACTTCTTCTATCCATAGCCATAGCCTCCCAGTCGTTAAATTTAGACGATTGCTTCCGGTTGGGGATGCAACGCGAATACAGTTCCTAGCTTGCGCGTGTTCAACTCTTTTTCCCAGCGGGCGACGGCTAATGCAACCACTCCGTTGGCGACGAAGTTCGTGGCCGCCCGGCATTGGCTCATGAACCGGTCCACGCCGAGCAAAAGGCCCAGCGCTGCAATGGGAATCTCGGGCACGATGATGAGCGTGGCCGCCAAGGTCACAAACCCGGCTCCCGTGACCCCGGCTGCTCCCTTCGATGTGAGCATCGAGATGGCGAGGATCATCGCTTCCTGTCCCCAGGTCAGATGAGTATTGGTAGCCTGGGCTAGAAATAGGATGCCCAGTGTCATGTAGATGTTTGTACCGCAAAGGTTGAAGCTATAGCCCATCGGCACGACAAGGCCGACCACCGATTCCGGTGCGCCCAGCGCCTCAAGCTTTCGCATCAAGTTTGGAAGCACTGTTTCTGAAGACGCGGTACCAATTACGATCAACAATTCTTCCCGGATGTAACCAAGAAACTTGAAAATGGAAAATCCCAAGTAACTGGACAGTGCCCCCATGACGACCAACACAAACAAGACGGACGTGACATAGAAGACTGCCACCAGCTCCCCCAAATTGACCAGCGACTTAACGCCAAAAGCTCCAATCGTGTATGCCATGGCGCCAAATGTCCCTACGGGCGCCAGATAGACGATAATGCCGATCATGCGGAAAAACACCCGGCCCACATGTTCGATACCGCGGGTAATTCCCTGACCTGCCTCCCCCATCTGGCTCAGCGCAACGCCAAACAACACAGAAACCAGCAAGACCTGCAACAGGTCGCCTTTCGTGAATGCATCAATGAAAGTGGCTGGAATGATCGCCATGATGTGGGCGACTAACCCATCGCTTGATGCCCGGTGTACATAGTCGGAAACCGCCGCATTACTGGCCGAAGACGAAAATGACACGCCGGCCCCCGGATGCACCAGATGCGCAGCCGCTATGCCCAGCAGCAGGGCGAATGTGGACGTCGCTTCAAACCAGATAATCGCCTTCAGTCCTATCCGCCCGACCTTGGTCATGTCGTGCATCGAGCCGATGCCATGGACGATCGTGCAAAAGATCACCGGGCCGATCATCATGCGGATCAGGGCGATGAACCCGTCCCCCAGCGGCCTCATTGCGGCGCCGGTCTTGGGCCAGACCGCACCCACAAAAATGCCGACAAAAATGGCCACAAACACCTGGACGTACAATTTGCGCCAAAGTGGTACCTGCTTCACCATGTTAAACCGCGACACCAACCCATTGCTGCAGATACACTGGCTGCGCGGTCGCTAAGCGGCAATATGAAAAAGATAATTGGCTAGTATAGAAGTTTTCTATAGGGCGATGCCGTTGTCCGCTTTACCGAATTGGCGGGCGCGACGCGCGAGGGCGTTCGCCCGATGCACATTCTTCGTCTGCGCTATCGATGTTGTCACCCCGCTTGGGGACATTAGCTCGTCGCGCGAATGGCCTCCTCCTTCGCTGCTCGGAGCAACCCTTCGATATAGCCATAGGAAAAGGCGTAGGCCTGTAACTTGTTCGGGTCATCAGGATTGGTGGGATTATGATCTGGCAACAACGTACCTTCCCATCCGGTATCGCGGAGCACTTTCAGGCAATTGAACATTGGGGCATCCCCCTCGTCCTCATACACCTCAATAAAATTGTGCAGATGACCGCGAACATTGCGGAAGTGCACCTGATTTATCTTTCCGCGCTCGGCCAGCCAACGCATGATCGTGATTTCGCTTGATGGATCCGCCAGCGACTCCGCCGCAACACCGCAGTCATACGTAAGTCCGTTGGCGGGGTCGTCGTAAAGCATGACGTATTTCTTCAGCGCGGCCGCATAATCCTGGGCATCCCAGTTGTCCACGCCCATATAGCCAAGCGGCATTCCACCGGGGTCATATGGATGGCAGGCAAGCTTAACCTTGTACTCCCTGCAAGTCGGAATTACCCCCTTGAGGAAGGTATCTATCCGTTCCCAATAATCGTCGGACGAAACGCGGCCAGACAGCGGAAAAACGGGCAGCGATTTCCAATTGGGCTCCAGCTTGAACCCGACATAGGTTGAACCACCTCTGCCCGGTGCATAGTAGTTCCGCATGATTGGAATCATCGTCCAGTGGTGGCTGATAAGACTGCAACCCGCCAAGCTTACTTTTCGAATGTTGTCCCGCAGAACATCCAGGAAGCGCTGCCGTTCCGGGCCTGGCTTCATCGCTATGTAGGCCGAGCTCATGCGGATGCATTCGAGCACCATGCCGGCGTCCTGGCATTCGTCCTGCATACGCTTCATCAGGTCGAGGTCCCAAGGGCCCTCCGACGTCATTTCCGCGCCCCCTCCGGCTTGCTTCGGGTCCTTCACCAGTCCGGTGTTCCGGGCGGCTGCAGTGAGATAGCGCGCATTGAACCGGCGAAAGTAATTAAGACTTTCTCTGGAGGTGAATCCCTGCGTGCCGACTATCTCATGATAGTCCCCGCCGGTCCGTATCTTGTCATTGCGCCGAACGGGAAGATCCGGAAATACTCTGTACTGCTCATCTGCACGCGGGTCCGTTCCTGCCGCGGTCGCCCGGGCCGAAGCTCCCACGATTGTGGTGGCGAGACCTGTGCCAAAAGCCCTTCTATTGCGCATCTGTCTCTTCCCGCCCGCCGGGGCTGTGAACCTGCCCGCATCGCCTTCAATGCCGTGCGCCACTGGGCCTCTTCGATCGCTAAAAGCGTCTTCCCTAAGATGGGAATTGGGAATAGCGAAAACTTCTTCATGGGGTATCAAACTCTCTTATAGCTGCGCGGCATGAACCCAGTGGTGATTTTACAGGTTGCAACCAAAATCCGATGTCATTCGATCACGAACTTTGTCAGGATGCGCATGATAAAAGGTCGTTGTTTGATGCGTGTTCTAATTGTCGAAGATGATGCCGCTCTCGCGCGGGGCGTTCTTAAGGTTTTCCGTACTGATGGGTTAGCGGTCGATCATGTTTCGCGAGGTCAGGACGCACTGGATATCATCGAAATGGAGCCCTACAGCGCGGTTATTCTCGATTTAGGACTTCCGGACATGGATGGCATGAATGTTCTTCGTCAGATCCGTAAGGCGCGCATCACCGTCCCGATTCTCATTCTGACCGCTCGGGACGCTACCGTCGATCGCGTTAATGGCCTGGATAACGGAGCTGACGACTATCTGGCAAAGCCATTTGCCATCGAAGAGCTGGAAGCCAGAGTTCGCGCGCTGATCCGGCGCGGCCAAGGCAGCCCAGAACCAACCCTAGCTCTTGGTCAGATAAGTCTCGATAGGGCGTCGGGGGCCGTTTATGTCGCAGGAAACCTGCTCGATCTTACGCGAAGGGAGCGGGCCGTGCTGGAAACCTTGCTGGTGCGCGTGGGTACCGTCGTGCCAAAGTCACGGCTCACGGCCGACGTTTTCGATTACGACGACAGTGTCGCGCCGAACGCACTGGAGGTATATATTGGCCGGCTACGACGAAAACTAGAGAATAGCGGCGTGGAAATCATAACCGTTCGCGGTCTCGGATATCTGCTGCGCCAGGTCGTATGAAAATCGGGCTGTTTCGACCGGCCTCACTCAAGCGGCGCCTATTACTGACACTACTTCTGCCATTGGGCTGCATCATGCTGGCCTTGGGGTTGTCAGGCGCATGGCTGGTAGCACGCGTGGTCCAAGGCGTCAGTGATCGCGTGTTGAGCGGGTCGTTGCAGGCGATCAGTGAGACGCTATCCATGCAGGAAGGTTTTCTCACGCTCGACCTGCCACCGTCCGCTCTCGGAATGCTGGAGAATTCCGACCGAGACAATGTTTATTACAGTGTTCGCTATCGCGGAAAGCTGATCACCGGCTACCCCGAGTTATCCGCTCAGGACGTAAATTTGCGCCTGCACGACGTGCGATTCAGCGACAGCAGCTTTCACGGCATTCCCATTCGAGTCGCCACTGAAGCCAAGCTTGTTCCGCAGCTTGACGATCCGGTAATTGTGCAGGTTGCCGAAACCACAAAAAACCGGGTCAGCCTTGCTCGCCGCATGCAGCTCGCCCTGGCCGCGAGCGAACTGTTCCTGCTCGCAGTGATCGCCGGCCTGGTATATTTCGGGGTTGGTTGGGGGCTCAGGCCTCTAGTCGTCTTGCGCAAAGAAGTGGAAGCGCGCGATCGAGCCGAAGAAATGGATTTTGCGCCCTTGCCGCTGGCGATCGTACCGCAGGAGGCGGCGCCTCTTGTCTCTGCGTTCAACTCTCTCCTCGGCCGTGTCGAGACGTCATTCCACACTCTGCGCCGTTTTACATCGGACGCCTCGCACCAATTGCGCGCACCGCTTGCGGTAGTGAGGACGCATGCAGAGTTGCTTGGCCGCCAAGCGGAGCAATCGCCCGAGATGCGTAGCACCGTGAGAGACATTCAGGATGCGGTCAAGACACTCCAGCGTCTCTTCGTCCAGCTGATATCACTGGCCAAGGCGGAGCGGCCGAAATATGAAGCCGAGGAAACGGTTCAGTTCGATCTTGTAGAGGCCGCGGCGGCAGTAGCGCGCACCTATGCCACCAAGGCGTTAAGTGCGCGCATGGAGCTGAGCTTTGAGACCCCTTACGATAACGTCTGCGTGCTCGGCAGCCCGTTTTTTGCGGGCGAGATGATCGCCAACTTGCTCGACAATGCGATCCGCTATGGATCGGCCGGCGGTCACATTGTTGTCCGCATTTCTGACAGGCTCGGCATCCTGGAGATCGAGGATGACGGCCCCGGCATCCCGGAAGGGGATCGAGAGAGAGTGTTTGAACGGTTTTATCGCTTGCCTCATCACAGTGATCGCGAGGGAAGCGGACTGGGGCTTTCCATTGTGCAGGCCCTGGGTCGGCGCATGAATGCCACCGTGCGACTCGAAACACCCGAGCAAGGCCGCGGCCTAAGGGTAATAGTCCAGTTTGTGGTACCAGAAGGGGTGATAGCTCAGCCTGTCATGACCGCGATTGCCGCCAGCGACGAAGAAATTGCGCCCTGACGAGCGTATCGAGATCCGAGAGAAGTCCCGGCCCGATGCGGATGGCCTGCGTCCGAACCGGGTTGATCTCAGACTGTGGGCCGGAAATGGTAGTATCGCTGCGGACCGGGCCCATGCCATGACGGCGTAAGATGGCTTGGCCTTGGGTAGAGAGGAGAAAGTCCAAAAAGAGTTTTCCGGTGTTGGGGTGCTTCGCCGTGGCGGTAACGAAGGCGACCCGAGACAGGACCAGCGTATAGTCGCTCGGAAATATGACTTGAAGCTCGGGATGGGTCTTTTGCATTTCCAGGGCGTAAGAGGCGATGACATCATAGCCGATCCACTGATTGCCCTCGATAATGTTCAGCAACGTATCCCGGCTCGTGTTGTAGAGCTCCGCCTTGACCTTCCCAAGCGCGTCGAACAGGTCCCAGGAATCACGCGTCACGCGAATATCCTGGGACAGAAGCAGCATACCAACCTCCGAACTCTCAGGGTTGTATAGGGCCACCCGATGTTCCAGGCGCCCAGACTCTCGGATCAGGAGATCCTTCAGTCCCGCATGCGATTGGGGCATTTCCTTAGGAGAGAGGAAGCGGCGATTGTAGACGATCGCGATCGGTTCGAGCGTGACACCATAGCCAAGATCTTGCCAGTGCGCCCAGCTGGGAAGATATGGCATTTCGGGACTGGCATACGGAAGCGATAACCCATCATTTATGAGCTTTTCCTGGAGGTCCATTGCCGAACTCCAGATAAAGTCGGCGCTATCTTTGCCCGCGGCGATCTCTCGCTTAAACCGTTTATAGGTCAGCGCTCCGTCACCGTCGGAGTTGATGATCTGGATGAACGGATATTTGTGGTGGAAGGCAGAAAGCAGGTCTCTCACGGCGACGTCGGCATGTACGACGCTGTAAATGACGAGTTTCTTTTCTTGCTTCGCGGCTGCGACAACATCGCCGGCGTCATCGTAGCTGCTTGCGCTTCCGACGCTGAGAACAGCTGCCAAAAGCAGCGCAAGCGCACCATGACCGCGCAAAATGCCCTCCCCGGTTGGGCTTATTGTCCGCCCCCCACCGCAATCCCGACCGTGTCAGCTATTCAGCCGCCATCGCAATGCTGGTAACGGCCGCAGAGGCACATGGTGTGCGGGCCACAACATTGTCGACCACCGAGAAAATAACCTGTCTTAGGGCGGGACTTACACTTTCAGCATGAACCAAATGCATAGAAATCGTCAAATCGGGCGCCACAATGCGCCTGGCCCCAAGCACCCCTCTTTCGATCTCTTCCGCGAACATGCTGTAAGGAGCGACCGTATAGGCGCCGTTACGCAAGATCAGCGAACGGCGCAATGAAGCCGCGGCTAGTTCTTGATCGATGGAAAGCGTCACATTCGCGCGAGCAGCGGCGTCTTCCAACACGCGCCTTGGTGTTTGAGTGCGCTGTCCTACTACCAGCGGATAAGCCGCCAGGGCGGCCAAGGTAATGGCTGGCTTTGCGAACTCGCTGTCGGAAATGGATCCGATCAGGCAAAGCGGCTCGCTGTAGAGGCAAATGGACTGCAACGGTGTCGGTGCCGGATCCAGACAAACTGCCAGATCGATTTTGCCTTTCGTAACCGCCTCTTGCAGGTCCGCCGAGTTTCCCTCCTTAAGCCTGATCTTGACGTTGTGGGGCAAAGTAGTGCTCAGCAAAAGAGGACCAAGGACATGCTCCGGTGATGGCGAGAGGCCGATAGTCACCTCAGGCCGCCGGTCGTGAGCCAGAGCAGCCATGGCAATCTTGGCGTCATTGACGGCGCCAAGAATGGTCTCGGCATGATCCATAAAGGTTCTGCCCGCATTGGTGAGGGACACGCCACGGGCGTGTCGCTGAAGCAGCTTCACTCCAAGCTCATCTTCGAGCTGCTTGACCTGGTATCCCAAACCCGGCTGGGATACACGCAAATTCCTGCTTGCTGCAGCAAAGCTGGAGCATTTTACGACCGATACAAAATCTCGTATTTGCCGGACATCCATGTCTTTCCCCGATGCGCCTGTAGCCGACGCTTTCGCCTGATCGGTCGGAGGGTACGGCAGCAACCTGTCACGCAGCTGTCGCGCGCGGATGCTGCACCGCGACAATTTTTGAATCAGATAGGGTCGATTGCAGGCCGGCACTGCCCTGGGATCGGCGGGAAACACCCCCCGCACCGCGACGTGATTTCCCATTAACAAATGCGTGTTGGGTATGCCGAAGACGTGCGCCCGGCTTCCGGATTCCTGCATTTCACGGCAGAGCAAAAACCACGATTTGATTGGTGCCAGGGGCCGCTGGACGGGGATGATTGAATATGTTGAGTCCGGCGGAAAACTCAGTTGCCACATACTGTTTTCCGTTTTTGCCACGGTATGTCATCGGCGTAGCAATTGAGTTATTGGGCAGTTCGACGGACCAGAGCTCCTTACCCGTACGGGAATCGAATGCGCGGAATGTGCGATCGGTGGTGGCACCGACAAACAGCACGCCGCCGGCCGTGGCGATGGAGCCGCCAGCGTTGGGAGCACCTGTTTTGGGGACACCGCGGGCAGTTAATTCCTTGTACTCGCCAAGCGGCACGCGCCAAACCACATCAGCGGTATCCGCATTGATGGCCATGATTTCTCCCCACGGTGGCGCCGAACAAGGATAGCCCTGTGGATCATTGAACGTCGTCAGCCGCTTTGCATAGGAATTGAGGCGATTGGAAGAGATATAGGGCTGTAAAATGGCCTTGGTGCCCAGACTGCGCGTGTTCACGAAGATGTAGCGTAAGCTGGGGTCAAACGTCGCCCCACCCCAACTGCCACCGCCCTCGTTGCTGGGAAATAAGAGGGACGGCACCATCAAGTGGGGCGTATATGGTCCCTCCTGGGTTGCCGTATCATACTGAGCCTGGCAGTCTTTTGTTGCCTCCGGCGTAATCCGCGATACCTCCTCGCGCGTCATGCTCAGGCGCGCGATCGGCACAGGCTTAAGCGGGAATGGTTGCGTGGGTGAACCAGGCTCGCCAGGCGCGTCCGGGACGGGAACAGGTCGTTCTTCAGCGCCGAAAACCGGTTTACCGGTCGTCCGATCCAGAATCCAGAGAAACCCAGCCTTTGTCGTCTGCGCCACGGCCGGGATTGTTCTACCGTCCTTGCGCACGTCGATCAGGGTCGGCGCGGCATTGGTGTCGTAGTCGAACAAGTCGTGATGCGTGAATTGGTATGACCATTTCAGTTTTCCCGAAACGGCATCGAGCGCAATCAGACTGCTGGAGTAGCTGTTGTTGCCTGGCCGCGCCAGGCCATAGTCCTGGTCGGTCGGCTGACCCAGTGCAATGAAGATCGTCCCAGTGCCTTCATCAACCGTGATGGGTACCCAACTGCCAGGGCCACGGCGGTCTTGCCAGCCGTTCAGCCCCCAATCACCGAAATTCGCTTCCCCTGGCCGCGGCACTGTGTGAAACCGCCATAACTCCCGACCTGTGATCAGGTCGAAGGCTCGCGGATCTCCCGGAACGCCGTAGCGTCCGTTCTCGCCGGATAGCGCCGTGATGATTGCGATATTTTTATAGATGGCGGGTGTCTGCCCCGGACGATAGGCGTCCCCAAATTTGTCCATGACGCCGGCGCCCATATCGAGCAGACCGTCTTTGCCAAACTTCGTGTTCAGCTGCCCGGTCTTGGCATCAAGCTGCAGCAAATGTCCGTCGTTGGTCGCCACCACGACGCGCGCAGGACGCTTGCCCTCTCCCGGCCAAAAGGAAACCGCCCAGCGCGACCCAACACCCTTGATACCGACGCTCTTCTCGTCGAAAGACCAGAGCTCTTTGCCCGTCACCGCATCCAGTGCGATAATCTTGCCACCGGCGGTTGGAAAGTACATCACACTGTTGACCACGATCGGCGTGATTTCCCAGCCACGGGGATTTCTTGAGGGGTCCCCCGTATCGTAGCGCCACACCTGCTTCATGTTGGCCACATTGGCCGGCGTTATTTGGTTCAGGGGCGAGTATTTGGTCTCCGCTTGGCTATTTCCGAAGTATGGCCAGTCACCATCGGCGAAAGGTGCCGCTTGGGCCGACAGCGTGGCAAAGGCGAATGCGCCTGCGTAAGCAAAACCACGTAACCGATGTTTCATGTGTTTGTCCCGGATTCAGATCAGTCCGCTAGAACTGAAGCCAGCCTTTAGTGTCAGCAGATCGCGCTTCATCGCTCCAAGTACCATGGCAGGCGGCAATGTAAGCCGCTCGCCACCGTTTTCCGCGCCGCCGTTCGCGTAGTCGGATTGGATGACAAAGGGGCCATGGAACCCGAGCCCTTTCAGTGCCGCGGCCAGACCCGGAAGGTCAACCAACCCCGTCCCTAAAGGCACACTGGGAGCAATCCACGGGTTGGTCCGGCCACCGCCACCGCCGAAAGCGGGAGGGGTATTTCTGGCACCACGGTTGATCTCCAGATCCTTAGGCGTGCCGGCAAAGGCACCCCCTTCGTCCGTGTCCAGCTGGAAATGAAGTGTCGCGTCCGTACAGAGCACGGCACCTATCTGACCGCGTGCCCCTTCAAGGGCCGCGGCCCAGCTTCCATTGCCCCCTGCAAGGGCGCCCTGCCCCGTGTCATAGCAAAGACCGATGCCCTTGGGATCCATGTCCGCCAGCAGGTTCACGATATCGAACAAGTCGGCCCCCAGATATCGTCCAGCCCGGTTGCGGTAGAGAGCCCGTACGTCGTGCGGAACCGTTTTTTTTGCAAGGGACGCCAACTGGGCCTTATAGCGCGCGCGCTGCTCGGCAAATGGCTGCTCCGGCGCGTAAGGGAACGGCCCGAATATGAACTGCTTGATTCCACATGGCTGACAAGCCGGAAGAAAACGGTCAAACGCCTCGCCATCCGGCGCGACATTTAGCTCGATGGTATCGACGGAAAGTCCAGCGCTTCGGATTGCAGCTAGATAGCTTTTCAGATTCTCGCCATCTGCGAGTGAAACGTGAGCAGGTGCTGGGCCGACCGTGACACAGACGGCACCATAGGCCATTTCGCGCGCGGCCCGCGCCACATCGTCAGCGCTTCGCAACCATTGCAGGTTGCTGGACGAGATAGCGACAGGGTTGCTGCCGGGAGCGGTCGCCGCGATTTCCCCGATAGCCGACCTGCTAAAGCCCGTAGCAGCCAGGACGCCTGCCGCTGCCCCGATCAATTCTCGTCTTCGCATGGTTACTCCTCATCACCCCTCGGGCTATGACTCGGAGTAGATCGCATTTCGCCCAAAACCATCAATAGTTGAACTTTACGCCCACGCGGTAGAAGCGCCCAACCGTGTCATACAGTTCCGCTTGCGTGCGGTACGGATTGTTGCCCGTCGAGGGATCAAGCGGAGGCGTAATGTTGAAAACATTGTTCACACCAAGGAATGCAGTCCAGTCCCCTCCCCAGCTTTCAAAATTGTACCTGAGGTTGGTGTCGACATAGGTCGCGGAAGGCACGGCGTTATTATCTATATCCACGCCTTGCACCAACGTACTGTCCCACTTTCCTGCGCCGACCCAACGGACTTGGAAGAAGGCCTCATAAGGGCCTTCATCCAGCTGGAGCTGCCAGGTGCTGCGCCACTTCGGCATATGATAACCGTTGGGACCTACATCGCCGGCACGATCAACACTGGGCACGCCAATGGAGGAATTCTGATCGTGATCGATGAACCCTGCCAAAGCATGAAGCGCTGCACTGCCGTCTAATTCGGACCAGATGTCCGATAACGCAAAGCGATAGCTGGCATCGAAATCTACGCCATCTACCTTGTAGCGCGCGAAATTGAACGGTTTCCGGTATGCAAGGGTCACTTGATCGGTATTGTCGTAGACAAAGAACGCGCAGTTGGATGTGATGCCCTGATTACAGAACTGAACCTCTTGCTCGACGGTGGGCGTTGAAATCGCATTGGAAATATTGATCGCGTAGGCGTCGACGGAAAAATTGAAATTGGGCAGGAAGGTCGGCGTGAAAACCGCGCCATATGTCAGCGTGTTCGAAATTTCCGGTGTCATGAGCGGGTTTCCGGTGGCAGCCGTGCGGGTGCCGGAGGTCGTCGTAACAACCCCGTGACCAGGGATGTTGACATTCAGGCCGACCGTAGGCGCGCCCCCATTTGCACCGACATTGAAGAGATCTTGTAGCGAGGGAGCCCGGATGTCGCGTGATCGAGTCAGGCGGAGGCGCACATCGTCAATCAGTTGATAATTCAGGCCCACCTTCCAGGTCGTGGCAGTGCCGGATGTCCGATAATCCGTCCAACGTGCCGCGAGATCGGTGTCCAGGCTCTCGGCGAATGGCAAGTCCTTAAGCAGTGGAATGGCAAATTCGACATACCCCTCGGTAACCTCGTTGTGACCCGTAGAGGGTTGTGTATTGCCGGTGCGCCACTGCCCGTTGGCATTCGTATAGGGATTGAATGCGACCGACAGCGCGTCCGACATCTGATTGTAGCTATCGAAACGATAGTTTGCGCCAGCCGCAGCGACGACATCACCCGCCCACAAGGAAAAGAGCGGACCATTTATGTTTGCTTCAAAAGCATCTTGAAACACATGGTAGGAATCGGTCTCGGTTCCGCTGACATAGTCTACGGCTTCCGGCGAACCGCGTTGAAATCCTATCGAATTGAACGGCACGCAACCATTTCGCGGGTCGGTCAGGGTTGAACGACAGACGGTCGAGCCGATGGCAAGCCCTGAGTTGCCCACGTTTGCGGCCGTGACGTTTACGGCATCAATCGCGTTCACCCAATGCGGGGTATTAAGCATGCGTGAGAAGTTTACGCCATAGTGCGTCTCACCATGTTCGTAGTTTACGTCCGCCTTCCAGCGGTCGCTGATCTGGATGTCCATCCCCGCCGTGGCCCGATAGGTGAAGTTCGTGCCGTTGGGCCTATACGGCGTCTGGGTGATAACCTCTCCCAATGTTATCGACTGCAACCCGCCCGCTATCATTTGGGCGCGGACCGATGCGGGCAGATAGGCATTGTCCACCTGGATTACGGGCGCCAGCGGCTTACCGGTCGCGTAGTTGTCGCCGCCCGAATAGTTGTTGTGATCCAGGCCCCACAGCAGGTCGGCATGCAGCGTGATCTTGTTGTTCAGGTCGTACTGACCTCGAACGTAGACGTTCGCGCGCACTTCCGGCGAGGTCTCGGATGCGCCACCGTAGAGACCGACGACCTGATAAGGCTGCCCGTTCGGCAACTGCCGCTGATTGGCCCCACCGGAATATTTTGTGTAGATGAATTGATAGGGCTGCCCACTGGCATCAAATGCGGTGCCCTTCAACAAGGTGGAGCTCTTGCCCGCAATTGTGGTTGAGGAAACCACCAAGCCGCCCAATGTAGCCGCGGTGCTTATCGAGGCCGGCTGCAGCGTATTTTTCGGCCCCGGCAGGCCCGTCGCGAATTCATCGGGTCCGATAGAATCAAACCATCGGTCATATTCGCGCACACCCCCGCTCTTATAGAATTCCGCATTAGCTTCGAGGTGCGCCTTGCCGCCAAGAAAATCGTCGCCCCACGTCACAACAGCTTTCGTTTCCAGATCATCCCCATAATTTGAGATGCCGGTTTCCACGCTGCCCTTGAAGCCGCTGAAACTCTTGTTGATGACAAAATTTGCCACGCCGGCCACAGCATCGGAGCCGTAGGCCGCCGAGGCGCCGCCCGTCACAATGTCCACACGCTGGATGAGCCCACTCGGAAACAAGTCTATATTGGGAACGCCATCGCCACGCGCGCCGACGAAACGCTGGCCGTCCAGCAGGGTGAGGGTGCGAGAAGAGCCAAGCCCCCTCAGGTTGACAACGGCCTGGCCATTGCCGCCGGCTCCCACGCCCGAGGACGTCTGATTGGCACCGCCTGTCGGCACGACTGCGGGTCGTGTTGCGAGCGCATCCCCGACCGTCAAGGCGACCTTGTCCATGACGTCGGCAGTCACAGCCTGTACCGGCGTCGGCGCTACGAACCCTGGTTGTTCAATGCGCGAACCCGTCACGGTGACGGTTTCGGTTCCGGGTTCTCCGGGTTGCTGCGCCTGAGCCGTCGCCGCATAGAGCGAGAAAATGCTGGCACCGAGCAACATGCGAAGTGCAATACGGGATGATGTGTGAAGTGGCTCGCGATAGCCCATCTCTTGTCCCCCTTTTGGCCCATGCCAGCGCTGGGATTCGGTTTCGTGGCGCCGGTTCTCGATCGCCACGATGATGGCCTGTGGTTTCAGGGGGAATACCGAAACGTCTTTTGGCTAATATAGATTTCTCTTATACCTCCTACCGCCCGCGTCTCGAGGCCGTCTTGGCGGGTCTGCTCCGCATGCGGCGGGACTTCGGTCTTGTTGCGTAGCACTTTCGTTACCGGCGGTGCAGCACCGGGGCGGCACCAAGATTTTTGCAAGATGGGCCACAATCTTATCGAAACCGGTTGGCGCGACTTGAACGTCATTGGCCACCATCTGCCCAACCGTAATCTGGCCATCACGGTGGCGTCATAAGCTGGAAGTGATCGTGCGTAGGTCGTGACACTCCGTGCAGGGCTCACAACGATAACGCTGCACCGCTCGTGATCCCGCCACGCAACTAGCGTGGCCGATATTGTACAACCTTTTGGCTATAGTAGCTGCTGATCCAGAGTTCACGGCCTATCATTGCTGCACCAGTCGCACCGCCGAAGTCATCATCGCCTCCGCGGGCCAGCACCTTGGTATCCATGGTAGCCGGATTCATTTCGAGAACCGTAAAGGGTGCCTGACAGGGCACGTGTTTGCCGCGACAGGTCATAACATTGATGGGATCGGCGTTCTGGCCAGCGATCAGGATCGTGCCGTGGTCGGTAAGGCGCAGGTTGTCGGGCAGAAAGTTCAGATGGATGCTTCGCGGCGGCTCACTGCCGTCCATCGCAAACCTCCAAATCTTGTAATCCGACCACTCGCTGATAAGGACCCACTTGCCATCCGGCGTCACTGCCGCCCCGTTGGCCCCCGACATCTTGATTGGCGTAAACTGCGTCCAGCCCTCTTGCGGCGTCCATTTCAGAACACCACCGGTTTCGGTGCCGTTCTCCATGTCATCAAGAAAGCGCGGATTGGGCCTGTGAATGAAATCGGTGACGATCATCCCGCCACCCGGCAGGGGGGCCACGCTGTTGCCGCTGGCGCCTGGGGGTAGAACAAGGCATCCAATCCACTCCGCGCGGGGATGGTCGGCATCGCCAAGGATGTGAAAGAATTCGATCGATTCACGCCCCCGATGATTGACCGAAATGACATTGTAGCTGCCATCCTGCCGGCGCTCGACATTGATCCCATGGGGTGCGAAGCCGCCAGCGAGCGGACCGGGGCAATCTTTGAAGCGGATCTTGTCCTGGTTATCGCTCGCCCGAGATGCTGGATACAGTGCCTCGATGGTCGCGGGGTTGTTGGTGTCGATCAGCGACAAGCCTCCCCGAGTGCCGGCGTCCGTCTTGGGCAAGGCACCCGCGACCAGCCACTTAGTACCCGGTAGAGTGACGATGTCTTCCGGCGAAAGATCTGGTGCGGCTGGCCCGGCGCGCTGGTAGCTCGGTTCCCCGAAGCCTTGCATTTGCGCAGCCGCGGGCGTGGAAACCACGCAACCTGTCACTGCGCCCACAACCACACAACGAAACAGCATCTGCCTTCCCGTCTCCCAAATACCGGCGCGTCAACACACCGTCAGAAGTTACCCCGGACGCCGATCTGGAAGTAGCGTCCCAGAGAATTGCCGAAGGTGAAAGGCGCCGGATAGAATAAACCCGGATTGGAGGTGATAGTTGGCCAGATCGGATACTGCTTGTTGGCCACATTCTGCACTGTGACATAGAAATCGACCATGGAATCTCCGGCCATGGCGAATTTCTTGTCCACGGTCACATCCAGCTGGTTGTAAGCGCCGACCTTGGGAACGGCATAAACTTGAGTCGGCAGGCTCTGTTTGTTGAAGCTGCTGAGATAGGTGTCTTGAAGATTGATGCCCCAGCTGCCCACCTGGTAGCCCAGGAAAGCGGTGAAGCGGCCCTTGGGCATCGGGGTCCAGGTTGAGGGCTGGCCGATGAAGGTCTGCGTCTGAAGATAAGGCTGCAGGCTGAGCAGCCCGCGCATGTTGATCGAACCCGGCAACGCATCATCTATGGCGGACAAGTCGAAACCGTAATCCACTTCCGTATCAAGGCCTTCGGTCTTCACCGAAGCGCTATTCAGTGCCTGAGAAATAAAGAAGGTCGGATAATTTGCCGAGGTGTTGTAACCGGGCTGGCCGATCGGGATCGGGCGGTTGGCCAACGCGCAGAAGGGCGACAGATTTCCGCTCGGGATGGAAGCAATGCATATCTGTTGGATAGCTTGCGTGCCGTAGCTGATATTGGTGATGCCATGCGACAGGTTGACTCGGTAATAGTCCATCGATGCGGTCAGCCCGGGAACGAAGTCCGGCGTAAACACCACGCCGGCAGTATAGGTGTGCGCCACTTCCGGCTGCAGGCTGGCGTTGCCCTGGCTGTGTAGCAGCGCGCTCCCATTGACGCCGCTGATGAGGTCGGTCAGCCCTGAAATCGTAGACTGGAGAGGCGAGAAAAGATCGTTCAGCGTGGGAGCACGGATATCGACCGACATGGTACCGCGGAAGCGGATGTTGTCGTCGACATGGTAGTTGAGGCCCAGCTTCCAGGTTTCCGCATCGCCGGAAGTGCTATAGTTGGTGAAGCGGCCGGCAATATCGGCCGAAAGGTCCTGGACCAGCGGAAGATCCTTCAGGATCGGAACATTAACTTCGCCCGCGAACTCATAGACATTATTTGCCGCTGCCACGCTGGCGACGACATTCTGTATCCACAAGGGCGTGGCGGAGCTGCAGATCCTTAGCCCCGTGCAGTCGACAGTCGCAGTGGGTGAGGCGGTGCTGTTGACGGCATAAGACAGCCAGCGGGCTTCTGCGGACAGCGCCGCTTTCACAGGACCAGCCGGCAGGTCGAAGATGTTGCCGGAGATGCTGCCGCCGACATCGTCCAGGATATTGGTCTGTACGAAAGATGTGTGCTGAACCGCATAGTCATATGCTGAGGGCGTAATGGTGGTCGGTCCAAAGGGATTGATCGGGACGCAATCGGCATAGGCCGCTGCGGTCGCGGCCTGGGTGGCCGCATAGCACTGAACCTGCCCGGATGCGCTCACCACCGCGTCACTTTGCGCATAGGCGCGCTGCTGGTTGGTATTGCGGGGGTTGTACTCATCCTGCCGGCTTTCGCCGTGGCTATAATAGAGATCCCAGTCGAAGCGGTCCGCAATTTGACCGTCCAGGCCGACCGCAATGCTCAGATAACGATCGACTGAGCCGGTTGCATAGGAACGGTTCTGGTCCAGAACATCGCCGGTACTCAAAGTCTGGATGACGCGAGATAGTTGAAACGTGTTGCTTCCCGCGCCCGACGTCGCGAAGGTCCCATTGTTGCCGAGTTGCGCCTGGGCCGCAGCCGGCAGGAAGGGGTTGTTCTTGAAGAAAGTGTTGGGATGGTTGGCGCCGGGATTCATCCGCTGGTCGGGGTACCAGACCGCATAATTGCCGGATTCAGTTGCGATCCCCTGCACATAAAAGCTGGTCTTGTCGTCCAGGTCGTAACTGAAACGGGCAAAGGATTCGGCGGAACGCAGCGAGGCCTGATAGGAGCTGTCCACGTCATAAGAGCCGTCACCACCATTGGAAACATTCAATGTCAGGGTGGGCGTGCCGGGATTGAGGGGACCGATAACGCCGTTTGCGGTGAAAGTCTGGCCGTTGACCGTGCAGGCGGCGCAGGTGATGGCGCCGTTGAAGGGCTGGTTCAGAAGACGTCCGAATTGCACATTTGTATAGGGCGAGGCCGCCGTTCCTGCACCTGTTTGCGTCCAAGCCTGGCCATTCTTGGCATAGGGCATGTCATTCATCAGGATCTGGTCCTGATGGAAGTAATGTATTGAGCCCTCAAGATGGCCGCGGCCGCCGAATAGGCTGGTCCCGAGCGCCGCCCCCGCCTTGTACTGTGTGCCGTAACCTTCATTGTTGGTGCCGGCACCGGCCTCATACTTCACACCCTCGAAATTCTTGTTCAGGATGAAGTTGACAACACCGGTCACCGCATCGGAGCCATAGACCGCCGAGGCACCGCCGGTCACCACGTCAACGCGCTGCATCAGCATTTGCGGAAGATTGTCAACATCCACCGTGCCGTTGGCGTTGGACTGCGCCACGCGGTGGCCATCCAGCAGGATGAGCGTGCGTTGAATGCCGAAGTTGCGCAGGTTCAGGACGTTGCCCACCGAGTTGTTGCTGGCATTGTTGACGTTACGCCCGCTCTGCGATCCCAAAAATACCGGCAGTTTGTTCAAGGCGTCTGGCACATTGGATGGCGTTGTCGCCGCCAGCTGGTCCGTCGTCACCACCGTCAGCGGGGTCGGAGACTTTGTGATGCTGGAAATGACGCGCGAACCCGTGACGACGACCGATTCGACTGTACTTTCCGTTGGTCTCTGGGAACTGTCGGAAGACGCGGAGGCACTTTGTGCGCTTGCCGGCTGGCCGCTGAAGAAGCTCAACAGCAGCGCCAACAATGAAGTGGATGTTTTTAGTGATGGTGACATTTCCCGCTCCTCGCTTTTCTTTGCTTCGGGCAGAGAAACCGTCACGATCCCATCTGCCGAATGACTGACTTCAAGGCCAGTCCCCTTCAGCATCAGGTCGAGGGCTACGAAAACGTCATAGGGTCCTTTGATGGGAGGCGTGATCAGGCCATGAAGCTGATCGCCCGGCGCTATGATCTGAATCTGCGCTTGACGCGCGAATTCAGGTATCGACCTGCCGGCATCCTCCGAAGGCACGTTGAATTGGCGGTATTGTGCAATGGCAGGCGTGCTTCCACATATCGCTACAATGATTATTGCAGCATAGCTCCCCGCACGGTTGCTCCCACTTTCCAAGCCAGCTCTTGTTGTATTGCACCCTAGTCGGTAATGCGCGCCCTCTCCTGATCCTCGGCCAGATGACGAGTGGCTGCCATCATTTCCCTATGGGTTTTTGTTTTTGGTTTTAGAATATTCTGACTTCACTGCCGTTCACCTCCACCCTCAGCTTTAGAACCGCTGCAGCGGCTTTCGCGAAGCCTACTGGATCATTCGACGCAAAGAGCCCAGTTATCGTCCTGTCGGAAACCGCGGGGGCGACGACGATACGGACCTCGCTATAGCGCGCAAATTCATCCGCCGCGTCTTCCAGGGTTTGGTTGTCAAGCGCAATACGCCCCCGTTGCCAGGCTAAGTCACGGATCAACTTTTCGTCGGGCACCGCGACAGTGACGATAGGTGCCCCGACCGGCGCAATCGCCTGCACATTTGCCGTTGCTCGCACCGGGTCGCGCATTGTCATATCGGCGCGCTGAACTTCAACAATCCCTTCCTTCACAAGTACCCGAATTGGCTTTTTGGGCAACTTGGATACGGTAAAGCTCGTGCCGACCGCGCGCACACATGTGTCACCGGCGGACACGATGAAAGGTCGCTTCAGATTCTTGGCCACATCAAATTGGGCTTCGCCCCGGACCAGACTGATAGCGCGAAGATTTTTCGTGAACCGCACCTCTATCTTGGTATCGGTATTCAAGAACACGACGGACCCGTCTGCCAGCACCACTTCACGGATTTGTCCGATCGCCGTGGAAAACTCACTTTCAGCCGTGCTCTCCGGCAGGTAGAGCATCAAACCGATCGCAGCTGCGCCGCCCGCGGCGATACCCCCAGCCGAAATGATGTGGCGCCGCGTCCAGCCCGATGGAAGGACACTTGGGCGGCGCGTTCCGTCCAGCACCTTAAGATGCAGTCGCTCCACCCTGACGAGCACCGCCTCGGCCCGACCGTAAGCGCCCAAATGGCGGGGGTCGGCAGCCAGCCAACTTTGAAATTCTGCCTCCTCCTGAGGAGACATCACCCCCAGGTCCCGTTTGGCAGCCCACTCTGCTGCGAGACTGTCAATCTTTTGGTTTTTTAGCGACATCTTCTGAACAGTCCAGGTCCTGTGTAGTCGACGAATTTGCTCTGGGTTTCCCTCCACGGCCGAATATTTTTATAAGCAACCGAACGCCGGTGGCCATGTGCTTTTCAACTGTCTTCTCACTGATGTTGAGACGGCCAGCGACTTCCCGCTGAGGCAGACCTTCGATACGCCTGAGAATGAGGGTTTCGCGGCAAACTTTCGGAAGTTGCTCCAATGCCTCCATGACAATCTGGATCTCTTGTTGAAATTCAACCCGTTCCTCGGAGGTGATATCGGGCGCTGGAATTTCCAACGTTTCCAGATTTCCGCTCGACGTGATTGAAACAACTCGCGAATGGCGGACGTGATCTATTATGATTCCGCGCGCGGTAAGCAGTGCATACTGTTTCGGGAACCGGATCGAATCGAGAGACGGGTGTGTCATGAACCGCGCATATGTCTCTTGGATTACATCTTCTATATCGAGATCATAGAGACACATTCCCCGCAATTTTGCCCTCAGCAAAGCTTCGTGGGGTAACAGATTGCGCGCGAGCCAACGGGCCCGCTGGCGAAGATCCTCCGACATAAAGGGAAGTAAGCACCAGCAACCTGATTTGCAAAGGGAAAACCAAGCTTCGCAGACGTGAATGATCGCGAATTATTTTGCTCCAAGCCGTAGGGAAATTCCGTTGTTGGACGACATATGATTATTGGCGCCGCCAAAACGGGGCCAACTGCGAAACGATGCCCTGGTTGCAAGATAACAGGCCGCGACCGCACCTCAGGGCCGTTCTGTGAGAAGCGAGGTCGCAAAGCAGTTGCTGGAGTATTTTCGTTGTCATCCACCCTTTCGATGGCATATCCGCAAAGTCACGGTCACCTATGAGGGCGAGCGTGAAATCCATTCTCGCCCTTGGCTTGGTGGCAATTTTTGCCGGTGTTTCGGATACTGAAGCCGCTGTTGGCAAAAGATCCTGGGGGGAAACGCCAGGTCATCAAAAGGTCGATCTCTACACGCTTGAAAATGGTGTCCTTACCGTCCGCATCGCCACTTATGGCGGCATGCTGGTGGACCTCCTCGTTCCCGGCCGAGACGGCAAAAAGGCGAACATAATCCGCGGAATGGATACCCTTCAGGACTACTTTGATCGTCACGCAAGTCTATACGGCTCGATCGTGGGCCGATATGGGAACCGGATCAAAGGCGGGGCCTTTCAGTTGGACGGCAAGACCTATCGGCTGCCCGTCAATAATCAGGGAAATACGTTGCATGGCGGCCCAATTGGTTTTGACCAGCGGGTGTGGAAGGCAACCGTGCATGGGGGACGAAATCCAAGCTTGGTCCTCCGATATACGAGCCTGGACGGGGAGATGAACTTTCCAGGAAATTTGAGAGCGCAAGTAACCTACTCTCTCGTGGGGCACGCTCTTAAGGTAGACATACGCGCCACAACCGATAAGCCGACGGTGGTCGATCTATTTGTACACCCCTGGTTTAATCTGGCGGGTGCGGGCGCCGGTGACATTCTGCAGCAACGCCTTCAGATTTTTGCCGCAAAATACGTGAATATGGACAAAAGCCATGCACCGACAGGGGGGCTTACTTCCGTGGCTGGATCGCCGTTCGACTTCCGGCAGCCTATCGCGATCGGAACGCACATAAATGATCCGGACTGGCAGATTTCCGGCGACCCGAAGGCTCCCGGCTATGACGAACAGTTTGCGATTGATGGCATGGTGGGAACTCTGCGGCCAGCTGCGCGTCTTGAGGACCCCGCGAGTGGGCGCACGCTAGACGTGCTGACCACCCAGCCCGACTTGGGCCTCTATACCACGAATTTTAAAGGGACGATTCAGGGACGGCAAAACGAACACTATGGCCAATATGGCGCCGTTGTCTTGGAAACCCAACATTTTGGCAATTCGCCAAACTTGCCTGGCTTCCCCACGACCGTCCTTCGTCCTGGGCACCTGTTTCACGAGACCACATTGTTCCGCTTCTCTGTGACGCCCGTTCTTCGATAGATGTCTTTGTGCAACGCGTTACGTCCAGCCGACATACGGTGTACCAGGACATGCTTCGCAGGCAACGGCAATCGGGACACCCCCTTCATTAGTCAATGCGCAGCTGAGATTTCGCAACGGATTGTGTGCCCAGGATGCTCTTCCAAGTCATGGGCTTCCCTCTCGGTGGGAGATCGATCTGAGAATACACGTCCGCTGGAATGTCCTGCTAAGGGTGGGGCCGCCTTGCCGTCTGGTCTGGCCTTGCCACTTCCCTTTTCGCTGTTTGAGCGTCGCCGTAACAAGGCTTTCCGTGCCAAGAGTGTAACACGGTGCCTTGGAATGGATATTCGGCAGGAAGAGACCAGAGGCGATCCTTGAATAAGGACAACCTCTTAGAAGTGGTGTGCGGTAAAGGGATCGAACCTATGGCCCCTACCATTTCAATGTAGT
>CAYQZM010000210.1:0-2551 GCA_964421935.1 uncultured Rhizobium sp. | reverse complement strand
GTCATTATTCATCCGGCGAAGAACTGGCGCCAGGAGGTGGTCACCACCAACGCGCTTTACGTGGTGGCACATGCCTGCCGCCTCTCCACCGAGAAGTTCCTGCTCGATGGCCGCCACACCGGCACGGGCGGGGGCAATCATATCGTGGTGGGGGCGGCCAATCCGCCGGACAGTCCCTTCCTGCGCCGGCCGGACCTGCTGAAAAGCATTCTGGCTTACTGGCAGAACCATCCCGCCCTGTCCTATCTGTTCTCCGGTCTCTTCATCGGCCCCACCAGCCAGGCGCCGCGCATCGACGAGGCGCGCCACGATTCGCTCTATGAGCTGGAAATCGCCTTCGACGAAATCCCGTCCAGCGCCGCCGCCAATCTGCCGCCCTGGCTGGTGGATCGCATCTTCCGCAATCTGCTTGCCGATTCCACCGGCAATACCCACCGCACCGAAATCTGCATCGACAAGCTCTATTCGCCCGATGGTCCCGCCGGCCGGCTGGGGCTGGTGGAATTCCGCGGCTTCGAGATGCCGCCGCATGCGCAGATGAGCCTGGCCCAGTCGCTGCTGCTGCGCGCCATGATCGCCCGCTTCTGGCGCGCGCCGTATCAGACCGGCCTGGTGCGCTGGGGCACGGACCTGCATGACCGTTTCATGCTGCCGCATTTCGTCTGGAGCGATTTCGCCGACGTGATCGCCGACATGGCGGCGCATGGTTTCGACTTCGATCCTGTCTGGTTCCGGCCGCATTGGGAATTCCGCTTCCCGAAAATCGGCACGGTGCAATATGAGGCCGTCGAGCTGACGCTGCGCAGCGCGCTGGAGCCCTGGCATGTGATGGGTGAGGAAGGCGCGGTTGGCGGCGCGGTCCGTTATGTCGATTCCTCGGTGGAGCGGCTAGAGGTGAAGGTCTGTGGCCTGACGCCGGGCCGCCATCGCGTGCTGGTCAATGGCCGCACCGTTCCCCTGCACACCACCGCGCAGGCCGAGGCGGTCGCGGGCGTGCGCTTCAAGGCCTGGCAGCCGGCGCATGGCCTGCATCCCACCATTCCCGCCCATGGTCCGCTGATTCTCGAAATCTGGGACGACTGGCGCAAACGCAGCCTGGGTGGTTGCACCTATCATGTCGCCCATCCCGGCGGCCGCAATTTCGAGATTTTCCCCGTCAATGCCAATGAGGCCGAGGGCCGGCGCCTGGCCCGGTTCGAGCCGTTCGGCTTCACCGGCGGGGTCTTCGAAACGGCACGGGAAGAACCCAATCCCGATTTCCCCTATACTCTCGACCTGCGTCGAAGCGATGGGCGATTGGGGGCCTGATTTTTGTCGGATGTTGCTGAACCGATAGCCGGCAGGCTGCCGTTCGACGAGCTGCGCGAGGCGTCCGGCGAAGTGCGGCCCCACTGGCGGGCTTTTGCCCGCGCCCTGACCAGCCTGTCGCCGGGCGAATTCGACCGGCGCCAGCGCGCCGCCCGCGCCACGGTCCAGGACAATGGCGTTACCTACAACATCTATGACGATCGTGGCGGCCAGGCGCGCCCCTGGCAGCTCGACATCGTGCCCTTGATCCTGTCGGCGGCGGATTGGGCGAAGATCCAGACGGCGGTGATCCAGCGGGCAACGCTGGCCGATCTTCTGCTGCGCGATGTCTATGGCCCGCAGAAGCTGGTGCGCGAAGGCATCCTGCCGCCGCATCTGATCACCGGCCATCCCCAGTTTCTGCGGCCGCTATGCGGCAGCCATCCGGTGCATGACGTGCATGTGCATCTCTATTCCGCCGATCTGGCGCGCGCGCCGGACGGCTCATGGAAGGTGATGGCCTCGCGCGCCGATGCGCCCAGCGGCCTCGGTTACGCCTTGGAAAACCGGCTGGTGGTGGCCCAGACCTTTCCCGAAAGCTTCGGCGACATGGGCGTGGCGCGGCTGGCCGCCTTCTTCAACGCCTACAAGGAAAACGTGCTGGGCATGGGCGCCTCGCGCCGCGACCGTGCCGTGCTGCTGACACCGGGGCCTTACAACGAAGCCTATTTCGAGCATGTCTATCTCGCCCATTATCTGGGCCTGACCCTGGTGCAGGGCGATGACCTGGCGGTGCGCGACGGCCAGGTCTTCATCAAGACCCTGACCGGCCTGGAGCGTGTTGCCGCCATTTTCCGCCGGGTGGATTCCGATTACTGCGATCCCCTGGAATTTCGCGGCGACAGTGCGCTTGGCGTGCCAGGCTTGGTGGAAGCGGTGCGCGCCGGCGGTGTGGTCCTGGCCAACGCCCTGGGTGGCGGCGTGGTCGAATCGCCCGTGATGGATGCCTATCTGCCCAATGTGGCGCGCGCGCTGTTGGGCGAGGACCTCAAAATCCCCGACATCGCCACCATATGGTGCGGCACCGAATGGGGCCGCAAGGAAGCCTTGGCGCGACTGGACAATGCCATCCTGCGCGATGCCTTCGACGCCCGGCCACTATTCTCGCGCCGCTCCACCGCCCGGCTGGGCGCGGACATGCGTGCGGACGAACGCGAGCATGCCATCGCGCGGATCAACCGTCGCGGCGAAACATTGGTACTGC